>DASYCA010000192.1:0-4014 GCA_036500445.1 Burkholderiaceae bacterium | reverse complement strand
AGCGTCAGCACGTAGGGCACGGCGCTGAACAGGTTGTAGCCCGAGCTGATCCCGATCGACTGCAGCGCCGGGCCGATCGCGCCGGCACCACCGAACAGCAGCGCGGCGCCGACGCAGCGCAGCGGGCTCCAGCGCGCGAAGATCACCAGCGCGACCGCGATCAGGCCCTGGCCGCTGGAGATGCCTTCGTTCCAGCTGCCGGGATAGAACAGCGTCAGCGAGGCGCCGCCGAGGCCGGCGATCGCGCCGCCGGCGGCGGTCGAGGCGATGCGGATCCCGTTGACGGAGTAGCCGAGCGCCTTGGTCGCGCTGGCCGAATCGCCCGCGAGCCGAACCAGCAGGCCCCAGCGCGTGTGCGCGAAGCCCCAGTACATCCCGACCGCGAGCAGCAGCCCGAGCGGCAGCAGCGGGTTCACCTGCAGTGCCGATTGAAACAGCGCCGACGAGCTCCAGGCGCCGAGCGCGAGCGGCGGCAGCTGCGCCGCCTGCGGCTGGATCAGCGGTTTGCCGAGGTAGAACGCCAGACCGGTGCCGAGCAGCATCAGCGCGATGCCGGTCGCGACATCGTTGACGCGCGGCAGCGAGCACAGCAGGCCGTGCAGCAGCGCGAGCGCGGCGCCGGTCGCGGCCGCGACGAGCACGCCGACCCAGGGCGAGCCGCTCAGGTAGCAGCCGCCGAACGCGGCCATCGCCGAGAGCACCAGCACGCCTTCGAGGCCGAGGTTGATGCGGCCCGATTTCTCGGTCAGGCACTCGCCGAGGCTCACGAACAGGAAGGGCACGCCGACGCGCAGCGCGCCGCCGAGGATGGCGGCGAGAAAGGGCAGCAGGATGTCGCTCATGAGGGTCCTCAGGTGGGCTTCACGGTGCTGCTCAGCGGCACTTCGCGCGGCTTCATCGAGCGCCGGAAGCGCTCGCCCGCGGCCTTCCAGTCCACGCCGCGCAGCGCCTCGCTCGCCAGGATCAGCACGAACGCGATCCCCTGCAGCACCTGCACCGACGCATCCGGCAAGCCGAGCCGCCGCTGCAGCAGGCTGCCCGCCGCGCCGAAGCCGCCGAACAGGATCGCGACCGGGATGATGGCCAGCGGGTTGTGGCGCGCGATGAACGAGACCAGGATGCCGGCATAGCCGTAGCCGGCGATCAACGACGCGTTCGCGTTCGTGTGCACCGCCGCGACCTCGATCGCGCCGGCCAGGCCCGCGCAGCCGCCGCCGAGCGCGCAGGCCAGCAGGATCAACGCGCTCGCGGGCAGCCCGACGAGCTGCGCGGTGCGCGGGTTGCCGCCGACGACGCGGACCGAAAAGCCGCGCGCCGTCAGCGCGAGCCACAGGCCGAGCGCGATGCAGGCGACGACACCGATCACGAAGCCCCAGTGCACGTCCGACCCGAAGATGCCGCCGATCTGGATGCCGTCGGCAAGCGTGCGCGTCGACGGCTTGTTCAGCGTCGCCGGGTCGCGCATCGGGCCTTCGACGAGCTGCTTGAAGATCGCGATCGCGGTGTAGGCGAGCAGCAGGCTGCTGATCGTCTCGTTGACGCCGCGGTACTGGCGCAGCGCGCCGGCGAACGCGATCCACGCGCCGCCGACGATGAAGCCGGCAGCGCAGATGATCACGGTGCCGATCACGTTGTCCGGCAGCGGCGTCAGGTAGGGCACCGCGGCGGCGGCCAGGCCGCCCAGCACCAGCGCGCCCTCGCCGCCGATGATCACGAGGCCGGCGCGCGCCGGCAGCGCCACGCACAGCGCGGTCAGCATCAGCGGTGCCGAGCGCGTCAGCGTGTTCTGCCACGAGAACCAGTCGCCGAACGCGCCCTTGAACAGCAGCAGCCAGGTGTCGGTCGGGCTGACGCCGCCGAGCCAGACGAACAGACCGAACAGCAAGAGCGCGCCGATCAGCGCACCGATCGGCAACAAGGTATCGGCGACGTTCTTTTGCATGGCGGCCCTCTTCGTGCTGCGCGGACTGAACGGATCAGACCGAGCCGATCACGCCCTCGACGAGGTAGTTCATCCCTTCGAGCGTCGGGTCGGTCTGCTTCAGCGCCGCGCCGGCCGGGATCACGACCGTGCCCTTGTTGCTCTTCAGGCCGCCGGCGAAGATGTCGAACTTGTCGGCGATCATCTTGGCCTTGATCTCGTCGGCCATCTTCTTCGCCGCGTCCGGCACCATCGCGCCGTACGGGCTCATCTTCACGTAGCCTTCCTTCAGGCCGCCGCGCAGGAAGTTGGGATGCGGCTTGCCGGCCTGCGCCGCGTCGACGACGGTCTTGTAGGCGGTGTTCCAGTTCCACTCGGCACCGGTCAGGTAGGCGTTCGGCGCCAGCTTGGCCTGGCTGACGTGGTAGCCGCAGACCATCTTGCCGCGCTTCGCGGCGGTCTCGACGATCACCTTCGGGCTGTCCACGTGCATCGTGAAGACATCGACGCCCTGGTCCGCGAGGCTGTTGGTCGCCTCGGCTTCCTTCACGGGCATCGACCATTCGCCGGTGAAGATCACCGTCGTCGTGATCTTCGGGTCGACCGAGCGCGCGCCCATCGTGAACGCATTGATGTTGCGCAGCACCTGCGGGATCGGCTTCGCAGCGACGAAGCCGATCTTCTTGCTCTTGCTCATGTGGCCGGCGATCACGCCGTTCAGGTACTGGCACTCGTCGATGTAGCCGAAGTAGCTGCCGGTGTTCTTCGGGTGCTTGCCCTCGGTCCACATGCCGCCGCAGTGCGAGAAGCGCACCGCCGGTTCCTTCGCGGCCATCGCCAGCATGTACGGGTCGAAGTAGCCGAAGGACGTGGGGAACAGCAGCTTCGCGCCGTCCTGCTTGATCATGCCGGTCATCGTCTTCGTGACGGCGGCGGTCTCGGGCACGTTCTCTTCCTCGACGACCTTGATGCCCGGCAGCTTCTTCATCTCGGCGGCCGTCGCGGCCTGGGCCTGGTTGTAGCCGAAGTCGTCGCGCGGGCCGACATAGATCACGCCGATGGTCAAGGGCGTCTGTGCAGCCGCCTGGCGCAGCGCCCAGGGCGAGATCGAGGCGAGGGACAGCGCCGACAACTGCGCCAGGCTGCGGCGGCGTGAGGCATCGAGGGGATTCGTCATCAGGGTTCTCCGCGTGGTGGGGGACCGCGTGGCACTTTGGTGCACGCATCGGTATACCAGTTGGAATGCAGCAAGAGGCATGCCTGCGGCTCGCCGCCGCCGGGCCGCGCGAAGCATTAGCGCGCGAGCCGGGTGCGCGCCTCATGCAAGGTGTGCAAGGTGATCTTGCGCACCTCGACCTTGCTCTGGTCGATGTGCGACTTGAGCAGCAGCTGCGCCTGATCGGCCTTGCGCTGGATCACCGCGCGCAGGATCTTGCCGTGCTCCACGTAGGTGGCCTCGATGCGGTCGAGCCGCGTGAAGTCGAGGTGCCGGATGATGCGGATGCGCTCGGTCACGTCCCAGTGCACGCGCGCCATCTCGGGGTTGCCGGCGGCGCGCACCAGCGTGGCGTGGAATGCCTCGTCGTTCGCACCGACTTGTCGCGCGTCGGTCAGCCGCTCGGCCACCGGCGCCAGCCAGATCTCCTTCAGCGCCTCGAGCTCGGGCGGCTCGCCGCTGCGTGCGCACAGGCGCTGCACGCTGGACAGCTCGAGCACGATGCGCAGGTCGTAGAGGTGCTCGAGCTTGTCGAAGTCGATCGGCCGGACGAACCAGCCGAGCTTGGGTTCGACGTCGAGGAAGCCCTCGTTGCGCAGGCGGAACAGCGCCTCGCGCACCGGCGTGCGGCTGACGCCCAGGCGGTTGCCGAGCTCGACCTCCGAGAAGCGGTCGCCGGCGACGAGTTGGAAGTCGTTGATCTCGGATTTGAGCGTCGCGTAGACCTGCTCCGCCAGGTTGGTGCGGGCGGGTGGAAGCAGGGTGGCGTTGGCGGTCATGTTCCGCGATCTTAGCGAGGCGCCCCGACCCAGGTCAGCCGTCTATCAGGCTGACGTGCGCGGCCACGACGCGCCAGCCCTGCGCGAAGCGCACCCAG
>DASYCA010000191.1:0-3761 GCA_036500445.1 Burkholderiaceae bacterium | reverse complement strand
GTCCACCGGGGCGCTCGCCTGGCTGCTGCCCCAAGCGCTCGAGGCGATGGGCCGCGACCACCCGGGCATCGATGTGCAGGTCGCGGTCCTCACCTCGCAGGAGGCCCTGTCCCGCGTGCAAGAGGGCACGCTGGACATCGGCCTGGTGGCGCTGCCGCAAGCGGCCGTCAAGGGCGTGCAGATCGAGCCCTGGCGGCGCGACCCGGTGATGGCCTTCCTGCCGCGCGCGTGGCCGGCGCCGCGAACGGTCACGCCGGCCTGGCTCGCGGCCCGGCCGCTGATCCTGAACGACGCGAGCACCCGGTTGCACCGCGTGACGCTGGACTGGTTCGCCGCCGCCGGCGAACAGCCCCAGGCCCGCATCGAACTGAACTACAACGACGCGATCAAGAGCCTGGTGGCGGCCGGCTACGGTGCCGCGCTGCTGCCGCGCGAAGGGGCCGCGGCGGGGCTGGATGCCCGCATGGTGGTCAAGCCGCTGACGCCGCGGCTGTGGCGCCCGCTCGGCCTGGCGCACCGCAGCGGCCGGCCGGAGGCGGCCACCCGCTACATGCTCGAGGCGCTGTCGGCCATCCGCCAGCGTTGAGCGGGCGTCGGCGCTCGCTTCAGCCGCGCCCGGTCGAGCCGAAGCCGCCGCTGCCGCGGGCCGAGTCGTCGAACTCGGTCACGACGCGAAAGCTCGCCTGCACGACCGGCACGATCACCAGCTGCGCGATGCGCTCCAGCGGCAGGATCGTGAACGCGGCATTGCCGCGGTTCCAGCAGCTCACCATCAGCGGGCCCTGGTAGTCGGAGTCGATCAGGCCGACCAGGTTGCCGAGCACGATGCCGTGCTTGTGGCCAAGGCCCGAACGCGGCAGGATCATCGCGGCCAGGCCCGGGTCGGCGAGGTGGATCGACAGGCCGGTCGGGATCAGCGCGGTCTCGCCGGGGGCGAGCACCAGCGCCTCGGTGACGCAGGCGCGCAGATCCAGCCCGGCGCTGCCGGGCGTGGCGTAGGCGGGAAGCTGGTCGGCCAGGCGTGCGTCGAGAACCTTGACATCGACGCTCGTCATGCGGGGATGCTCAGACGGGTTGCGATCTCGGCGACGAGCCGGCGAGCGAGCGTCAGCTTGTCGGCGCGCGGCAGCTCGCGCTCGCCGGCGGCGTCGACCAGGGTCAGCGCGTTGTCGTCGGCGCCGAACGCGCTCGGGCCGATGTTGGCGACGACCAGCGGCACGTTCTTGCGCACGCGCTTCTCGCGCGCATGCTTCAGCAGGTCGTGGCTTTCGGCCGCGAAGCCGACGCAGTACGGCGGCTTCGGCAGCCGCGCGACGGCGGCAAGGATGTCCGGGTTCTCGGTCAGCGCGAGCGTCGGTACCGCGTGGTCGGCGGTCTTCTTGATCTTGCGCTCGGCCAGCGTCGCCGGCCGCCAGTCCGCGACCGCGGCGGTCGCGATGAAGACGTCGTGCCCCGCAGCCTCGGCCAGCACCGCGTCATGCATCTGCTGCGCGGTGCCGACGTCGAGCCGCACGACCCCGCGCGGCGTGTCCTGGTGCACCGGGCCGGCCACCAGCGTGACGCGCGCACCGGCCTCGGCCGCGGCCCGCGCGATCGCGAAGCCCATCTTGCCGCTGGACAGGTTCGTGATCCCGCGCACCGGGTCGATCGGCTCGAAGGTCGGCCCGGCGGTGATCAACACGCGCTTGCCAATGAGGCTCTTCGGTTGAAAGAACGCGATCAGCTCGGCGAGCAATTCGACCGGCTCCAGCATTCGGCCGTCGCCGATCTCGCCGCAGGCCTGGTCGCCGTTGCCGGGGCCGAGCAGCAGCGCGCCGTCCCGTTTCAATTGCTCGAGGTTGCGCTGGGTGGCAGGATGGGCCCACATCTCGCGGTTCATCGCCGGCGCGACCAGCAAGGGGCAGCGCCCGATCGGCCGCGCGAGGCAGGCCAGGCTCAGCAGATCGTCGGCGCGGCCCTGCACCAGCTTCGCGATGAAGTCGGCGCTGGCCGGCGCGACGACGATCGCGTCCGCCTCGCGCGTCAGGTTGATGTGCGCCATGTTGTTCGGCTCGCGCGCGTCCCACTGGCTCGCGTAGACCGGCCGGTTCGACAGCGCCTGCATCGTCACCGGCGTGATGAAGGCCTCGGCGCCCGCGGTCATCACGACCTGCACGGTCGCGCCCGCCTTGATCAACTCACGCGTGAAATCGGCGGCCTTGTAGCAGGCGATGCCACCCGACAGCCCGAGCAGGACGTGCTTGCCGGCAAGGTCCAGCGGCGCCGTCATAGCGGCACGAACCGACGCGACAGGTCGTGGATGTTGAACAGCACCCGCACCGCCTTGCCATAGACCTCGTCGCGCGGCAGGAAGCCCCAGACGCGCGAATCGGCCGAGTTGTCGCGGTTGTCGCCCATCATCAGGTACTCGCCCGCCGGCACCGTGCAGCGCCACGCGGCGGCGCCCAGCACCGTGCACTTGTCGCCCATGCCGCTGGGCGATTCGCGCCCCATCACGAACGGGTTGACCTTGATCGTGCGGCTGTCGCCCGCCGCGGTCTCGCGCAGCAGCCACTGGCCGCGGTCTTCGGGCGCGCCCTTGTCGTCGGCGCCCTCGCTGACGATCTTCACGTCGAAGGGCGCGCCGTTGACGCTGACCACGCCGGCGTCGAAGCTCACCACGTCGCCGGGCAGCCCGATCAGGCGCTTGACGTAGAACTCCGAGACGTTCAACGGGTAGCGGAACACGACGACGTCGCCGCGCTGCGGCTGGCCCCATTCGATCGCGGTGTTCGTGAACGGCAGGCGCGGCCCGTACGCGAGGTGGTTCACCAGCAGGTAGTCGCCCACGCGCAGCGTCGGCTCCATCGAGCCGGACGGCACCTTGGGCCAGTCGGCGACCGCGACGCGGCAGGTGAACATCAGCGCGACGACGACGAACAGCTCGGCGCCGAAGCTGACCCACCAGGGTTTCTTCTCCGGCACGTTGCCGTGCCGGCGCGCGCGCAGCTTCCAGACGACCCAGCAGGCGCCGGTCGCCGCGGTCGCGAGCGCAAGGATTTCATTGATCGAAAAGCCGACGTGGGTCATGGGACCGCTCCGACAAGGTGATGCTTCAATTGAGAAAAGACGCCGAATGAAGGGTGGATGACGCGATTATCGCGACGCGAGCAGCGGCTCGACCAGCCCACGTGCTTCGGCGGCCATCCAGTCGAGTTCACCGAAGACCGACTCGCGCGGCACGCCGTCCCGCCCGATCAGCACCGTGGTCGGGAACATGCGCGGCGTCCAGGCGGCCGCGGCGTCGCCGTCCGGGTCGAGCAGGATCGGCAGCGAGAACGGCAGCGCCTCGAGAAAGTGCTGGATCTTGGCGACCGGCTCCTTGTAGTTGACCGCGACGATCACGAGCCCGGCGTGCTCCTGGCGCGTCGCCAGCAGCTCGAGCGAGGGCATCTCGGCACGGCAGGGCTCGCACCAGCTGGCCCAGAAATTCACCAGCACCGGCCGGCCCTTGGCCGACGCGAGCGACCAGGGCTTGCCGTCCAGATCCGTCAGCGCGAGCGCCGGCACGGGTTTGTTCGCCGGCCAGGGCCGGACTTGGTGCGCCGTCTGGGCCAGCGCGGGCACGGCCAGCGACGCGACGGCCGACAGCCCGCCGGCCAGCAGCGCGCGGCGGGTTGTCCTACGTTGGGGCGAAAAGTCCATGACCTGCATTCTGGGGCCAGCCGGTGTAAGGTCGCGCGACGTCCAACGACCCATCTGGCAACTCTCCGGAGTGCCAC
>DASYCA010000190.1:0-18863 GCA_036500445.1 Burkholderiaceae bacterium | reverse complement strand
ACGGCAAGATCCGCAGCGCGTTCGCGATGACCGAGCCGGCGGTGGCGTCGAGCGACGCGACCAACATCGCCTCGCGCATCGAGCGCCAGGGCGACGACTACGTGATCAACGGCCGCAAGTGGTGGATCAGCGGCGCCGGCGACCCGCGCTGCCAGATCTACATCTTCATGGGCAAGACCGACCCGGAGGCGCCGCGCCATTCGCAGCAGTCGATGATCCTGGTGCCGGCCAACACGCCCGGCATCAAGGTGCTGCGCCCGCTGTCGGTGTTCGGCTATGACGACGCGCCGCACGGCCACATGGAGATCACCTTCGACAACGTGCGCGTGCCGGCCAGCAACATCCTGCTCGGCGAAGGGCGCGGCTTCGAGATCGCGCAAGGCCGGCTCGGGCCCGGGCGCATCCACCACTGCATGCGGCTGATCGGCCTGGCCGAGCGCGCGCTCGAGCTGATGTGCAAGCGCGCGTCCTCACGCGTCGCGTTCGGCCGCACCGTGGCCGAGCAAGGCGTCACGCGCGAGCGCATCGCCGAGGCCCGCTGCCGCATCGACATGGCGCGGCTGCTGACCCTGAAGGCCGCCTGGATCATGGACGTCGCCGGCAACAAGACCGCGAAGGCCGAGATCGCGATGATCAAGGTCGTCGCGCCGACGATGGCGCTGCAGGTCATCGACTGGGCGATGCAGGCGCACGGCGGCGGCGGCGTCAGCGACGACTTCCCGCTCGCCGGCTTCTACGCCGGCGCGCGCACGCTGCGCTTCGCCGACGGCCCGGACGAGGTGCACCGCAACGCGATCGCGAAGATGGAACTGGGCAAATACGCTTGAGCCTTACGCCCTCTCCCAGAGGGGCGAGGGAGAAGCGCCGGCTCAGCGCTTGCGAGGGTCCGAGATGTCCGACGGCTGAAACGTCTGCCACGCCGTCGTCGCCGAGCTGTGGCCGAAATCGCGCGGCTTGCTCGGCGTGCGCTCGGCGATGATCAGGGCCTGCGCGACCGCGGTCTCGAACAGCGCGAGCGCCGCGGCGATGTCGGGCGCGTCGGGCGAGCTGAGCTGCATGCGCAGATAGGCGCGGCCGCGCAGCGTCATCAGCACGAACGGCGGCTCGCTGCGCAGCAGGCCGTTGCTGGCGTGCCCCAGCGCCTTCTCGAGCGGCCCCTCGATCCAGCCGAAGCCGGCCTCGGCCGTGCTCGCGACCGCACCGAAGCGCGTGCGAATGCCCTTCATCGGCGTCAGGTTGACCTTGGGGAACATCACCAGCCAGCGCACTTCCTCGGGCACCTTGCCGCCGATGTGGGTCTGGACGTTGTCGGTGAACTCCTCGAAGGTCTTGCGCTCCAGCGCGTCCATCAGCGGGCGCGAGAGCACCAGCATCTGGGTGTCGGACGGCAGCTCGAGCTCCATGCGCAGGCGCAACTCGTGGCCGAGGATGTACTCGCGCTGCGGCGGGCCCCATTCGATGCGCCAGGGCTTGGCCTCGAGCTGGCCGTCGATCACGAAGCCGGCGTCGCCGCGCGCCCGCTTGAAGCCGAAACCGCGGCGCTTGGCCCAGTCGCTCACGTCCTCGTAGTCGTGATCGGGGGGCTCCGGCGCGCGGCCGGCAAACAGGCGTTTGAAGGATTCGAGCATGGTGGCGCCCAATCAACTAGAGTGATGATCGAAAACACACCCAGTGTGCATCGAGGAACGACACATATGATCGAAGTGTATTCGTGGGCCACGCCGAACGGGCACAAAGTTCACATCATGCTGGAGGAGTGCGGCCTGCCCTACCGCGCCCATGCCATCGACATCGGCGCCGGCGACCAATTCAGCCCAGAATTTTTGACAATCAGCCCGAACAACAAGATCCCGGCGATCGTCGATCCGGACGGCCCTGACGGCCAGCCGATCTCGATGTTCGAGTCGGGCGCGATCCTGTTGTACCTGGCCGGCAAGACCAACCGGTTCATGCCGGCGAGCACCCGCAGCCGCTACGAGATGCTCGAGTGGCTGATGTTCCAGATGGGCGGCGTCGGGCCGATGCTCGGCCAGGCGCATCACTTCCGGATCTACGCGCCCGAGAAGATCGGCTACGCGGTCGAGCGCTACACCAACGAGGCCAAGCGGCTGTACGGCGTGATGAACAAGCGCCTGGCCAAGAGCAAGTACATCGCCGGCCCGCAATACACGATCGCCGACATCGCGATCTTCCCCTGGCTGCGCTCGTGGAAGAACCAGGGCATCGAATGGGACGATTTTCCGCATCTGAAAGGCTGGTTCGACGAGATCGCGGCGCGGCC
Organism: Burkholderiaceae bacterium; assembly: GCA_036500445.1. Classification (GTDB taxonomy): domain Bacteria; phylum Pseudomonadota; class Gammaproteobacteria; order Burkholderiales; family Burkholderiaceae_C; genus LMDS01. The sequence goes on along the minus strand of DASYCA010000190.1, from coordinate 16,582 downwards.
CGCGGTGCAGCGCGGCGTCGAGGTGCTGGCCTCGCTGCGCCAGCCGCTGCAGGACGACAAGGCGCGCGAGGTGCTGTTCGGCAAGACGCAATATCAGGCCCGCTGATCGGGCCCGCTGATCAGGACCACCGATCACGCCGGTTGAATCGGCCGCGCCCGACCCCACCTTCGACGATCTGCCCGGAACCCGAATGAAAACGCACCTGCTCGCCGCCACCGCCCTCGCCGCCCCTTTCACCCTTTGCGCGCTCGCCCACGCGGACCCGATCGGCGAGGTCGACACGGTCTTCAAACTGATCGGGCCGGACCACAAGATCGTCGTCGACGCCTGGGACGACCCGAAGGTCACCGGCGTGACCTGCTATGTCTCGCGCGCGAAGACCGGTGGCATCAAGGGCGCCGTCGGGCTGGCCGAGGACAAGGCCGAGGCCTCGATCGCCTGCCGCCAGGTCGGCCCGATCGGCTTCGCGAAGCCGCTGCCGGACCAGGAAGAAATCTTCAGCGAACGCCAGTCCTTCATGTTCAAGAAACTGCGCGTCGTGCGCATGGTCGACCGAAAGCGCAACACGCTGGTTTACCTGACCTACTCCGACCGGGTCATCGACGGTTCGCCGAAGAACAGCGTCACGGCCGTCGCCGTCGACCGCGGCACCGCGATCCCGATGAAGTAAGTGAGCCATGACGTGGGCGCGCAACTGACCGGCGCCAGCGCGGGCGACGCGCTCGAACGGTTCCACCCGGCCGTCCGGGCCTGGTTCGCGTCCGCCTTCCCGGCCCCGACCGCTGCGCAGCTCGAGGCCTGGCCGGCGATCCAGGCCGGGCGCAGCGCGCTGGTCGCGGCGCCGACCGGCTCGGGCAAGACGCTGGCCGCGTTCCTCGCCGCGATCGATTCGCTGGTGCGCGAGGCCGCCGCCGGCCCGCTGCCGGACGAGACGCGCATCGTCTACGTCTCGCCGCTGAAGGCGCTGTCCAACGACATCCAGCGCAACCTCGACCTGCCACTGGCCGGGATCGCGATCGAGCTCGAGCGCCTGGGCCTGCCACCGCTCAGCATCCGCAGCGCGGTGCGCACCGGCGACACGCCGCAATCCGAACGCGTGGACATGCGCAAGCGCGCGCCGCACATCGTCGTGACGACGCCGGAGACGCTGTACATCCTGCTGACCAGCGCCTCGGGCCGCAAGATGCTTTCGACGACGCGCAGCGTGATCGTCGACGAGATCCACGCGATCGCACCGAACAAGCGCGGCGCGCACCTGGCCTTGTCGCTCGAGCGGCTGCAGGCGCTGGTCGACGCCGAGGCAGTGCACCGCGGGCAAGCCGCTCGCGAGTTGATTCGAATCGGCTTGTCCGCGACGCAAAAGCCGATCGAGGAGATCGCTCGTTTCCTGGTTGGCGAGCGCAGCGATGCAAGCGGCGCGCCGGCCTGCACGATCGTCGACACCGGCCACGTGCGGCAGCGCGACCTCGCGATCGAGCTGCCGCCGGTGCCGCTCGAGGCGGTGATGTCCAACGAGGTCTGGGAGCTGGTCTACGACCGCCTCGCGGCGCTCGTCGCCGAGCACCGCACGACGCTGATCTTCGTCAACACGCGGCGCCTGGCCGAGCGCGCGGCGCGCCACCTGTCGGAGCGGCTGGGTGTGCAGGAGGTCGCGGCGCACCATGGCAGCCTGTCGCGCGAGCACCGCCTCGACGCCGAGCAGCGCCTGAAACGCGGCGAGCTGCGCGTGCTGGTCGCGACCGCCTCGCTCGAGCTCGGCATCGACATCGGCGACGTCGACCTGGTCTGCCAGCTCGGCGCGACGCGCTCGATCGCGTCCTTCCTGCAGCGCGTCGGTCGCGCCGGCCACGCGGTCGGCGGCACGCCCAAGGGCCGCCTGTTCCCGCTGACGCGCGACGAGCTCTGCGACGGCGCCGCGCTGCTCGACGCGGTCGCGCGCGGCGAGCTCGACCGCATCCGGCTGCCGCACCAGCCGCTGGACGTGCTCGCGCAGCAGATCACCGCCGAGGTCGCGATGCGGGAGTGGCGCGAGGACGAGCTTTTCACTCTCTACCGGCGCGCGACGCCGTTTCGCGAGCTGACGCGTGAACACTTCGCCGAGATCGTGCGGATGCTGTCCGAAGGCTTCAGCACCCGCGTCGGGCGGCGCGCCGCTCACCTGCACCGCGATGCGGTCGGCGGGCTGCTGCGCCCGCAGCGCGGCGCGGCGCTGGCGGCCGTGACCTCGGGCGGCACGATCCCCGACAACGCCGACTACACGGTGATGCTCGAGCCGCAGTCCCACGTCGTCGGCACCGTCAACGAAGACTTCGCGGTCGAGAGCCTGGCCGGCGACGTGTTTCAACTCGGCAACGTCTCCTACCGCATCCTGCGCGTCGAGCGCGGCACGGTGCGGGTCGAGGACGCCAAGGGCCAGCCGCCGAACGTGCCGTTCTGGCTCGGCGAAGCGCCGGGGCGCAGCGACGAGTTGTCGGCCGCGGTCTCGAGGTTGCGCGAGACGATCGCGGCGCTGATCGACGACGGCGGCCGCGACGCCGCGATCGCCTGGCTGACCGATCACCTGAAACTCGAGCGCTCCGGCGCCGAGCAGATCGCCGACTACCTGGCCGCCGCGAAGGCCGCGCTCGGCGGCCTGCCGACCTTGCGCCACGTCGTGCTCGAACGCTTCTTCGACGAATCCGGCGGCATGCAGCTGATCGTCCATGCGCCGTTCGGCAGCCGCGTCAACCGCGCCTGGGGGCTGGCGCTGCGCAAGCGCTTCTGCCGCAAGTTCGACATCGAGCTGCAGGGCGCGGCGACCGAAGACGCGGTGCTGCTGTCGCTGTCCTCGTCGCACAGTTTTCCGCTTGACGAAGTCGCCCGCTACCTGTCGGCGAAAACGGTGCGGCCGCTGCTCGTGCAGGCGATGCTGGATGCGCCGATGTTCGGCGCGCGCTGGCGCTGGAACGCGATGGTCGCGCTCGCGCTGCTGCGCATGCGCGGCGGGCGCAAGGTCGCGCCGCAGCTGCAGCGCATGGCGGCCGAGGACCTGCTCGGCGCGATCTTCCCGGACCAGCTCGCGTGCGGCGAGAACGTCGTCGGCGACCGCGAGATCCCGGACCACCCGCTGGTGCGCCAGACGATCGAAGACTGCCTGCACGAGGCGATGGACATCGATGGCCTGGAGCGCGTGTTGCGCGCGCTCGCGAGCGGCGAGATCACGGTCGCCGCCTGCGACCTGACCCAGCCCTCGCCGCTCGCGCTCGACATCCTCGCGGCGCGCCCGTATTCCTACCTGGACGATGCGCCGATCGAGGAGCGCCGCACGCAAGCCGTGATGGCGCGGCGCTGGATGGACACCGCGACCGCCGCTGACCTCGGCCGGCTCGACGCCGATGCGATCCGCAAGGTCCGCGAGGAAGCCTGGCCCGAGGCGCGCAATGCCGACGAGCTGCAGGACGCCCTGCTCAGCCTCGGTTTCCTCAGTGAGGCCGAGATCGACGCCAAGCCGACTTGGCGCGCGCTGCTCGCCGAGCTGACCGCGAGCTCGCGCGCCACGCGGCTGTCGAGCGGCGAGGCGGCCGTCTACGTCGCCGCCGAACGCCTGCCGGAATTCGACGCGGTGTGGCCGGCGGCCACGCGTTCACCAGGCATCACGGCGCCGATCGAATATCGAAAGACCTGGACCCGCGAGGCGGCCACCCTCGAGTTGCTGCGCGACCGCTTGCAAGGTCTCGGCCCGGTCACGGTAGCGGCGCTCGCCGCGCCGCTTGGGTTGGTTCTGTCCGAGGTCGAGCCCGCGCTGATCCAGCTCGAGACCGAGGGCAGCTTGATCCGCGGCCATTTCACACCGGGGACGCCCGAGCTCGAATGGTGCGAGCGGCGCCTGCTCGCGCGCGTCCACCGCTACACCGTGAACCGGCTGCGCCAGGAGATCGAGCCGGTCGCCGCGCGCGATTTCATGCGCTTCCTGTTCGAGTGGCAGCGCGTCGCGCCCGAGGCGCGCGTCGAGGGCGCCGACGCGGTCGCCGGCATCGTCTCGCAGCTCGAGGGCTTCGAGGCCCCCGCCGCGGCCTGGGAGACCGAGATCCTGCCGTCGCGCGTCAACGAATACGACCCGCTCTGGCTCGACGAGCTGAGCCGTGCCGGGCGCGTCGTCTGGACCCGGATCGCGCCGCTGCAGGCGAGCGGCGCGCGCGCCCCGAGCCCCGTGCGCACGACGCCGATCACGCTCGCGCCGCGCCGCCATCTCGCGCTGTGGGCCTCGCTCGCACCGGAGGGTGGCGAAGCCGCCGTGAGCTCGCGCAGCCGCCGCGTGCTGGACTTCATCACCGCGCACGGCGCCTCGTTCTTCGACGAGATCGCCGACGGCTGCGGGCTGCTGCGCGCCCAGGTCGAGGAGGCGCTGGGCGAACTCGTCGCGCAAGGCCTGGTGAACGCCGACAGCTTCGGCGGCTTGCGCGCGCTGCTGGTGCCCTCCGAACGCCGGCGCGCCAACGACGGCCGCAAACGCCCGCGCCGCACCGCGCTGTTCGGCATCGAGGACGCCGGCCGCTGGGCGCTCGCGCGACGCAAGCTGCCGATGCCGGAGGCGATCGAGCCGATCGCGTTGAAGAACCAGGAAGGCGCGGTCGTCGAGCATGTCGCCCGCAGCCTGCTGAAGCGCTACGGCGTCGTCTGCTGGCAACTGATCGCGCGCGAGGCCGCCTGGCTGCCGGCGTGGCGCGACCTGCTGCGCTGCCTGCGCCGTCTCGAAGCGCGGGGCGAAATCCGCGGCGGCCGTTTCATCGCCGGCATCTCGGGCGAGCAATACGCACTGCCGGAAGCGATCGGCCTGATGCGCGAGGTCCGCAAGCGCGAACCCGATCGCGCCTGGATCAGCCTGAGTGGCGCCGATCCGTTGAACCTGGTGGGCGTGCTGTCCCCCGGTGCCCGCCTTCCGGCGTTGACCGGCAACCGCGTGCTCTACCGCGACGGCCTCGCGATCGCGCTGCTGGCCGGGGGCGAGGTGCGTTTCCTCGAAGCGCTCCCGCCGGCCGAGGAGTGGGCGGCGCGCAATGCGCTGCAGCGCCGGCACGTGCCGGCAGCGCTGCAGATGCTGAGCTGAGCTGAGTTGACCATCGCGCTTGCGGCGTTTACGCTGCGGCTCGCGAACATTTCGAACATGAGCGACTCCAGATCCAGCGACCCGAGACCCATCTCCGAAGCCCGCCTGCTGTCGATGGTGAACGCCAGTGGGGACAGCTTCTGGGAGACGGATGTCGACCGCCGCTTCGTGCATGTCAACGACAACATGTGCCGGATGATGGGCTACTCGAGAGAGCAACTGAGAGGGCGTTCGGTATTCGAGTTCATGACGCCCGAATACAAATCCGAGGTGGCGAAGCACCCGGAAAAGCGCGCCGCCGACGGCAATCCTCTGGCCAACGCGGCCCCGCTTCGCCATGAAGGCGGGTTTTTTCGCCAGGACGGTTCGAAGCTATGGATCGAGACGGTCTCCGTCCCCGTGTTTGGCGAGGATGGGATGCACCTCGGCTATTTCGGAATCACGCGGGATGAAACCGAGCGCAAGCAAGTCGAACAAGACCTGCTGGAGGCCAATCGGCAATTGGAACAGCAGCTTCTGCGCATTCACGCCCTTCACGAGGAGATGCGCGAGCAGGCGATCCGCGATCACCTCACCGGCGTGCACAACCGCCGCCACTTCGTGAACGTCATCGAGCTCGAGTTCGAGCGAGCGCGCCTGCATGGAACTTCTCTGTCGCTTGTCATGCTCGACATCGACCACTTCAAGAGCGTCAACGACGCCCATGGGCATCCCACTGGAGACGCCGCCTTGAAGGCGGTGGGTACGCTGTTGAATACGTTCGCCCGAACGGGGGACCTTGCCTGTCGGCTTGGCGGCGAGGAGTTCGCCGTGCTGCTGGTCGGCACCGGGCATGCAGCCGCCACGGAGCGCGCCGAGCGGTGGCGATCGGCGATTGCCGAACTTCCGATTCCTGTCGAAGCCTCGACGTTGCGGCTCTCAGCGTCGTTCGGCGTGGCGACATGCCCCGATCAGGCCGGGACTCCGGCGGAGCTGATGAAAATTGCCGACACCCACATGTACAAAGCCAAGTCTCTGGGGCGAAATCGGGTCGTCGGCGGCACCGGTGTCGCCTGAAGACGGCTCGCGGCCCCGTGAATCGAGTGGATGGCGCCGGACGACAGCGCCTTTTCCGTCGTCCGGCGCGTGCCGGAGTTACTTCGACGCGTGGTGGACCGCGTGCTTTCTTGCGGCGTGCTCCCCATGTTCCTCCGCATGGAGTTTGTGCCCGTGAGCGAGGTGCGCGTGGTGACTCGACTTTTCGTGATCACCTTTCTCGGCGTGATGAGCGGCCTCTTCGTGGTGCTTTGCAGCCTTCAGAAGATGGCTGGCAGCTTCCTTGTGGTGTTCTCCAACAGTGTGGCTTTGCATGAGATGCTCCTTCGAGTGCTTCGGTTCGTCTTGCCGACGGCAGGACAAATCCATGATCGAATTCGACGGCGTCGACACTGTGACAAAGCGGGACACGCTCCGCGTCTCCGAGTAAAGTTGGCCCGCCGGTGACGCAGCGCGAGCGCGTGCTGCCGCCACTTGACGACGCTCAATCGCCCTGGATGTTCGAGGCCTTCACCACCGCGCCCCAGCGCGCGAGCTCGCTCTTCGCGTAATCGGTCATCTGCTGCGGGTTCTTGTAGTCGGCCGTGGCGCCCTGCTCGGCCGCCTTCTGCTTGAACGCGGGCGTCGCCATCACCTTCGCGATCTCGGCGCTGAGCTTGTCGACGATGGCCTGCGGTGTCTTCGCCGGCGCGTAGACCGCGAACCACGAGGTCGCGTCGAGCTGCGGCAGGCCGGCCTCGGCGGCGGTCGGCACGTTCGGCAGCGACGCGATGCGCGTCTTGCCGGTCACCGCGAGCGCGCGCAGCTTGCCCGACGCGATGAAAGGCATGAACGGCGGCGGCGTGCCGTAGGTCAGGTCGACCTGCGCCCCGAGCAGGTCCTGCAAGGCCGGGCCGGTGCCCTTGTACGGGACGTGCAGCATGTCGACGCCGGCCTGCTGGTCCAGCATCACGCCGGTCACGTGCTGCAACGACCCGTTGCCCGAGGACGCGAAGCTGAGCTTGCCGGGGTGGGCCTTCGCGTAGCCGACGAGCTCGCCGAGCGACTTCACCGGCAGCCCGTCGCGCACAACGACGAGCTGCGGGGCGCTCAGCACGTTGGCGACCGCCTGCAGGTCCTTGGCCTCCCAGCCGAGCGGCGCGCGCGTGACCCACGGCGTGATCACGTGGTAGCCCGAATACTGCATCAGCAGCGTGTAGCCATCGGGCTCCGCACGCTTGACGACGACCGCGCCGATCGCGCCGTTGGCACCGCCGCGGTTGTCGACGATGACGGTCTGGCCGAGTGCCTTGCCGAGCGGTTCGGCGATCATGCGTGCGGCGATGTCGGTGGTGCCGCCCGGGGCGGTCGGCACGATCAGCGTGATCGGCCGGTTCGGGTAACCGGCCTGCGCGTGCGCGAGGCCGCCAAGGCTCGTCAGGGCCGCGAAGGCGAGAATGTGGGCCAGGCCATGGAAGCGGCGGCGTTGATCGGGGTTCATGCGTGTCTCCGTGAAGGTTCGCGGCATTCTGCGAAGACGCACGCGAATTGAGAATGACGCAGGTGTGCGGCCAGCCTTCTCGATCGGCGAAAGCGCATCAGGGATAGTGCGGAAGCATCGGCTTGAACTCGGGCCGCACCCGAAGTAAGGTGAGTTGATTGCCGCCATCCCGCAGGAGACCATGATGCCCGCCAGCACCTCGTTGAGACCCGCCACCGAGCTGGCAACCTTCGGCCGCCGCCACCCCGGCGAGTCGTCCGCGTACCGCGAGGCACGCACGGCGCTGCTCGCCGAGGAGATCGAGTTGCGCCGCCACATCGAGCGCGTCGCGGCACAGCGCCGCGCGCTGCCGCCGGGGGGCGAGGTCCCCGAAGACTATTCCCTCGTCGGCGAACGCGGCCCGGCGAAGTTCTCCAGCCTGTTCGGCGACTTCGACACCTTGATCACCTACAACTGGATGTTCGGCCCGCAGCGCGCGCGCCCGTGCCCGATGTGCACCTCGCTGCTGAGCGCCTTCGAGGGCGAGATGCCCGACATCCTGCAGCGCGTCGCGTTCGCGGTGATCGCCTCGTCGCCGATCGAACGCATGGTCGCGTTCAAGCGGGAACGCGGCTGGCGCCACCTGCCGCTGTTTTCATCGGCCGGCTCGAGCTTCAACCGCGACTACGCCGGCGAAAAGCCGGGCGAAGACAACCCGGCGATGAACGTGTTCACGCGCTCGGGCGGCGTGGTCCGGCATTTCTGGGGCGAGGAAATGGGCCCCGAGACCGCCGACCCCGGCCAGGACCCGCGCGGCGCCCCCGACCCGATGCCGATCTGGACCCTGCTCGACCTGACGCCCGCCGGGCGCGGCACGGACTGGTACCCGGAATTGGACTACCCGCGCTCGAGCAGGTAGCCGGCGCCGGCGAAGCGCAGCAGCTTCGCGAGCGACCAATGCAGGCCGCTGAACGTGAAGGCCTGCTCGTCGTGCGTGTCGAACGCGGAGGCCAACAGGCCCAGGCCATACAGATCGAGGCTGACCAGCGCGGAGCAGTCGACCTCGACGCGATGATCATGGGGCATCTGCTCGAGCGCCACGCGCAACGGGGCCAGGTTGCCGCGCGACAGCGCGCCTGAAAGCACCAGGCGCGGATGCGCACCGGTCAGCTCCCAGACCGCGCCCAGGCGATCGGTCTTGACGCCGCGCAGGTCGCGCGCCAGCCACAGGACGCGGTTCCAGACGATGAACGGCGCGACGTGCGAGGCGAACATCAGCAGCGCGGTGATCGCATCGCCGGCGTAGCGCCGCCACAGCGCCGGTTCCTGCCAGATGCGGAACAACCATTCGAGGTGCAGGCGGCGAACCCACACCGGCGCCCGCGTGACCCGGCCCGAGACGAAGTTGACGACGGCGCCGAGGTGGCTGATGACCGGCGTCGTCACGCGTTCCAGGTTGTTCAGGATCCAGCTCTGGCCCTTGGCCGCGCCCAGCGAGACGACCAGGAAGTCGGCCGCGCTGGCGTTGATCTTGTCGATTTGCTCGGGCGAGCTCATGTCGCTGATGCTGCCGAAGCCGGCCTCGTCGAAGCCGACGCCGACGCTCGCGTCCTCGCGCGCACCCGTGCCCAGTTGCTCGGAAGCCGACTCGGCGGCGCCCGGCGGCCCGCCGAAGAAGAACACCTTGACCGGCACCTTCGCGCTCGCTGGCTGGCCGTGGCGCAGCGCCTCGAACAGGTCGGCCCCCGAGACGCGCTCGGGCAGCGGCGCGCCCATCAACTTGGAAAGCCAGATCACCGGCGAGCCGTCGGCGAGCACCAGCTGGCTGCGCTGGACCGAGCGCCGGAACTCCGCACTCTTTTGCGCCGCCACCAGGAAATTGACGTTCGGCGTCGAGACCAGGCAGCGCTCGCGCATGCGGATCGCATGGGTCACGCGCGACACCGCGGCCTTCAGATCGACGACGTCGATCGGCAATCCGAGCAGGCACACGACCTCGCGGTGCGCGGTCCGGGCGGCGAGCGGCGCCTTGGCCGTGGTCCCGCGGCCCAGCGACTCGGGATCCAGCGCCGTTGTTTGTAGCATCTGCATGGCTTCTGACTGCTCCACCACGGTTCGAACGATCAAAACGCGGCCGCGACCGCACGGGTCTGGCCACTCAGGACTTCGGTGTAGAGGCCGGCCATCGCACGGGCCATCGCGACGTCCGAGTAGCGGTCGCGCTGGCGCGCATGGCCGGCGAGCGCGATGCGCCGCACGTCTTCCGGCGCGCCGCCGACGATGCGCATGAGGCCCGCGGCGAGCGAGGCCACATCGGCGGGCTCGACCACGATGCCGGCACCGCCGACGCCGATCACCTCGGGGATGCCCTCGACCCGGCTGGCAACGACCGGCAAGCCCGCGGCCATCGCCTCGATCATCACCATCGGCAAGCCCTCGCCGAACAGGCTGGGCAGCACGAACGCGTTCATGCGCCGCAGCTGCTGGCCGACCTCGCGCGTGAAGCCGGTCCATTCGATCGCGTCGTCCAGCCCGAGCTCGGTCGCCAGCTGGCGCATCTCGCGCTCGTAGTCTTGCGTCTCGAACCCGCCGACCGCCAACAAACGCACATCCGGTCGCGTCTGCCGGATCTGGTGCAAGGCCCGCAACAGCACTTCCAGGCCCTTGCGCGGCCTGAAAAGCGCCACGGTGCCGAGGATCCAGTCGCCGCTCGGGGGCTTCCAGTCGGCGGTGTCGGAGAGAACCGGAACACCGTTCGGGATCACGCGGATCGGCGCCTCCGGAACGCCGAGTTCGATCAAATAGGTGCGCAAGCTGTCGGAAACGGTGCACACGCGCACCGCCGCGGGCAGGCCGACGCGCTCCTCGACGAACGCATTGATCTTGTTGCGCAGGCCCTGCTCGGTCTCGCGCCGGGCCGGGCTGTGGATGTGGTGAACCATCGGAACACCGGCCTTGCGCGCGGCGAAGCGGCCGATCAGGCCGCCACGCACCGTGTGGGTGTGCAAGACCTCGTAGCCCCCGCGCGTGATCACCTCGGCGACCCGCGCGACGACCGACGCGTCGAAGCGCGAACGCATCTGGACGTCGTACAGCGGCACCAACTTGGCTCGGCGATTCGCATCGAAGGCCTTGGGCTTCAAACAGGCGAAGCCGCACTCGAAGCCGAAGTCCGGCAAGCGCATCGCCAACAGGTCCTGGACTCGTTCTGCACCCGCATAGAACTCACCGTTGATCAGGTGCAGGACATGGACAGTCACGTTTCAGATTCTCCGATCGGGCCGGGTGACGAAGCTTGCTTTACGCAGGCGAGAGTAACGCATCTCCCCACCTGATTGTTGCAGTGCAATAGAATGTTAACAATGTCGGTAACATTTATCGTCGTGTTGTCGCCACCTCGAATGCAGGAAGTCACGGCATCCGGGTTTTCTTTTTAAGGGTCGGCCGTGACGTCGAAAACGCGGTGCCTCGGAGCGCGTTGCGTGTGCGCGTTCGGAGTGTGCGGAATTGCCTCAACGGGTGCGCAATTCTTGGCACACCCCCTGCGAGTGAGCGGGCAATTGCCGCAGGCTCCCGGGTTAAACTTCTTCGGATGCCATGCTTGTGCGTCGGCTCGTAAATAAGCGTATTCCCCCAACCCTGCCCTGTCGGCGATCTCGTGTCGGAAGTTGACCCATGCCACTTTCACAACTCTTCGCGATCTTCAGGGCCCGCTGGAAACTGGCGCTCGCCGTGTTCGTGTTCGTGATCGCGGCCGCGGCCGTCATTTCGGTGCTGACGCCGCGACGCTACGTCGCAACCGCCTCGGTCGTGATCGACGTGAAGGCGGACCCGATCGCCGGCCTGGGCCTGCAGGGCATGACGGCCGCGAACTACATGGCCACCCAGACAGACGTGCTCAACAGCGCGCGCGTCGCCGAGGAGGTCGTGAAGAACCTGAGCCCCGAAGATTCGGCGACGCTGCACAAGGCCTGGCAGCTGGCCAAGGACAAAGGCAGCTTCGAGGAATGGGCGGTCACCTTCATCCGCAAGGGCCTGATCGTGCTGCCGTCGCGCGAATCCAACGTGATCAACCTGGCGTACAAGGCATCGACGCCCGCGTTCGCGATGAACATGGCCAACGGTTTCGTCGACAGCTTCGTCGACACCGCGATCAACCTGCGCGTGCAGCCCGCGCAGCAGTACAAGCAGTTCTTCGAACGCCAGGTCGGCAAGGCGCGTGACCAGCTCGAGGAGGCGCAGCGCAAGCTGGCCAAGTTCCAGCAAAGCCACGGCATCGTCGTCACCGACGAACGGCTGGACGTCGAGAACAGCCGCCTGAGCGATCTCTCGCGCGAGCTCGTGATCCAGCAGACCCAGGCGGCGGACTCGGGCAGCCGCCAGGAACAATCGGCGCTGCACAGCGACCGCATCTCCGAGGTCGCGAACAACCCCGCCGTCGCGGCCCTGCGCGCCGAAGTGGTGCGCGCCCGCGCGGCCCTGAGCGAGGCGAGCGACCGCCTCGGCGACCAGCACCCGAAGATCATCGAGATGCGGACCACGCTCGAAGAGCTCGAACGCAGCCTGCGGGTCGAGACCGCGCGTGCCGCCGGCACGGTGCAGGCGACCAACGCCGTCAACCAGGGCCGCATGAACCAGGTGCGCGGCCTGGTCGACCAGCAGCGCAGCAAGGTGCTGGCGATGACGGCCGCCCGCGCCGAGGCCGGCGTGCTGGTGCGCGACGTCGACGGCGCCCAGCGCGCCTACGACCTGGTGCAGAACCGCCTGAACCAGACCACCCTGGAGAGCCAGTCGGCCCAGGGCAACATCGCGCCGCTGGAGCTCGCCAAGCTGCCGCAAGAGGCGGCCTCGCCGAAGCCGGCGCTGAACCTCGCGGTCGGTGCGTTCGCGGGCACGCTGCTGGGCATTCTCGCGACCGTGCTGCGCGAGCTGTTCGACCGCCGCCTGCGCACCGCCGACGCGGTCACCGACATCATCCAGCAGCCGTTGATGGTCACGGTGCCGCTGTTCAACAAGGATCGCGCGCTGGGGTTCAACGCGCGCCGTGCGCTCGGCGGTCCGAGCACGACCAAACGCATCGGCGCCACCTGAGATCCCCATCGACGTTATGAATCTTGCCTCACCGAGTCTGCTCATGAAGCCTTCCGACCGCCTTCCCTTTCTGCCGACCACGAGCTTCGGGGACGACATCGCGATGGAGAGCGACCTGCGCGATCGCGCGATCGGCGAGATCCTGGCCTCGACCAATACGATGACGGGCGAGCAGATCGAGCAGGTCCTGGAGCACCAGAAGCGCAACCGGGGCCTGCGCTTCGGCGAAGCGGCGATCTCGCTCGGCCTGGCCACGCGCGACGAAGTGATCTGGGCCCTGTCGCAGCAGTTCCACTACCCCTACGCCGACACCAAGCTCGCCGCGCCGCTGCACAAGGAGCTGGTGATGGCCAACGGGCCGTTCAGCGCCGAGGTCGAATGCTTTCGCGTGCTGCGCTCGCAGCTGTTGAACGGCGTGCTCGCGCCCGACGCACCGCGCCGCGCGCTCGCGCTCGTCAGCCCCGACATCGGCGACGGCAAGACCTTCGTGCTGTCCAACCTGGCGGTCGCCTTCAGCCAGCTGCGCGGGCGCACCGTCATCGTCGATGCCGACATGCGTTCGTCGCGCCTGCACGAGGTCTTCAACCTGGACAACCACACCGGCTTGAGCGACATCCTGAACGGCCGCTCGCAGGCCAACGTGATCCGGCCGGTCGCCGACCTGCCGAACCTGTACCTGCTGCCGGTCGGCACGACGCCGCCCAACCCCGCCGAGCTGATCCACCACCCGAGCTTCGGGCTGCTGATCCACGAGCTGATCTCGCGCTTCGACACGGTCCTGGTCGACACCCCGGCGGCCGTGCACGGCTCCGACGCGAGCGTGATCGCGGCCTGCTGCGGCGCCGCCCTGGTCGTCACCCGCAAGGACCAGACGCGTTCGGCGCGTCTGACCGACCTGCTGCGCCAGCTCGGTCAGACGCGCGCGCAAATGGCCGGCGTGCTGATGAATGCCTATTGAGTCGCCCGGCACGAGCGAACCGGATCACGCGTCCATGGACGACATCGGCGCCAGGGGCGTCTCCGCGGCCAAGTGGGGCGTGATCTCCACGGTCGGGCGCTTCGCGCTGCAGCTGATCGCCCAGATCGTCATCGCCCGCCTGCTGGGCCCGGACATCTACGGCGTGTTCGCGATGGGCCTGGTGGTGCTGACCTTCAGCAACTTCGTCGCCGACTTCGGCTTCGCCTGGTCGCTGGTCCAGAAGCCCGAACTGCGCGAGGCCCACATCCGCTTCGCCTTCACCTGGCAGATGATCGCCGGCGTGCTCGCGGCCGTCGTGCTGTACTTCGGCGCCTCCGGCATCGCCGGGTACTTCCATGACCCGCGCGTGCAACCGATCATCGAGTGGCTGTCGCTCGCCTGCGTGATGAACGCGGCGGCCGCGCCGCCGCTCAGCCTGCTCCAGCGCGACATGGACTTCCGCCGCCAGGGCCTGATCCAGCTCTGGGGCTACGGCGTCGGCTACCTGGTGATCGGCATTCCGCTCGCGCTGCTGGGCGCCGGCGTGTGGACGCTCGTGACGGCGTGGCTGACACAATCCTTCGTGATCATGGTGCTCGCGCATCGCAGCCGGCGGCTGCCGAACTACCGGCCGCTGCTGTGGCACGTCGAGGCAACCGACATCCTGAAGACGAGCAGCACGGTGTTCGCGACCAACCTGTGCAACTGGCTGCTCAACAACATGGACCGCATGATCATCGGCCGCTTGCTGAGCGCCGCGTTCCTGGGCCTGTACACGGTCGGCTACAACCTCGCGACCTTGCCGAATTCGCTGCTGCTCAGCGCGCTGCAGCCGGCCTTCCTGTCGGCCGGCGCGCGCATGAACGGCGACACCGGCCGGCTGCGCAAGGCCTACGTCGAGGTCCTCGCCGCGATCGTCGTGATGGTCACGCCGGCGTTCGCGCTGATGGCCTGCGCCGCGCCCTACCTGATCCGCGTGCTGTACGGCGTGCGCTGGGCGCAGACGGGCGAGATCCTGGCGATCCTGTTCACCGCGATGCCGGCGTTCATCATCTGGGGCATGTCGACGCCGGTGCTGTGGAACACCCGGCGCGCCCACCTGGAGACGCTGCTGCAGCTGCCGATCATGGCGATCGCGGCCGCGGCCTACTTCCTGCTCGCCGGCCAGGGCGTCGTGAGCGCCGCCGGCGTGACCGCCGGCGTGCTCGCGCTGCGCGGCCTGACGATCGCGGTCGCCGCGTTCCGCGCGCTCGAGCTGCGCTTCGCCGTCGTCGCCCCGCAGTTCCTGCGCGGCGGGCTGCTGTCGCTGCTCGCGGCGGCCGGCACGCTGGGCGCCGCCGCCGGCGTCGCCTCGCTGCAGCTGCCGCTGGCAACCCTGATCACGGCCTTGGCAGGCGGCATCGTGCTGCCGGTCGCGGCCGTGCTGCTCTGGCCGAGCCTGCTGGGCTTGGAGGCCGCGACGATGGTCGGCCGCTTCGTCCCCGCCTCGGTGGCGCAGCGCTTCGGCCGCACGCGGCTGATGACGTTCGTGATGGCCGCCACGGCATGAGCGAGATCCTGATCCCGGCGCTGATGGTGGTGGCCGCGATGCTGGCCGCCTTGGGCCTGGTCGTCGGCGCGGCCGAAGTGGGCCGCATCTGGCGCCGCACGCAAACCCACCCGATGGTCTATCTCATCGTCGTGATGCTGGTCTCGGCCGCGCTCGCGGTGCTGCTGTCGGGGCGCAATTTCAGCAGCATGGCCGACGACGTGATCGACACCGCCGCGCCGACCAACGCGGTGGTCGTCTGGATCACGCGCCTGTCTTCGCTCTTCATCGTGTTCGCCGCGCTCGAGCGCATCTACCAGCAGCAGCTGCGCCGCGCCGGCGCCACGAAGCCGCCGCTGTTCATGCTGCTGACCTTCGTCGTGTACTGGGTCTGCGCGATAGCGCTGCCGTCGGTGCTGAGCACGCATCCGATCTTCCTGCACGACTACACCTACACCTTGTTCCTCGGCATCGGCGTGTGCCTGGTGACGCCGCAGGACAGCCAGCGCAGCGTCACGCTGGCGCGCAACAGCTTCGTGGTGTTCATGCTCGCGAGCCTGGCGCTGATCCCGATTCGCCCCGACCTGGTCCTGGACTTCAACTACTCGCAAGGCATCCTCGGGACCTTTCCGCGCTTCGCGGGGCTCTCCTCGCATGCCAACGTGCTCGGCCCGTTCTGCGTTCTCGGGCTGCTCTTCGTCTGGGTCCAGCCTTTCGACAAGCCCTGGATCAACCGGCTGGCGTGGGCGGTGCTGCTGGTCTGCCTGGTCTGGTCGCAGTCCAAGACCAGCTGGACCTCGTTCACCTTGTGCACCGTCTGGCTGCTGGCGTACCGCCACGCGCGGCCCGCGGCCCGCTGGCTGGCCAACGAGCGCAACCATCTGGGCACCGCGCTGCTGCTGGGCACCTGCATGGCCGTCATCTTCCTGCTGGCCGCGGCACTCTGGGTCGCCGACTTCTCGACCGTGGTCGACGCCTTCCTGGCCAGCCGCGTCGGCAACCAGGTCTCGACGATGACCGGCCGCGATCTGATCTGGGCCACCGCGATCAAGGAGTGGCACGCGAGCCCGATCTTCGGCTACGGCCCGACGCTGTTCGACGAAGTCCACCGCGCGGCGATCGGCATGGACTTCGCGACGCACGGGCACAACCAGGTGCTGGACACCCTCGCCCGCTCCGGCACGGTGGGCGCATTCGGCCTCGGGCTCTTCGCAATCACGCTGTTTTCGCGCGCGATCCTGGCGGTGCGGCGCACCGGCGGCCTGAGCGTCGCGCTGATGATCGTGCTGGTGTTCCTGGCGATCGGCGAGGTGCCGTTCAACATCGTGAACTACGGCCCCGAGAACCTGTGCGTCTGGCTGCTGATGCTGGTGCTGTGCGGCTACCAGACGAAGACGAGCGTCGTCGCAGCGCCGGCCGGCCCC
>DASYCA010000189.1:0-11962 GCA_036500445.1 Burkholderiaceae bacterium | reverse complement strand
AGCGGGTACCGACGCCCGAGTACCGCGCCGAGCTCGACTGGATGGTCAAGCAGTTCGCCAAGCTCGGCGTGCAGCTCGAGATCCGCGCCACCGACTACAACCAGTTCCAGGAGAAGATGCTCAAGGGCAAGCAGCAGATCTTCTGGTGGGGCTGGTTCGCTGACTACCCCGACGCCGAGAACTTCCTGTTCCTGTTCTACGGCCCGAACTCGAAGGCGAAGTTCGGGGGCGAGAACACCGCGAACTACGAGAACCCCGAGTACGACAAGCTCTACAAGCAGCTCGCGCTGCTCGAGGACGGCCCGGCCAAGCAACAGCTGATCGACCGGATGGTCGACATCCTGCGCCAGGACGCGCCCTGGTCCTTCGGCTACTTCCCGTACTCGGCCGGCGCCTATCAACAGTGGGTCGGCGACGCGAAGTACGGGATCTTCACCCAGGACCGCGCGATGTACTACAAGCTCGACGCGCCGCTGCGCACCCGGTTGCAGGCCGAGTGGAACCAGCCGCACTACTGGCCGCTGGTGCTGCTCGCGCTGGCCGCGCTGGCCCTGGCCTGGATCGCCCGCCGCGGCTACCTCGCCCGCGAACGCGCGACCGCGCTGAAGCGCGCCGCTGTGCCGGGCTGACGCGGAGCCGCGACCGAGCATGTTGAACTACGTCGTCCGCCGCTGCTTCTACGGCCTGCTCGTGCTGCTCGGCGTGAACCTGCTGACCTTCTTCCTGTTCTTCACCGTCAACACGCCCGACGACATGGCGCGCCTGAACATCGGCGGCAAGCGCGTGACGCAGGAGCAGATCGACAAATGGAAGGTCGAGCGCGGCTATGACAAGCCGCTGTACTGGAACGCCTCGGCGTCCGGCGCCGCCAAGGCCACCGACACGGTGTTCTGGGACCGCTCGGTCTCGTTGTTCGCACTGAACTTCGGCCGCTCCGATTCGCAAAGCGCGGTCGACATCGGCCACGAGATCAAGACGCGCATGCTCGTCAGCCTGCGGCTCGCGGTGCCGCTGTTCCTGCTGCAGATCGTCGCCAGCGTCGCGTTCGCGCTGGTGCTGGTGTTCTTCCGCCATTCGGCGATCGATTTCTGGGGCGTCGTCGTGTGCGTGCTGATGCTGTCGATCAGCGCGCTGTTCTACATCATCGTCGGCCAGTTCCTGTTCTCGCGCGTCGCGCACCTGGTGCCGATCTCGGGCTTCGAATCGGGCTGGGATGCGGCCCGTTTCCTGGTCCTGCCGGTGCTGCTGTCGCTGCTCGCGCGGCTGGGCAACGAGGGGCGGCTGTACCGCGCGATGTTCCTCGAGGAATTCGGCCGCGACTACGTGCGCACCGCGCGCGCCAAGGGCCTGAGCGAGCCTCGGCTGCTGTTCGGCCACGTGCTGCGCAACGCGCTGATCCCGGTCCTGACGAGCGCGGGCAGCTACCTGCCGTATGTCTTCCTCGGCAGCCTGGTGTTCGAGAGCTTCTTCGGCATCCCGGGCCTGGGCGCGTACGTGATCGACGCGATCAGCGGCCAGGATTTCGCGATCGTGCGTTCGATGGTGTTCGTCGGCTCGGTGCTCTACATCCTGAGCTACATCCTGATCGACGTGGCCTACACCTGGGTGGACCCGCGCGTCCGCCTGGCCTGAACCGGGGATCGCCGAGATGCTGCCGAAGATCGTCGTGCTGTGGTCCGATGTGGTCGTGATCGCGCTGCTGGTGCTGGCGATCGCCTACGGCTGGCGCATCCGCGGCAGCAAGAACCTGCGCGCGACCTGGCTGAAGGTGCTGCGCGACCGCACGGCGATCTGCTCGGCCGTCGTGCTGGTGCTGTTCTTCGCGGTGGCGCTGGTCGACAGCCTGCACTTCAGGCGCGCGCTCGCGAGCACCGCGAGCGCCGGCGCGAACCAGGCGCAGGCCTACAGCACGCGCACCGAATCGCTGCTCGACGTCGCGCTCGCGCGCGAGGTCGCCAGCCGCGAGACCTCGTACTCGGCACCCCTGGCGATGCGCGGATTCACGAAGGAGTCGGTCGACGTGGGCGGCCAGGTCCAGCGCATCTACCCGCGCCTGAAATTCGGCGGCGAGATGCTCAGCGACGATGCGCAGCGCGGCGGCGACATCGCCGCGATGGCGCTGCTCGGGCTCGCTTGCGGCCTGTTCGCGACAGGGCTCGGCGCCGCCGGCGTCGCCGCGGCGCTCGCACGCTCCGGCCGCGTGAGTTTCCGGGCGGCGGCGCGCGCGTTGCTGAACGACGCGACCGAGCTGCCGTGGCGCGCCGTCGTGCTGACCTTGCTCGTGCTGTGTCTCGTGTTCGGCCCGTTGTTCGCGCTGGCCCAGCATTACCACGTGTTCGGCACCGACCGCACCGGCAACGACGTGTTCTACCAGGCGATGAAGAGCATCCGCACCGCGTTCGTGATCGGCACGCTGTCGACGATCGCGACCTTGCCGCTCGCGGTCGGCTTCGGGATCGTCTCGGGCTACCTGCGCGGCTGGGTCGACGAAGTGGTGCAGTACCTGTACACGACGCTGTCGTCGATCCCGAACGTGCTGCTGATCGCCGCCTGCGTGCTGATGATGCAGGTCTTCATCGACACGCATTCGGAGCTGTTCGAGACCGGCGCCGAGCGCTCGGACGTGCGCCTGTTCATGCTCTGCGTGATCCTCGGCCTCACCGGCTGGGCCACGCTGTGCCGGCTCTTGCGCGCCGAGACGATGAAGCTCGCGCAGCTCGAGTACGTGCAGGCCGCGACCGCGTTCGGCGTGCGCCCGCTGCGCATCATGGTGCGCCACATCTTTCCGAACGTCGTGCACCTGATCATCATCACGACGGTGCTCGATTTCTCGGCGCTGATCCTGTACGAGGCGGTGCTGTCGTATGTCGGCGTCGGCGTCGATCCGTCGATGAACAGTTTCGGAGGGATGATCAACCTGGCGCGCAGCGAGATGAGCCACGAGCCGCTGGTGTGGTGGTCGTTCGCGGCCGCCTTCGTCTTCATGGTCACGCTGGTGCTCGCGGCCAACCTGTTCGCCGACGGCGTGCGCGACGCATTCGACCCGCGCGCCCGCAGCTTGCGCCCGCGCCTGCGCGCCGGCGCTCCGACCTGAGCGCGCGGCGCCCATCCTCATGTTGAACGCCTCCCACCTTCAAGTTGCGCTCGATGCCGAGGCCGGGCTCGTCAAGGCGATCGATGGGCTGAACCTGTCGATCCAGCGCGGCGAGACCTTCGCGCTGGTCGGCGAATCCGGCTGCGGCAAGAGCATGACGGCGCTGGCGCTGATGCGGCTGCTGCCGGACAACGGCTTCGTGGCCGACGGCGAGGTCACGCTCGAAGGCGAGAACCTGCTGGCGCTGCCCGAATCGCAGATGCGCGCGGTGCGCGGCGGGCGCATCGGGATGATCTTCCAGGAGCCGGGCACGAGCCTGAATCCGGTGATGCGGGTGGGCGACCAGATCGTCGAGGCGATCGAGGCGCACACTGCGCTGCGCGGCGCCGCGGCGCGCGCGAAGGCGGTCGAGTGGCTGGGCAAGGTCGGCATCCCCGAGCCGGCGCGGCGCATCGACGACTACCCGTTTCGTTTGAGCGGCGGCCAGAAGCAGCGCGTGATGATCGCGATGACGCTCGCGTGCGAGCCCGACTTCCTGATCGCCGACGAGCCGACGACCGCGCTGGACGTGACGATCCAGGCCCAGATCCTGGAGCTGCTGAAAACGCTTCAGCGAGAGCAGGGCATGGGCCTGCTGCTGATCACGCACGACCTCGCGGTCGTCTCCGGCATGGCGCACCGCGTCGCGCTGATGTACGCCGGCCAGATCATCGAGGTCGCGCCGGCGGCCGAATTCTTCGCCGCGCCGAAGCACCCGTATGCGCGGCTGCTGCTGCGCGCGCTGCCCGACAGTGCGAAGCGCGGCGAGCCGCTCGCGGCGATCCCCGGGATGGTGCCGCCGCTGTGGCAATCGTTCGACGGCTGCCGCTTCACACCGCGCTGCGACCGTGCGTTCGACGCGTGCCCATCGACCCGCCCCGAGTTGATCGAACTCGGCGGCACGCGCAGCGTGCGCTGCCTGCTGTACCGCGACGGTGCGACGCCGGCGCAGGCCAGCCTCGCGCCGACCGCGCAAACGGCCCCGCCCGATGCGGCCCCGAAGCATGCCGAGACGCTGCTCGAGGTCCGTCATCTGAAAGTGCGCTTCCCGATCCGCAGCGGGCTATTTCAACGCAGCACCGGCGCGTTCACCGCGGTCGACGACGTCTCGTTCAGCATCAAGGCCGGCCAGACGCTGGCGCTGGTCGGCGAATCGGGCTGCGGCAAGACGACGACCGGCAAGGCGCTGGTGCAACTGCTGCGCCAGCAGGCGCAGATCGACGGCGAGGCGATCTTCGACGGCGAGGACCTGTTCCGCCTCGAGGGCGACGCGCTGCGTGCGGCGCGGCGTCAGATCCAGATCATCTTCCAGGATCCATTTGCATCGCTGAACCCGCGCATGCGCGTCTTCGACCTGCTCGAGGAGGGTTTGCTCGAGCTGCGGCCCGAGCTCGATGCCGGCGCGCGTCGCGCGACGCTCGAGAGCCTGGTCGACCAGGTCGGCCTGCGGCGCGACGCGCTGGAGCGCTGGCCGCATGAGTTCTCCGGCGGCCAGCGCCAGCGCATCGCGATCGCGCGCGCGCTCGCAGTGCAGCCGAAGCTGATCGTCTGCGACGAGCCGACCTCGGCGCTCGACGTCTCGGTGCAGGCGCAGATCCTGAACCTGTTGAAGCATTTGCAGCGCGAACTCGGCGTGTCCTACCTGTTCATCACGCACAACATTGGCGTCGTCGAATACATCGCCGACGAGGTCGCGGTGATGAACCGCGGCCGCATCGAAGAGGCCGGCGGCGCGCGTGAAATCCTCGCGCACCCGACCTCTGCGTACACCCGGACCTTGCTCGCCGCCGTGCCGCGCATCGAGGCTTGAGCCCTCCCTAGCTTGTACGGCATCGCTAAAGGCAAACCCCTACGGGGTGCTGGAGGAGGGCGATCACACAATCGATTTACATGACTTCGCGAAGCAGTCATAACTAGTTCACAAAGCTGGGTTTTGGCTCGCTCAACGTGGCATGGTCTGTCGATCAATTTCCAATATTCGAGGGGTTCACATGTTCAGGACAACGAAGGTCTGTTCGGCGCTGATGGTGGCGTTCGGCGGCAGCCTGGCGATGACGGCTGCGCCGGTCTTCGCCCAGGATGCGAACCCTCCGGTCCAGCAGCTCGAGCGCGTGGAGATCACCGGTTCGGCGATCAAGCGGATCGATGCCGAGACCGCGGTACCGGTGACGATCCTGAAAGTGGAGGACGTCAAGAAGCAGGGCATCACCACGGTCGAGCAGCTGATGACGATGCTCGGCTCCAACCAGCAGAGCCAGGGTGCAACGGCCTCGGTCGGCCTGCAGACCGGCGGCGCATCGTTCGCGAATCTGCGCGGTCTCGGCCAGAACAAGACGCTCGTGCTGTTGAACGGCCGCCGCATCGCGAACAACGCGATCGACAGCTCGGCGCCCGACCTGAACATGATCCCGTTCGCCGCGCTCGACCGCGTCGAGGTGCTGCGCGACGGCGCCTCCGCGCTGTACGGCACCGACGCGATCGGCGGCGTGATCAACTTCATCACCAAGCGCGACTACTCCGGCGGCACGATCACGCTCGGCTATGACCAGCCCGAGCACGTCGGCGGCAAGCAGACGAACGCGAACTTCGGCTTCGGCTTCGGCGACTTGAGCAAGGACCGCTTCAACGTGTTCGGCTTCGTCGACTACAAGAAGCAATCGGTGTTGACGGCCTCGCAGCGGCCCGACCTCCTCGCGCGCAGCGTGAAGACCTCGCCGACCAGCGCGCCGGGGCAGTACAACCAGAGCGGCGCGGTGCAGAACCCGAGCTTCCCGACCTGCGGCGCGCCCAACGGCATCCCGCTCGGCGACGGCGTCACCGACGCGACCTGCGGCTACCTGTACGCGCGCGCGGTCGACCTGATCCCGCAGACCGAGACGCTCACCGCCTACACCAAGGCAACCTTCCAGCTTGGCGACAACCACCAGGCCGGCCTGGAGTACTTCATCTCGAAGAACTCGGTCCTGACGACGATCTCGGGCGTGCCGTACGGCGCGCTGTGGATCAACCCGGGCACCCGGTACTTCCCCGGCAACGGCATCACGCCGCTGCCGAGCGTCTTCGCGCTGGACCCGACCTACCTGCCGGCTGGCGCCCCCACCGGCGCGCAGGCCGGCGGTGTCGCGCTGCGCTGGCGCGACACCGCCAGCGGCGGCCGCCAGCAGCTGGACGACAACCTGCAGCAGCGCCTGGTCGGCTCGCTCGAAGGCACGCTGGGCGGCTGGGACTACAAGGCCGGCATCGCATTCAACAGCAACCTGGACCACGGCTACCTGCCCAGCGGCTACACCGATGGCGACCTCATCACCGCGGGGATCCTGAACGGCACGCTCAACCCGTTCGGTCCGCAGGACGCGACCGGCGCCGCGTTCCTGGCCAGCGCGCAGGCCAAGGGCAACCTGTACAACACGCGCGGCGACGTGAAGTCGATCGACGCCCAGGCCAGCCGCGAGATCGGCGACTGGTTCAAGGCCGGGCGCGCCGCCGCCATCGCGGTCGGCGGCGAGTTCCGCCGCGAGACCTTCTTCTACCAGGCCAACGCCGACTTCGCGGCTCAGGTGGTCTCCAGCACCGGCTTCTCGCCGGACACCGACAACAAGGGCTCGCGCAACGTCGCAGCGATCTACACCGAGCTGAACGTGCCGATCATCAAGGAGCTCGACATCACTGCCGCGCTGCGCTATGACCGCTACAGCGACTTCGGCAACACCACGAACCCGAAGCTGAGCTTTCGCTACCAGCCGGTCCAGCCGCTGCTGGTGCGCGGTTCGTACTCGACCGGCTTTCGGGCGCCGTCGCTGTACGACCTCTACGCGCCGCGCGTCTTCACGAACACCCCCGACAACCTGAACGATCCGGTCCGCTGTCCGGGCGGCAACCCGATCGCCGGCGCGTCCCGGTCGGACAACTGCCAGGTCCAGTTCGAGTCGCAGATCGGCGGCAGCCCGAACCTGCGGCCCGAGAAGTCGAAGAACTGGACGCTGGGCTTCGTCGTCGAGCCGAGCTCGAGCCTGAATTTCGGCGTGGACTTCTGGTGGATCACGCTGACCCAGCAGATCGGCGCGCCGCTGGACACCGACATCTTCACCGGCTACGCAGGCCAGTACGCCGGCTCGATCCACCGCGCGCCGGACGGCTCGCTGTCCACCGACGGCTCGCAGTGCCCCGGCCCGAACTGCGGCTACATCGACCAGTTCCAGACCAACCTGGGCGGCGTGAAGACCGCCGGCGTCGACCTGAGTGCCAACTACAAGATGCGGCTGGAGAGCGTCGGCAATTTCAACTTCAACTTCAACGGCACCTACGTCTACAAGTTTCAGTATCAGACCGCCGACGGCGGCCCCTATTTCAACAACCTGGGCGTGTACGGCGGCGGCGTCGCGCTTTCGGCGGCGCAGGGCGGCCCGGTGTTCCGCTGGCAGCACACGCTGGCCGCGAACTGGACCCGCGGCGACTACGGCCTGGGCCTGGTGAACCACTACAAGTCCGGCTACACCGACCAGGACCCGTCCAACACGGTCGCCTCGTACATGACCTGGGACCTGTACGGCAGCTGGCAGGCGACCAAGGGCCTGCAGCTGACGGCAGGCGTTCGCAACCTCGCCGACCGCCAGCCGCCGCTCTCGAACCAGTCGGCGACCTTCCAGGTCGGCTATGACCCGCGTTTCACCGACCCGTCGGGCCGCACCTTCTTCCTGCGCGGCACCTACAACTTCTGAGCGAGATCGCCCGATCGAGGACGAACATGGCGACGACAAGCCGCCCTGTTCGCTTTGGGCCCGGCCCGATTCCTTAGAATGCAGGTGAAACGATTCGCATTACCCCAAGACCATGAATTTTTCTCAGCGACAAGCGGACCCCCGCCGCCACCTGGTCGGGCTGTCGGTGGTCATCCTGGTGCACGTCTTCGTGATCTACGCGCTGGTCACCGGCCTGGCGAAGAAGGTGGTCGACGTGGTGCGCGCACCGATCGAGACCAAGGTGATCGAGGAAATCAAGAAGCCCCCGCCGCCGCCCGAGATCGTGCTGCCGCCGCCGCCCAAGCTCGAGGCGCCGCCGCCGCCCTACATCCCGCCGCCCGAAGTCCAGATCGCCGCACCACCGCCGCCGGCCCCGGCGATCACGGTCGCGCCGGCGCCGGTGCCGCCGCCGGCGGTGATCGTGCCGACGCCGCCGCCCGCGCCGCCGGCCCCCCCGGCGCCCGCACCGGCGCCCGCCGCGCCGATGTCGGCCGCGGTCGCGTGCTCGAACTACAGCACCGTGATGGGCGACGCGGGCTTCCCGAAGGAGGCCGTGCGCCAGGGCCTGGACCACGGCGATGCGCTGATCCAGTTCAGCCTCATGCCCAACGGCGAGGTCAAGAACATCACCGTCGTGCGCTCCTCGCACCCGACCTTCGGGCGCGCCAGCGCGCGCATCGTCGGCGAGTACGAGTGCCAGGGCCAGGGCCGCGAAGTCACGGTGCAGGTTCCCTTCAGCTACAAGCTCGAATGAGCGGCGGCGACGATTCTCGTCGTCACTCATTGCGCCATCTTTTCCCCAAGTCAGTCCCTTGATAGGAACCTTATGTTTGCAGCCAAGAAAATTTTGTCGCTGACCGCCACGCTGGCGCTGGTGGCGGCGCTGGCCTCGGTCGGCCTCGCGACCAGCACGCCGGCGCAGGCGCAGGACGCCGCTTCCGGCGCGAGCGCGCCCGCGGCCGCTGCGCCGGACACCGCCGCGCCGGCCGCGGCGCCCGCGCCGATCGCCGACGCGACCACGACCAAGGAAACCGTCGACAACCCCTATGGCCCCGGCGCGCTGTGGGCGCAGGGCGATTTCGTCGCGAAGCTCGTGCTGGTGCTGCTGGTGCTGATGAGCCTCGGAAGCTGGTACATCCTGATCACCAAGCTCTACGAGAGCATCAAGCTCGCCGGCGAGGCCAAGGCGGTGCGCCAGGGCTTCTTCAAGTCCGCGAGCCTGGATGACGCGGTCAAGACGCTGAAGGACGGCAGTGCGTTTCGCTTCATCGCCGAGAGCGGCATGCAGGCCGGTGAACATCACGAGGGCGCACTCACCGACAACATCGACCTGAACACCTGGGTCACGATGGGCGTGCAGCGCAGCGTCGACGACGTGCGCAACCGCCTGCAGGACGGCCTGGGCTTTCTCGCGACCGTGGGCTCGACGGCGCCCTTCGTCGGCCTGTTCGGCACCGTGTGGGGCATCATGCACGCGCTGACCGCGATCGGCATCGCCGGGCAGGCCTCGATCGACAAGGTCGCCGGCCCGGTCGGCGAGGCGCTGATCATGACGGCCTTCGGCCTGGCCGTCGCGGTGCCCGCGGTGCTCGGCTACAACTGGCTGGTGAGCCGCAACAAGTCGGCGATGGAATCGGTGCGCGGCTTCGGCGCCGACCTGCACGGCATCCTGATGGGCGCCAAGCTCGGCGCCCGCCGCTGAACGTCACGGAGCCGCGCGATGGCGATGAACATAGGAATGGGCAGCAGCGGCGACGATGACGAGGTCGTCTCCACGATCAACACCACGCCGCTGGTCGACGTGATGCTGGTGCTGCTGATCATCTTCCTGATCACGATCCCGGTCGTGACGCACACGATCCCGATGTCGTTGCCGAAGGAAGCCAACATCCCGCACCAGACCAAGCCCGAGAACATCGAGATCTCGGTCAACAAGGACGGCGACGTGTTCTGGAACGCGCAGCCGGTCGCCGACAACGACGCCTTGTTCGCGCGGCTGAAGAAGATCGCGGTGATGACGCCGCAGCCCGAGATCCACATCCGCGGCGACGAGAAGGCGCGCTACGAGTCGATCGGCCGGGTCGTGTTCGCCTGCCAGCGCGCGGCGATCGCGAAGATCAGCTTCGTCACCGAACCACCGCCCAAGGGGTAACGCCACCATGGCCATGAACGTCGGCCCGGGCAGCAGCTCGGGCGATCCCGAACCGATGATGGACATCAACACCACGCCGTTGATCGACGTGATGCTGGTGCTGATCATCATGCTGATCATCACGATCCCGGTGCAGCTGCATTCGGTGAACCTGAACATGCCGACCGGCAACCCGCCGCCACCGGCCAAGGACCCGGTCGTCGTCACGGTCGACATCGATTTCGACGGCACCATCCTCTGGAACGGCCAGGCCGTGCCGACGCGCCAGGACCTCGAGGTCAAGCTGCGCGACGCGGCGGCGCAGCCCGACCAGCCCGAGGTGCACGTGCGCCCGAACAAGCTGGTCGAATACAAATACGTGGCCGAGGTGCTGGCCGAGTCCCAGCGCCTGGGGGTGACCAAGCTGGGCATGGTCGGCAACGAGCAGTTCGTGAAGTGAGCGTATGAACAGACCGATGAAGCGGCTCGCCGCCGCGATTGCCGTGGCCGCCGCCGCGGCGCTGATGATGGGTGCCGCACACGCGCAAGGCGCCTTGCGCCCCGAGCTCGGCAAGCCGCTGCAGGCCGCGCAGGAGATGATCAAGGCCGGCAAGTACCGCGAGGCGCTCGGCAAGGTGCGCGAGGCCGATGCGGTCGGCGGCAAGAGCGCGGCCGAGAACCTCATGATCGAGCGCATGCGCCTGGCCGCCGCCTCCGGCGCGGGCGACGCCGACACCGCGGCGAAGTCCTTCGAGACGGTCGCACCGGCCGTCCCGGCGCCCGACAAGCTGCGCATGATCGAATCGATCGCCGGCACCTACTACCGCGCGAAGGACTACGCGAAGGCGCAGCAGTGGTACCAGCGCTATTTCCGCGAAGGCGGCACGAACGCCGCGAACCGCACGCTGCTGATCCAGACGCAGTACCTGTCGGGCGACTTCGCCGGCGTCTCCAAGGAATTGACGGCCGACATCCAGGCCTCCGAGCGCGCCGGCGCGGCGCCGAGCGAGGACCGCATCAACATGCTGATGAACGCGGCGGTCCGCCAGAAGGACGTCGCCGGCGAGACCTTCGCGCTCGAGCGCCTCGTCACCTACTACCCGAAGAAGGACTACTGGGTCACGCTGCTGAGCCGCCTGCAGGCCAAGCCCGGCTTCTCGGACCGCCTGACGTTGGACACCTACCGCCTGTCGCTCGCGACCGGCAGCATGACGGCCGGTGCCGACTATTCCGAGATGGCCCAGCTGGCGCTGCAGGCCGGCTCGGGCGCCGAGGCCAGGCAGGTCGTCGACAAGGGCTTCGCGGCCGGCGCGCTCGGCACCGGCGCCGAGGCCGATCGCAGCAAGCGCCTGCGCGACCTGATCGCGAAGCGCAACGCCGAGGCCCAGGCCACGGCCGTGGCCGACGAGAAGGCCGCACTCGCCGCGAAGGACGGCAACGACCTCGTGACGATCGGCTTCAACCACGTGTTCGAAGGCCAGAAGCCGCAAGGCATCGCGCTGATGCAGCAAGGCATCGCAAAGGGCGGCCTGAAGCGCCCGGAAGACGCGAAGCTGCACCTCGCGATCGCCGAGCTGATGGCGGGCGACGGCGCGAAGGCACAGGCGCTGCTGAAGACCGTGTCCGGCAACGACGGCACCGGTGATCTGGCGCGTCTGTGGGCGCTGTACGCGCGGCGTAAGTCCTAGTCTTCCGTACGGGGCGGCCGCTTGCGGCGCGTTGCGGACTGTCGCAGTTCACGGTGGAGCGAGGCCGGCGTACGTCCGGGTGCCCGGCGTCGTTCAGGGTAGAGCGTTCACTGCGCCGGGCACCCGAACGCACGCCGGCCCCGCACGACCTGAGCAGTGAGCGGGTGAAAGGCCTCGACTCTCGGGGCGGGATGCGGGGTCGCCGACGCAGTGAACGCTCTACCCTGAACGACGTCGGCGACCCCGCGTCCCGACCCGAGCGCAGGCAGAC
>DASYCA010000188.1:0-8380 GCA_036500445.1 Burkholderiaceae bacterium | reverse complement strand
TGCTCGACGCGGTGCACGACACCGCGGATCAACTCAGCTCGCTGCGCTCGATCGCACGCCAGCAGACCGAGCAGGCGAAGACGCAGGCCGCCGCCGAATCGGCCTTCGACCTCGCGACGCAACGCTACAAGGCCGGCCTGGGCACCTACCTGACGGTGCTGAACGCCGAGACCACGGTGCTGACGCAACGCCGCCTCGCCGCCGACCTGAAGGCCCGCGCGGTCGACGTGCAGATCCTGCTGATCCGCGCGCTCGGCGGCGGCTACACGCCCGACAGCGATGGCATGGCGCAGACCGCGAGCGCTGGCTGACACAACCCACGCGCAGAATCCACTGCGCACTCGAACACCGAATCGACCCCCGGAGAGACCATCATGGCCGCCACTGACAACACCACCCCCGCCGCCGCCGCTGCCGCCCCGCAAGGCAATCCCGCCCGCAAGAAGGCGTTGACCGGCGTCGCCGCCGCCGTCGTGATCGGCGGCATCGCGTACGCCGCCTACTGGGCGCTGGTGCTGAACCACTACGAGTCGACCGACAACGCCTACGTGCAGGGCAACGTCGTGCAGCTGACGCCGCAGATCGGCGGCACCGTGGTCGCGATCAACGCCGACGACACCGACCACGTGAAGGCCGGCCAGTTGCTGGTCAAGCTCGACCCGGCGGATGCGCAGGTCGCGCTCGACCAGGCCGAGGCCCAGCTCGCGCAGACGGTGCGCGAGGTCCGCACGACCTACGCGAACAACAGCACCCTGAAGGCGCAGATCGCCGCGCGCCAGGCCGACCTCGCGCGCGCCCAAGCTGATGTCGCGCGGCTCCAGTCCGATGTGGTGCGCGCGCAGGACGACGTGAATCGCCGCTCGCCGTTGCTGGCAAGCGGCGCGGTCGGCAAGGAAGAGTTCGAGCACAGCAGTTCGCAGCTCGTGGCGGCCAAGAGCGCGGTCACGGCGGCCAAGGGCACGGTCGCGGCGGCGGATTCGGCGTTGACCGCGGCGCGCGAGCAGCTCGCGTCGAACCAGACCCTGACCGACGGCGTCGCGGTCGACCAGCACCCGAACGTGCTGCGCGGGGCGGCCCGCGTCCGCGAAGCCTATCTGGCGCTGCACCGCTCCGACCTGCTCGCGCCGGTCGACGGCTTCGTCGCCAAGCGCAGCGTGCAGCTCGGCCAGCGCGTGCAGGCCGGCGCGCCGCTGATGTCGGTGATCGCGCTGAACCAGGTCTGGGTCGACGCGAACTTCAAGGAAAGCCAGCTCCAGAACCTGCGCATCGGCCAGCCGGTCGAGCTGCAGGCCGACGTCTACGGCAAGAAGGTCGCGTACAGCGGCAAGATCGAAGGCCTGGGCGCGGGCACCGGCTCGGCGTTCTCGCTGCTGCCGGCGCAGAACGCGACCGGCAACTGGATCAAGGTCGTGCAGCGCGTGCCGGTGCGCATCACGCTCGATCCGAAGGAGCTTGCCGACCACCCGCTGCGCGTGGGCCTGTCGATGGACGCGAAGGTCGACATCAGCAAGACCGACGGCCGCATGCTGGCCGACGGCTCGACGCCGTCGACCATCGTGCAGACCGCGATCTTCGACCTGAACAACGGCAAGGCCGACGTCGAAGTGCGCAAGATCATCGCGGCCAACGGCGGCCCGGCCGTGAAGACGACCGCGCTCGCGAGTGCGGCCCCGGCCGCGGCGAACGACACCGTCGCGAAGACCAGCACCGCGCCGGCCTCGGCCTCGATGGCGACGCTGGCTGTGGGCGCGACCGCGAACGTCGTCGCCGACGTCAACGCGAAGTAACTCGATCGATCCGCAAGCCGCTTCGGAGCACCAGACCATGGCCTCGACCTCTGCCGCGCTGCCGGCGGGTTCGCCCGACGCCGCCGTTGCCGCATCCGCGCCGGCGCCCGCACCGGCGGCCCCGCCCAAGCAAGTCGCGTTTCCGCCGCTGAAGGGCAGCCAGCTGATCCTCGGCACCGTCGCGCTGTCGCTCGCGACCTTTATGAACGTGCTCGACAGCTCGATCGCGAACGTCTCGATTCCCGCGATCTCGGGCGACCTCGGCGTGAGCCCGTCGCAAGGGACCTGGGTCATCACCTCGTTCGCGGTCGCCAACGCGATCTCGGTGCCGCTGACCGGCTGGCTGACGCAGCGCCTCGGCCAGGTGCGGCTGTTCACCGCGAGCGTGATCCTGTTCGTGATCGCGTCCTGGCTGTGCGGCCTGGCGCCCAGCATGGGCATGCTGATCTTCTTCCGGGTCATGCAGGGCTTCGTCGCGGGGCCGATGATTCCGCTCTCGCAGACGCTGCTGCTCGCGAGCTACCCGCAGGCCAAGGCCGGCACCGCGATGGCGATGTGGGCGATGACGGTGCTCGTGGCGCCGGTCGCCGGGCCGCTGCTCGGCGGCTGGATCACCGACAACATGTCGTGGCCGTGGATTTTCTACATCAACATCCCGGTCGGCATCTTCGCGGCCGGACTGACGTGGTCGATCTACAGCAAACGCGATCCGGGCCCGCGGCGCGTGCCGCTGGACTACGTCGGCCTCGGGCTGCTGGTGCTGTTCGTCGGCGCGATGCAGATCATGATCGACAAGGGCAAGGAGCTCGACTGGTTCAACTCCGGGCTGATCATCTCGCTGGGCGTCACGTCCGCGGTCGCGTTCCTGTTCTTCCTGGCCTGGGAGCTGACCGAGAAGCACCCGATCGTCGACCTGCGCCTGTTCGCGCGCCGCAACTTCCTCGCGGGCACGGTCTCGCTGTCGATCGCCTACGGCTTGTTCTTCGGCAACGTCGTGCTGCTGCCGCTGTGGCTGCAGCAGTACATGGGCTACACGGCGACCTGGGCCGGCCTGGCGACGGCGCCGGTCGGCATTCTGGCGATCATCCTGTCGCCCTGGGTCGGCAAGAACGTCAGCAAGATCGACCCGCGCAAGCTCGCGACCGTCGCGTTCCTCGGCTTCGCGCTCGTGTTGTGGATGCGTTCGCGCTTCGATGCGCAGGCCGACTTCTACACGATCCTGATCCCGACCGTGCTGCAGGGTGCGGCGATGGCGTTCTTCTTCGTGCCCTTGCAGGCGATCGTGTTCTCGGGCCTGACGCCCGACCGGATGCCGTCGGCCGCGGGGCTCTCGAACTTCGTGCGCATCACCTGCGGCGCGATCGGCACCTCGCTGTTCACGACGCTGTGGGAGAACCGCGCGATCCTGCACCACACGCAGATCACCGAGACCGTGAACCGCGGCAACGACGCGGCGGTGCAGACGCTGAACCAGCTCGGCGCGCTCGGCATGAGCAGCGACCAGGCCCTGGCCAACGTGAACCGCATCATCGACGTGCAGGCCTACACGATGGCCGTGACCGACGTGTTCTACATGTCCGCGGTGATGTTCTTCGTGCTGATCGTGCTGGTGTGGTTCGCCAAGCCGAAACCCGGTGCGGCCGCCGGAGGTGGCGGGGCCCACTAGCGTCGAGACCCGGCTAGAGCGCGAGGCGGCTCGCGTAGCCGGTCATCTCCAGGTACCCGCGGCCGACGCGTTGGCCGCGGGCGTCGAGCAGATCGCTCAGGCCTTCCCAGTAGAACGAGCCGGTGCTCTGGCGGCTGTCGAGTTCCTGGGCGTCGAGCAAGGCCGCGACCTCGAAAGTGCCGGCCGGCGTTTTCACCTGCCAGCGCACCGGGTAGCGCGCCTTCGAGGCGGCGCTTTGCCAGAGGCGGCCGGGCGTGAACACCACCTCGTCGGGCTCGAAGTTTCGCGACGCACCGCCCTTGGCGCGAAAACTCCCGCCGGCGTACAGCGCGGTCCCGTCGGCGCGCCGCAGCCGGAACGCGGTCAGCGCCGAACCGTCGTCCAGGTTCATGCCGATCCAGTCCCAGCCGACCGCCTCCTTCGGCAGGATCGAATCGCTCCATTCGTGGTCGAGCCAGGCGCGGCCGGTGACCGGCAACGCCGGGCCGCGCTGGGTCCCTGTCAGCGTCAGCGTGCCGCGCACCGCGAGCTGCGGCTCGCTGTAGTAGCGGCTCGTCGATTCGGGCGCCGGACCCTTGCGCGAGAGGCCCGCCTCGCCCTGCAGCAGCACCGATTGAGTGGGCGCCAGCGCCAGATCGAGCGCGAAGCCGGCGGTCTCGCTCGCGACGACCGCGCGGTAGGCGTCGCCGCTGCGTTTCAACTGCCAGTCGCGCAGCACGACGTCGGTGTCGCCCGGCGCCGCCTGGGCGATGCCGAAGCCGCTGCGCGCGATGCGCTGGTCGTGCAGCAGCCGCTGCTGCCCGAGGTCGCTGAGCGCGGCGTGCGCGAACACCAATTCGGTTGCGGCGAAGTGGCTGGTGGGATTCGGCGCGAGGCCGGTCAGCGAGCGGAAGAAGGTGGCTTGAAAGCCCCAGAGCCGCGCCTCAGTGTCGCCGGCCGCCGGCTGCAGGCTGCCGGTCACGTACCACCACTCGGTGTGGCTGGCCGGGTGCGCGCCGAAGTCGGCCGGAAAGCTCAAGCCGGCCGGGGCCGCGCGCAGCGTCCTCGCCATCGCGGCGCCGGCCGCCGCCAGCATCAGATCGCGTCGCTGCAACATGCCCCGAGCATCGCACACCGGTGGCCGACAATGCGCGCATGGCCAAACCCGCCCCCCGCCTCAGTGCCGCCGAGATCGCCCGCGTGATCGACATCGCGTGGAACGACAAGCCGCCGTTCAATCAGGTGCTGCTGAGCCACGGCCTCAGCGAGGGCCAGGTCGTCGCGCTGCTCAGGCGCGAGCTGACGCCGAACGCCTACAAGCTGTGGGTGCAGCGCACGAAGGGTCGGCGCTAGACTGCCTTCGCGGGCCGCGCTCCTGCGGGTCGCATCAAGGAGAGAGAACATGCGCCAATCCACTCAGTGGGCGATCGCCGCTGTCACCGTCGGCGTGCTCGCCGCCTGCGGCAGCATGGGCACCGGCAAGACCGGCATGAGCTTCTTCGTGACCAGCGCCGGGCCCGGCAATGGCGCGAACCTGGGCGGCCTGGCCGGCGCCGACCAGCAGTGCCAGAAGCTCGCGACCGCGGCCGGCGCGGGCAACCGCAGCTGGCACGCCTACCTGAGCCAGCAGCCGACGCCGAACCTGCCGAGCGTGAACGCGCGCGACCGCATCGGCAAGGGGCCGTGGGTGAACGCGAAGGGGGTCGTGATCGCGACCGATGTCGAGAACCTGCACGGCGCGAACAACATCGGCAAGGCGACCGCGCTGACGGAAACCGGCGCCGTCGTCAACGGCCGCGGCGACGCGCCGAATAGGCACGACATGCTGACCGGCTCGCAGCCGGACGGCCGCTACATCGCCGCGA
The DNA here is from genome assembly GCA_036500445.1 of Burkholderiaceae bacterium. GTDB lineage: Bacteria > Pseudomonadota > Gammaproteobacteria > Burkholderiales > Burkholderiaceae_C > LMDS01. Next base: position 3,083 of record DASYCA010000188.1, on the reverse strand, counting down.
ACGTCAACACGACCTGCGGCAACTGGACCCAGAGCGGCGAGGGCTCGGCGATGCTGGGCCACCACGACAAGACCGGGCTGGACGAGAGCGTGCCGGCCAAGTCCTGGAACTCGTCGCACCTGAGCAAGGGCTGCAGCCCCGAGGCGCTGCAGTCGACCGGCGGCGCCGGCCTGTTCTACTGCTTCGCGGCCGACTGACGGCGCGGGCTCACGCCGAGACGCTGAGCGAGCCGGCGCTCGCCGCGTTCGACGCCGCGTCGTCCTGGCCGTACTGCTTCATGACCTGGTCGATGAACGCGGTCAGGGCCTGGTTCGTGGCGTCGCTGGCCGAGGCGTCGCCGCTCGAACCGTCGATGCCGGACGAATCGCCGTCAGGCACGCCGCTCGGCGACGCCTGTGCCGGCTCGATCACGACGAACAGGTCGACCACCGGGTCGGTGTCGCTGCTCGCGTCCAGCGCATCGCTGCCGTCGACAGCGCTGCTGCTGCCGTCGTCGTCCGTCGCCTGGGGTGGCGTCATCGTCCCGATGCCGGATTGCTGCGCGAACTCCAGCGTCGAGCTCGGCGCCGGCATCAGGCTGCGCGCGCCCAGGTCGAGCTCGCCCTGGCCGAAGCTGAAGTCGTCGCTGGGGTCCGGCGCCTGCGCCACGTCGTCGGCGCCGGTGCTGTTGTCGTTGTTGGTCAACGAGAACGTGCGGTCGACGCGCGCGCTTCGCATCCCGGACCAGGCGCCGTTCGTGCTGCCGATGCCACTGATCGTATTCATCGGAATCCTTTCGAGAGGAACGCAGGCACAGGCCCGCCGTCCGCCTCGATTGTTCGCGACGCGTGTCACCGCGGCGTGTCCGCTTTGTATCGAAGCCGGTACGAACCGGCCCTCGAGCCGGTGAACAACGGCGTGCGAGCGGCGCTGTTCGGCGCTTCGAGTGCCGCCGCGGCGCGCTACGCTGCGTGAACTCCCCATCATGATGCCCGCCTCGACGCTCCTGGTCATTGCCGATGCCGACGCCGCACCCGCGCTGTGCGACGGCCTCGCGGCGCTCGGCCATGCCTGCCATGCCGCGCACGACCTCGCCGCGCTGGATGCGCAGCTGGGTGCGCGCCGCTTCGACCTCGTCGTGATCGACCTGATGCTGCACCGGCTCGACGGCCTCGCGCTGATGCGCACGCTGCGCACGCGCTTTCAGTTGCCGGTAATCCTGATCAGCGCCGACGGCTCGGCCGCGGACCGCGTCGTCGGCCTCGAGATGGGTGCGGACGATTGCATGGACCGCCCGCTGGTGCTGCGCGAGCTCGCCGCGCGGGTGCGCAGCGTGCTGCGCCGCGGCGCGGCCGCCGTCGCGCCGGCCGAGCGCAGCGACCGCGTGCGCTTCGACGGCTGGGAGCTGCGCCGCGGCGAGCGCCACCTGAGCTCGCCGGCGGGGCGGCCGGTGCCGCTGTCGAATGCCGAATTCCTGCTGCTGTCGACCTTCCTGCAGGCGCCGCGCCGCGTCGTCAGCCGCGACGACCTCGCCGCGAAGGCGCGCGGCCGCGAGCTGGCGGCGAACAGCCGCAGCATCGATTTGCTCGTCTCGCGGCTGCGCCGCAAGCTCGATGACGCCGAGACCGGCGGCGACGAGACTCGCGTGCCGCTGATTCGCTCGGTGCGCGGCCTCGGCTACGTGTTCGACGCGCGTTCGGTCGAATCACTGGCCTGACGCATCCGCTGCACCGCGAAGGCCCAGATCATCGCGGTCGCATCGGGCCCGTTCGGGTCGCTGTAGGCCTGGCCGGCCGCACCGCCGCTCCAGGCGTGGCCGAGGCCCGCGATCTCGCACCAGGTGACGGCCAGCCGCGCGCCGGCGCGGTAGTCGGTGATCGACGCCGCCAGGCGCCGGCCGCGTTGCACGACGCGCGCCTTCGCGGCCTTCGCGCCGCCCGCCGCGGCCCACCACCGCGCCGCCTGTTCGCCGTTGCGCGCGGCGACGACGCCGTCGAGCCGGCCCTGGATCACCAGCAGCGGCGGCAGCGCCTGCGTGGTCGGCAAGGCCTTCGGCCGGCCGCGGCCCTGCATCGCGCGCAGCGCGGTCGCGGCCGAGGGCGCGGCGGCCGGCGCGACGCCCGAATGCATCGCGACCGCGGCGAAGCGCTCCGGGTACTGCAAGCCCAGCAGCGCCGCCATGCTGCCGCCGGCCGACAGGCCGGCGATGACGACGCGCCGCGCGTCGGCGTCCTGCAGCGCGCAGACCTGATCGATCGCGGCGAGGAGGATCGCGGCCTCGTTGCGGGCCCGGCCGCTGCGCTGCTGATACCAGTTCCAGCAGCCGTGGACGTTGGCCAGCCGGTCCTGCTCGGGGCACAGCACGACGAAGCCTTCGCGGGCCGCGAGCGTGGCGATGCGCGTGCTGTGCGCGATCGCCTGCGCGTCCTGCATGCAGCCGTGCAGCAGCACGAACAGCGGCGCGCCCCGGCCCGCGCTGGGCGGCGCGAACACGCGGTAGCTGCGCGCGCCGGTCGGCGTCAACGCGACGCCCTGGGTCCAGCGAGCGGCCTGCGGCTTCGCGCGCGGCGTGGCGGGCCGCGGTGCAGTCGCGGGCCGCTTCGTCGCGCGCCGCGCCGCCGGGGTGGGCCTGCTCGCGCGCAGCGCCTGTTTCGTCGCCGCCACGACCGCGCGCGTCGCGCTGCGGCGCAAGGCCTTCAGGGTGCGCTGGACGCTGGCCGCCCACGGCGAGCGGCGCGCCATCGCTAGAGTCGGAGCAGCACCGCCGCCATCGCGAGCGCGGCCGGCACGGCCTGCACGAACAGGATCTTGATGCCGACCGTCATCGCTCCATAGAGCCCTGCGACGATCACGCAGCCGAGGAAGAAGAGCTCGATCGCCTGGCCGCCCGCGCCGAGGCTCAGGCCCCAGATCAGCCCGGCCGCGAGAAAGCCGTTGTACAGCCCCTGGTTCGCCGCCAGCACCTTGGAGGCCGCCGCGAATTCGGGCGTGCTGCCGAACACCTTGCGGCCGAAGGGCTTGTCCCACAACACCATCTCGTGCTCGACGATGTAGCAGTGGATCAGCACGACCAGTCCCACGAGCACGTTGGCAATCATCGACAG
>DASYCA010000187.1:0-3386 GCA_036500445.1 Burkholderiaceae bacterium | reverse complement strand
CGGTTGACCGCCGCGATTTCGGTCGCGCCGCTGGCCGCGCAGGTCCGCATGGGCAGCGGCACCGTCAGCTCGTCGCTGTTCGCGGCGACCGACGACGCCCGGATCCCCGACTCGATCGCGACCCAGCTGACCGAAGTCTTCGCGAACAAGGTCGACTTCCACCACCCGCTGCACCGTGGCGACACCTTCTCGGTCGTCTATGAAGCGCTGACGGCCGACGGCGAGCCGATCACCTGGGGCGACTCCAACGCCGGCCGGGTCCTGGCGGCCGAGTTCGTCGATGCCGGCCACCCCTACTCGGCGATGTGGTTCAAGGACGGCCAGGGCCCCGGCGCGTACTACGACCTGGACGGCAAGAGCATGAAGCACGCCTTCCTGCCCAACCCGCTCGAGTTCTCGCGCGTGACCTCGGGCTTCTCGATGCGGCTGCACCCGATCCTGAACACCTGGAAGCAGCACAAGGGCGTCGATTTCGGCGCCCCGACCGGCACCCCGATCCGCGTCGTCGGCGACGGCACGGTCGACTTCGCCGGCTGGCAGAACGGCTACGGCAATGTCGTGGAGGTCCAGCACGCCGATGGCTTCTCGACGTTGTACGCCCACATGAGCCGGATCGACGTGAAGACCGGCGCCCATGTCGCGCAAGGCCAGCACATCGGCGCCGTCGGCATGACCGGCTGGGCGACCGGCCCGCACCTGCACTTCGAATTCAAGGTCGGCGGCGTCCAGGAAGACCCGATGACGATCGCGCGCGCCGCCGGCTCGACCGAGCTGTCGCCGGCCTCGAAGGCGCAGTTCGCGCTGCTCGCGCGCAGCGTCAAGGGCCAGCTCGACGCGGCCGACAGCATGGGCCGCGGCAGCGCCTACGGCGAATAGCTTTCGCGGCGTGACCGCGCACACGGTCTGTTTCACTCATGGGCCCGCAAACGCGGGCCTTTGTGATTCCAGGCGCGGCACAATCGGCGCATGAACGAGCTCTATATCGGGTTGATGTCCGGCACCTCGCTCGACGGCGTCGATGCGGTGTTGGTGGATTTCAGCGGCCCCGCGCTGAAGGTGCTCGCGCATGCGCATCGCGCGTTCGACGCGCCGCTGGCAGCCGAATTGCTGGCGCTGAACACGCCCGGCGACAACGAGCTGCACCGCGCGGCGCTGGCCGGCAACGCACTCGCGCGCGTCTGCGCCGCGGCCGCCGCCGCGGTGCTCGCGGCCGGCCCGACCGAGCCGGCGGCGGTGCGCGCGATCGGCGCCCATGGTCAGACGGTGCGCCACCGGCCCGGCGAGTTCGACGGCAACGGCTACACGATCCAGCTGAACAACCCGGCGCTGCTGGCCGAGTTGAGCGGCATCGACGTCGTCGCCGACCTGCGCAGCCGCGACGTCGCGGCCGGCGGCCAGGGCGCGCCGCTGGTGCCGGCGTTCCACCGCGCGGTGTTTTCTCGCCCTGGCGAGACGGTCGCGGTGCTGAACCTGGGCGGCATCAGCAACCTGACGGTGCTGCATGCCGATGGTGGCGGGGACGACGCCACGATCGGCTTCGACTGCGGCCCCGGCAACCTGCTGATGGACCTGTGGTGCAAGCGCGCCACGGGTCGGCCCTTCGACGCCGGCGGCGCCTGGGCCGCGTCCGGCGTCGTCGACGCGGCGCTGCTCGCGCAGCTGCGCGCCGACCCGTACTTCGCGCTGCCGCCGCCGAAGAGCACCGGCCGCGACCTGTTCCACGCCGCCTGGCTCGAGGCCCAGCTGCAGCGCCAGCCGCCCGGGCTGCACCCGGCCAACGTGCAGGCGACGCTGGCGGAACTGACGGCCGGCGCCTGCGCCGACGACGTGCGCCGCCATGCGCCCGCGGCGCGCGAGCTGCTGGTCTGCGGCGGCGGCGCGTTCAACGACCACCTGATGCAGCGCCTGGCCGCGCTGCTGCCGGGCTGCCGCGTGCAGCGCACCGACGCCCGCGGGCTGCCGGCGACGCAGGTCGAGGCCTGCGCGTTCGCGTGGCTGGCGCGCGCGTTCTGCGCCCGCGAGCCGGGCAACCTCGCCGCCGTGACCGGTGCGAACGGGCCGCGGGTGCTGGGCGCGCTCTATCCAGCGTGAGCGCGGCGAGCCCGGCATGGCGCTGAATCCGGATCGGCGCTGGCTGGCGCTGGTGCTGTTGTGCCTGGGCGAGCTGATGATCGTGCTGGACACGACGATCGTCAACGTCGCGCTGCCGTCGATCCGCGCCGACCTGAAGTTCAGCGAGACCTCGCTGGTCTGGGTCGTCAACGCCTACATGCTGACCTACGGCGGCTTCCTGCTGCTGGGCGGGCGGCTCGGCGACCTCTACGGCCAGCGCCGGCTGTTCCTCGCCGGCATCCTGCTGTTCACGCTCGCGTCGCTGGTTTGCGGCGTCTCGAACTCGCAGGCCCTGTTGATCATCGCGCGCGCGGTCCAGGGGCTGGGCGGCGCGGTCGTCTCGGCGGTCGCGCTGTCGCTGATCATGAACCTGTTCCCGCAGACGGCCGAGCGCGCGAAGGCGATGGGCGTCTACGGCTTCGTCTGCGCCGGCGGCGGCAGCATCGGCGTGCTGCTCGGCGGGCTGCTGACGAGCGCGTTGAACTGGCACTGGATCTTTCTCGTCAACCTGCCGATCGGCGTCGCGGTGGGCACGCTGTGCCTGGCGCTGCTGCCGCGCGACGCGGCGGCCGCCAGCGGCGAGCGGCTCGACGTCGCCGGGGCGGTCACGGTCACCGGCGCGCTGCTGCTCGCGGTCTATGCGGTCGTCGGCGGCAACGAGGCCGGCTGGCTGTCGACGCAGACGCTTGCGCTGCTCGCCGGCGCGCTGGTGCTGCTGGCGGTCTTTCTCGCGATCGAGGCGCGCGTCGCGCACCCGCTGATGCCGCTGGCGCTGTTCAAGCTGCGCAGCGTCGCGGTCTCCAACGTCGTCGGCGTGCTGTGGGCGGCCGCGATGTTCGCGTGGTTCTTCATTTCCGCGCTGTACCTGCAGCTGGTGCTGGGCTACAGCCCGATGCAGGTCGGGCTCGCGTTCCTGCCGTCCAACCTGATCATGGCGGCGCTCTCGCTGGGCTGGTCGGCCAAGCTGGTGCTGCGTTTCGGGACCCGCGGGCCGCTGGCCGCCGGCCTGCTGCTGGCCGCGATCGGGCTGGCGCTGTTTGCACGCGCGCCGCTCGACGGCCACTTCTCGCTCGACGTGCTGCCCGGCATGCTGCTGCTCGGCCTGGGCGCCGGCGTCGCGCTGAACCCGGTGCTGCTGGCCGCGATGAGCGAGGTCGGGCCGAGCGAATCGGGGCTGGCCTCGGGGGTCGTGAACACCGCCTTCATGATGGGCGGGGCGCTCGGCCTCGCGGTGCTCGCCAGCGGCGCCGCGGCACGCACCGGCCAGCTCGCTG
>DASYCA010000186.1:0-11736 GCA_036500445.1 Burkholderiaceae bacterium | reverse complement strand
TGCCACGAGCGCGGCCAGCCGGTGCTGGTGGGCACGACCTCGATCGAGAACTCCGAGCTGATCTCGGAGCTGCTGAAGAAGGCCAAGCTGCCGCACAACGTGCTGAACGCGAAGCAGCACGCGCGCGAGGCCGAGATCGTCGCGCAGGCCGGCCGCCCGGGCGTGATCACGATCGCGACCAACATGGCCGGCCGCGGCACCGACATCGTGCTCGGCGGCAACGTCGAGAACCAGATCAAGGCCTTCGAGCTCGACGAGAGCGTCACCGAGGGCGACAAGGCCGCCCGCGCGAAGCAGCTGCACGACGAGTGGCAAGGCCTGCACGACCAGGTGAAAGCCCAGGGCGGGCTGCGCATCATCGCGACCGAACGCCACGAGTCGCGCCGCATCGACAACCAGCTGCGCGGCCGCTCGGGCCGCCAGGGCGACCCGGGCTCCTCGCGCTTCTACCTCTCGCTGGACGACCCGCTGATGCGCATCTTCGCCGGCGACCGGGTGCGTTCCATCATGGAGCGTCTGAAAATGCCCGACGGCGAGGCGATCGAGGCCGGCATCGTCACCCGCAGCATTGAGAGCGCGCAGCGCAAGGTCGAGGCGCGCAACTTCGACGTGCGCAAGCAACTGCTCGAGTACGACGACGTCAGCAACGACCAGCGCAAGGTCATCTACCAGCAGCGCAACGACATCCTGGAGGCCGCGAGCCTCTCGGAGCAGATCGGCAACCTGCGCGAAAGCACGATGAGCGACGTCGTGCGCACCTACGTGCCGGCCGACAGCGTCGAGGAGCAGTGGGACCTGCCGGGCCTGGAGAAGACGCTGCACGACGAATGGCAGCTCGAGGTGCCGCTCGCGACGCAAGTCGAGCAAAGTGCCTCCATCACCGATGAAGACATCGTCGAGAAGGTCACGGCCGCGGCCGACGCCTCGTTCAACGCCAAGGTCGAGAAGGTCGGGCTGGAGCAGTTCACGCCGTTCATGCGCATGATCCTGCTGCAGTCGATCGACTCCCACTGGCGCGAGCACCTGGCCGCGCTGGACTACCTGCGCCAGGGCATCCACCTGCGCGGCTACGCCCAGAAGAACCCGAAGCAGGAGTACAAGCGCGAGGCCTTCGAGCTGTTCTCGCAGCTGCTGGACGTCGTCAAGATGGACGTCACCCGCGTGCTGATGACGGTGCGCATCCAGTCGCAGGAAGAAGTGACGCAGGCCGCCGAGGCGATCGAGCAGCAGGCCGAGCGGATCAGCAACGTGACCTACACGCACCCGAACGAGGACGGCAGCGTCTCCGAAGAAGCCGAAGGGGCCGACGTCGCGACGCTCGCGGCCGAGGTGCCCAAGGTCGGGCGCAACGACCCGTGCCCCTGCGGCAGCGGCAAGAAGTACAAGCAGTGCCACGGCCGGCTGGCTTGAGCCGGCGTTGGCGTGGTTTTTGCGCTGACCCTGTAAGAACTGTCAGCTGACAAGTTCGAAGTACCCCCCTAATATTGGGGGGAGGCAGATGATGCCCAAGGGGACGCCCCGATGATGGATGACGACTTCAAGCCGATAGACCACGGACCGCGCAGCAATGAGTCGGCCTTTGGCGACCTGGATCCGCTGCCGGTCTCGCACGAGACCTTCGAGCCGCGCCGCCGGGTCGGCGAGCTGATCGTCGAGCGATTGCCTTTTTCGATCGGCGTCGTCGATGACGAAGCGACGCTCAAGCGCGTCCAGGCCTTGCGCCAGACCGCCTATGGCCACCACCTCCCCGAGCTCGCGCCGACCTTCGGCCGCCCCGACCCGATGGACCGCTCGCCCGACGCGACGCTGTTCTACGCCGAAGACAAGATCACCGGCCAGATGGTCGGCTCGGCGCGCTTGCAGGTCAATCGCAGCGGCCCGCTGCTGATCGAAGGCAGCCTGGAGCTGCCGCCGCAGCTGCGCGGCCGGCTGCTGTCGGAGGTCGCGCGGCTGACCGTGCTGCCGGGCTACACGCCGCCGGTGCGGCTGGCGCTCGTCAAGGTCATCCACCTGTTCTGCGTCGCAAACCAGATCGGCGGCATCGTCGTCGGCGCGCGCCGCTCGCTGCTGCGGATCTACGAGAACATCGGCTTCTCCGATCTGTTCGGGGACAACCGCATGGTGCCGCTCGCGCACACCTCCGGGATGCCGCACCGGGTGCTGTTCCGCGACCCCGTGACCTCGGAGGCCGAGGGCCGGGCGCGCAATCACCCCGACTACGCGTTCGTGTTCCGCACCTACCACCCGGACATCAAGGTGTTCGAGCCGGTGCTGATGCAGACGCACCGCGGCATCGTCAGGGCGCTGCCCGACGACCAGCGCTACAACAGCAGGGCCGCGTAAGCCGAGTCGCTGCGGTCGGATGGCCGCGGGATCATCGAGAAGGCCTCGAGCACCTCGCGCAGCTGCTCGTCGCCGAAGGGCTTCGCGAGGAAGGCGTCCATGCCGGCGTCGCGGCAGCGGTCGCGGTCGCTCTGGAACACATTCGCCGTCAGCGCGACCAGCGGCACCGCGGGCAGGCCGTGGCGCTTCTCGAACGCGCGGATCAGCCGCGCGGCCTCGAAGCCGTCCATCACCGGCATCTGGCAGTCCAGGAACACCATGTCCGGGCGCGCGCCGTTCGTGCACATGCGCTCGACGACGGCCGCGCCGTTGACGGCCTGCACGACATCGACGCCGAGCCGGCGCAGCGCGTATTCGCCGACCAGCGCGTTGACCTCGTTGTCCTCCGCGAGCAGCGCGGTCCCGCCGCCGAAGCGCTCCTCGACGAAGGCGCTGTCGGTGCTGCGCACGCCGCGCGTCGGTGCGTCGGCGCGCGGCTGCGCCGCGACCAGCGGCAGGATGACGGTGAAGGTCGATCCGCTGCCGAGCGCGCTCTTGAACGTGATGTCGCCGCCCATCTTCTGGCAGATCGCGCGGGCGATGTTCAGGCCCAGGCCGGTGCCGCTGTGGCGCCGCGTGGCCGAGGTGTCGCCCTGCGCGAACGGCTCGAACAGCTGCGCCATCGTCGCCTGCGACATGCCGATGCCGGTGTCGACCACGGCGATCGAGAGCTGCCGGCCGCCGTCGAGCTCGCGCACGACCACGCGCACCGCGCCGCCGGCGTCGGTGAACTTGAGCGCGTTGCCGATCAGGTTCAGCAGCACCTGGCGCAGCCGCAGCGGGTCGACCAGCGCGATGCACGGGATCGGCAGCAGGATGCTCTCGCTCAGGTCGACGCGGCGGTCGTTCGCGTTCGACTGGCACATCGCGATCGCGTCCTCGATCGTGCGCGCGAGGTCGACCTCCTGCGGCTCGATGTCGATCCCGCGTGCGCTGAAGCGGCTGAACTCGAGCACGTTGTTGATCAGCTGGAGCAAGTGGTCGCCGGAGCGCCGGATCATCGCGACCGTCGCCCGGTCGGCCGTGCCGACGCTGTGGTGCAGCATGCGCGCCAGGCCCAGGATGCCGTGCAGGGGGGTGCGCAGCTCGTGGCTCATGTTGGCCAGGAAGGCGTCTTTCGCGCGCGCATCCTGATTCGCCTCGTCGAGCGCGCTCGACAGCGATTGCGTCAGCTCGACGTTCTCGAAGCGCAGGGTCAGAAGCTCGAGCGTCTGGCGCTCCACCTTGCGGACCGCGTCCAGCAGCAGGTACAGGTACATCGAGATCGCGATCGCGCCATAGGCACCGAACGAATCGCCGCGCGCCGCGAAGCACAGGATCGGCAGCACCAGCATCGGCACCGCATGGCTCAGGCAGGCGCGCCGATGCGCCTGCAGTTTCAGCGTCGAGACCGTCGCGACGCCGGAGATCGTCGCGACCAGCTCGGTGATCCCGGCGCGGTCGCCCGACATCAACAGCACGGCGCCGGTCGCGCCCCAGACGACGCCGTCGATCGCGAGCAGCAGCTGGCCGGTCGCCAGCCAGGCGAGCGGGTGCACCGCGCGGCGGTCGAACAGCGCACCGAAAGCCAGGCGCGGCACCGCGATCAGCGTCTTCATCACGAGCCAGCCGATCACCCAGCGATCGGCGACCAGGCCTTGAAGATGCCAGGCCAGCGCGAACGCGAAGACCGTCGCGGCCAGCGTGGCGAGCGCACCGTGACCGAACGCCATCCGGACCTGCTCGGCCTGGACCAGCTCGGGCACGGACTCGCGATGCCGATCGGGGACGACGGTGCGAGTGCTTGCGGTCATGGGCGGCAGTGCGCGTGGATGTACTTAATCTTGTGGTTGACGAAATCCGCCGACTCGGGCCACCAGGCCGTTGTAGCGGATCGTACGGCAAACACCTGACGGGCTGTCGTCTTCCTACAATCGGTGTCTGCCGCCTTCATCCATCCATCTACTCTGCGCACGCCACCATGCCTGTCAACCTGCCCGCCCTCGACGCAACCCGTCTGTTTCCCGTGCCCGGCGTCGAGCTCGGCATCGCAATGGCCGGCGTGCGCAAGGCGAACCGCCGCGACCTGACGGTCGTCACGATCGCCGAGGGTGCGAGCGTCGCCGGCGTCTTCACCGCGAACCGGTTCTGCGCCGCGCCGGTGCAGTTGTGCCGCAGCCACCTGGCCGCCGCCGGCAGCCCGCGTGCGATCGTGATCAACACCGGCAACGCGAACGCCGGCACCGGCGAAGACGGCCTGTCGCGTGCCCGCGCGACCTGCGCCGTGCTCGCCGGCCATCTGAAAATCGCGCCCGAGCAGGTGCTGCCGTTCTCGACCGGCGTGATCATGGAAAGCCTGCCGGTGGACCGCATTGCGGCCGGCTTGCCGGCCGCGCTGGCCGACCTGCGCGCCGCCAACTGGGCCGCCGCGGCCGAGGCAATCATGACGACCGATACCGTGCCGAAGGCCGCCTCGGTGCAGTTGGAGATCGGCGGCAAGACGGTCACGATCACCGGCATCAGCAAGGGCGCCGGGATGATCCGGCCGAACATGGCGACGATGCTCGGCTTCGTCGCGACCGACGCGGTGATCGCACCGGCGCTGGTCCAGGCGCTCGTGAAGGACGCGGCCGACCAGTCCTTCAACCGCATCACGATCGACGGCGACACCTCCACCAACGATTCCTTCGTGCTGATCGCGACGAACCGCGCCGGCCACGCGCCGATCACGCAACTGGCGTCGGGCGACGGCAAGCGGCTGCGCGACGCGGTCGTCGCGGTGGCGCGGCAGCTCGCGCAGGCGATCGTGCGCGACGGCGAGGGCGCCACCAAATTCATCAGCGTGCAGATCGACGGCGGTGCGACCGAGGCCGAGTGCCGCCGGGTCGCCTACGCGATCGCGCATTCGCCGCTGGTGAAGACGGCGTTCTTCGCGAGCGACCCGAACCTGGGCCGCATCCTCGCGGCGGTCGGCTATGCCGGGATCGAGGACCTCGACCAGACCAGGATCGATTTGTTCCTGGACGACGTCCACGTCGCGCAGCACGGCGGGCGCAAGCCCGACTACCGCGAGGAGGACGGCCAGCGCGTGATGAAGCAGGCCGAGATCACGGTGCGCGTCGACCTGCACCGCGGCAGCGCGAGCACGACGGTCTGGACCTGCGACCTGAGCTACGACTACGTCAAGATCAACGCGGACTACCGCAGCTGACGGCCGATCAATCGACGTGCGAGCGCGCCGGTGAGAATCGATCGACCGCGTCGGTGATGATGCCGTCGATGCCGAGCGCGTGCAGGCGCTGCGCGCTCGCGCTGTCGTTGACGGTGTAGACCAGCGCGCGCATGCCCGCGCCGTGCAGCCGGCCGATCACCGCGGCGTCCATCAGCGTGTGGTTCGTGACGACGGCGACGCAGCCGAGCGCTTGCGCCTCGTCGAACCAGCCGTCGCGCAGCGTGTCCAGCAGCAGCGCGCGCGGCCAGCGCGCATCGGCGTCGCGCGCGGCGGCCAGCGCCTCCGGGCTGAACGAGCTCAGCAGCGGCGGCACGATCTGCGCGCCCCAGAGCCGTGCGACCTCGGTCGCGACCTTGGTGCCGGTCGCGGCCGCATCGCCCGGCGAGGGTTTGATTTCGATGTTGAGCGCGTAGCCGTTGCGGATGCAGAAGGCCGCGATCGAGTCCAGGCTCGCCAGCGGCTCGCCGGCGAACGCGCGGCTGTGCCACGCGCCCGCGTCCAGGCGCGAGAGTTCGCTCCAGCTCAGGTGCGAGGCCGTGCCGTGGCCCGACGAGGTGCGCTCCAGCGTCGTGTCGTGAAGCAGGAACGCAATGCCGTCGCTGCTCAGCTTGACGTCGCACTCGAAGGCTTGAAAGCCGTGACCGGCACCGACGCGGAACGCCGCCAGCGTGTTCTCGGGCGCGAGTTTTCCCGCGCCGCGGTGCGCGATCCAGAACGGGTAGGGCCAGGGCGTCGTCGTCTTCATGGGCTCAGATCCTGCGCTGCGTCGCGGCGTCGAACCAGTGCAGGTGCTCGGGCACGAGTTGCAGGGTCACGGTGTCGCCGACCTTGGGCGGCGAGAGCGTCGCGTCGAGGCGCGCGGTGAACAGCGTCTCGGCGACGCGGCCGTAGATCAGCCGCTCGGCGCCCAGCATCTCGATCGCCTCGATTTTCAATGGCCAGCCGGCGGCGCCGTTCTGGCTCAGGCCGACGTGCTCCGGGCGCAACCCGAGAATCAGTTCGCCGCTGCGCGGCGCGGCCGCCGGCAGCGCGAGCGCGATGGCCCCCGCGGGCCCGGCGACCTCGAAGCGCGCGCCGTCGGCCCGGCCGGTGATCAGGTTCATCGGCGGCGAGCCGATGAAGCCGGCGACGAAGGTCGAGGCCGGCGTGTGATAGACCTCCTCCGGCGTGCCGATCTGCTCCATCCGCCCCGCGTTCATCACGATCATGCGCTGCGCCAGCGTCATCGCCTCGACCTGGTCGTGGGTGACGAACAGCGAGGTCACGCCGAGCTCGGCGTGCAGCTTCTGGATCTCCAGGCGCGTCTGCGCGCGCAGCTTGGCGTCCAGGTTGCTCAGCGGCTCGTCGAACAGGAACACCTGCGGCTGGCGCACGATCGCGCGCCCCATCGCGACGCGCTGGCGCTGGCCGCCCGAGAGCTCGCGCGGCTTGCGCTGCAGGTAGGGGCCGAGTTCGAGGATCTTCGCGGCCTTGTCGACGCGGGTCTTGATCTCGTCCAGCGACACCTTCGCGATCTTGAGCCCGTAGGCCATGTTGTCGAACACGCTCATGTGCGGGTAGAGCGCGTAGTTCTGGAACACCATCGCGATGTCGCGCTCGCTCGGCTCGACGTCGTTGACGACGCGCCCGCCGATCGAGATCGTGCCGCTCGAGATCTCCTCGAGCCCGGCGACCATGCGCAGCAGCGTGCTCTTGCCGCAGCCCGAGGGGCCGACGATCACGATGAACTCGCCGTCGGCGATCGTGGCGTTGACGCCGTGGATGACCTGGTTCGCCTTCGGGCCGCTGCCGTAGCGCTTGACGACGTCGTGGAGGGTGATGGATGCCATGGGGGATGTGCTCTGTTCTCGGGGGCGCGCTGTGTCGTTATTTCTCAGTATCCACCAGGCCCTTGACGAACCACTTCTGCATCAGGATCACGACGACGGCCGGCGGCAGCATCGCCAGCATCGCCGTCGCCATCACGAGGTTCCAGTCGTTGGCCGCTTCGCCGCCCGAGATCATGTGGCGGATGCCGATCACGATCGGGTACATGTTCTCGCTCGTCGTCGCGAGCAGCGGCCACAGGTACTGGTTCCAGCCGTAGATGAACTGGATCACGAACAGCGCGGCGATGCTGGCGCCCGACAGCGGCACCAGGATGTCGACGAAAAAGCGCATCGGGCCGGCGCCGTCGATGCGCGCGGCCTCGACGAGCTCCTCCGGCACGGTCAGGAAGAACTGGCGAAACAAGAAGGTGGCCGTTGCCGACGCGATCAGCGGGATCGTCAGGCCGGCGTAGGTGTTGATCATCCCGAGGCTCGCGACCACCTGGTAGGTCGGCCCGATCCGCACCTCGACCGGCAACATCAAGGTCACGAAGATGGCCCAGAAGCACAGCATCCGGAACGGGAAGCGAAAGTACACGATCGCGAACGCCGACAGCAGCGAGATCGCGATCTTGCCGATCGCGATGACCAGCGCGGTCACCAGGCTCACGAACATCATCCGGCCGACCGCCGCGTTGGAGCCCTGCGAATTGCCGGTGCCCAGCAGGGCTTGCGTGTAGTTCTCGATCAGGTGCGAGCCGGGCAGCATCGGCATCGGCACCTGCACGATCTCGTCCGCGGTGTGGGTCGAGGCGACGAAGGTGACGTAGACCGGGAACGCGACGATCAGCACGCCCAGGATCAGGACGACGTGCGCGAGGATGCCCAGCGTCGGGCGGCGTTCAACCATGGCGGGGCACCATCAGTAGTTCACCTTCTTCTCCACGTACTTGAACTGGATCACGGTCAGCACGATCAGGATGCCCATCAGCACCACCGACTGCGCGGCCGAGCCGCCCAGATCGAGTGCCTTGAAATCGTAGACCAGCTTGTAGACGAGGATGGAGGTGTCGCGGCCCGGGCCGCCTTGCGTCGCGGCATCGACGATCGCGAAGGTCTCGAGGAAGGCGTAGACGACGTTGATCACGAGCAGGAAGAAGGTCGTCGGCGACAGCATCGGGAACTGGATCGACCAGAAGCGCCGCCACGGCCGGGCGCCGTCGATCGCCGCGGCTTCGACCAGCGATTTCGGGATGCTGGCCAGCCCGGCGAGAAAGAACAGGAAGTTGTACGAGAGCTGCTTCCAGACCGCGGCCAGAACGATCAGGATCATCGCGTGGCGGCTGTTCAGCAGGCTGTCCCAGTGGATGCCGATCGCGTGCAGCCAGTACGCGGCGATGCCGATGCTGGGCGAGAACATGAACAGCCACAGCACCCCGGCGACCGCGGGCGCGACCGCGTAGGGCCAGATCAGCAGCGTCTTGTAGATCGCGGCGCCGCGCACCACCCGGTCGGCGAAGACCGCGAGCAGCAGCGACAGCGCGATCCCCAGGCCGGCGACCAGCACCGAGAAGATCGCGGTGGTCTGGAACGACGCGAGGTAGGTCGGGTCGTTCCAGAGCGCGCGGAAGTTCTCCAGGCCGACCCACTCGACCGAGCCGCCGAAGGTGTCGGTCTGCTGCAGCGACTGCAGCAGCGCCTGCGCGGCGGGCCAGAAGAAGAACACGCCGATGACCACGCCTTGCGGCGCGAGCAGCAGCCAGGGAAGCCAGCGGGAACGGAAGAAGACTCTTTTTTCCATCAAGAATGTTCGCGCAGCGCCGTCTGCTCCCTCCCCCGCTGGGGGAGGGCCGGGGCGGGGGCCCGCGCGAACGACAGCTCCGGTCGCTCACCGGCCCCCATCCCAGCCTTCCCCCAACGGGGGAAGGAGCAGTTCGGAATCATTACTTGTTGGCCTGCTGGAACTTGGCCAGCAACTCGTTGCCGCGCTTCACGGCCGAATCGAGCCCTTCCTTCGCGGTCTTCTTGCCGGCCCAGATCTGCTCGAGCTCTTCGTCCTCGATCGCGCGGATCTGCACGTAGTTGCCCAGCCGCACGCCGCGCGATTTGTCCGTCGTCTTCTTGATCATCTGGTTCGTCGCGACGTCGGTGCCCGGGTTCTTCGCGTAGAAGCCGGACTTCTCGGTCAGCGCGAACGACGCCATCGTGATCGGCAGGTAGCCGGTGCGCTGGTGGCTCGCGGCCTGCACCTCGGGGCTGGACAGGTACTGCATGAACGCGGCCACGCCCTTGTACTGGGCCGGCTTCTTGCCCGCCATCACCCACAGGCTCGCGCCGCCGATGATGGTGTTCTGCGGCGCGCCGGGCACGTCGGGGTAGTAGGGCAGCGGCGCCAGGCCGAACTTGAACTTCGCGACCTTGATCGCCTGGCCGTAGGTGCTGGAGGAGCCGAAGGTCATCGCGCATTCGCCCGAGATGAAGGCGGCGTCGGGCACGTTGCCGCGGCCCTTGTAGACGAACAAGCCCTGCTTGGCCATGTTCGCGAGGTTCTCGATGTGGCGCACGTGCAGCGGGCTGTTGAACGCGAGCCGCGCGTCGGTGCCGCCGAAGCCGTTGTTCTTGGTCGCGAACTCGACGTTGTGCCAGGCCGAGAAGCTCTCGAGCTGGGTCCAGCCCTGCCAGGAGGTCGTCATCGGGCAGGCGTTGCCGCTGGCCTTCAGCTTGGCGGCCGCCAGCGTCACCTCGGGCCAGGTCGCCGGCGGCTTCTCCGGGTCCAGCCCGGCGGCCTTGAAGGCGTCTTTGTTGTAGAAGAAGATCGTCGTCGAGCTGTTGAACGGCAGGCTCAGCATCTGGCCGCTCGGCGCGGTGTAGTAGCTCGCGACGGCGGGGATGTAGGCGCTCTGGTCGAACTTCAGCCCGGCGTCCTTCATGACCTGGCCGACCGGCACGATCGCGCCCTTGCTGGCCATCATCGTCGCGGTGCCGACCTCGTAGACCTGGAGGATGTCGGGCGCGTTGCCGGCCCGGTAGGCGGCGATCGCAGCGGGCAGCGATTCGTCATAGGTGCCTTTGAAGGTCGGGATGACCTTGTAGTCCTTCTGGCTGTCGTTGAAGCCCTTCGCGAGGTCGTTGACCCAATCGCCGAGCGGGCCGCCCATCGCGTGCCACCACTGGATTTCGACTTGGGCATGGGCCGGCGCGGAGAGCGCCAGCGCGAGGACGCCGGTCGCGAGCGCGAGGGATTTGAATTTCATACAGGACGACTCCGTGGGGGATTGGACGGGTTTCGAGAGCAACCCGACAGTGTGCTGAGCATTTGTGACAGCGGCATTTATCGCCGCGACCGTCCGCCGCGGCAATCGGGATCAACCGCAGGGTCATGTTCGCTCTTGGTGCAGGCTTTTGCTGCACTGCGTTACGATTCGACCTCAAGTGCCCACGCGGCGCGCCTTGGCGCCCGGACCCCATGAACGCACCCGTTCCGCTCACCCAGATCGTCGCCGCGGCCGCCGCCGCGCACGCCGCCCCGCGCCTGCGCGAAATTCCGTACAACTACACCTCGTTCTCGGACCGCGAGATCGTGATCCGCCTGCTCGGTTCGCGGGCCTGGGACGTGCTGTCGCGGCTGCGCGACGAACGCCGGACCGGCCGCTCGGCGCGCATGCTGTACGAGGTGCTGGGCGACATCTGGGTCGTGCAGCGCAACCCGTACCTGCAGGACGACCTGCTGGACAACCCGCGTCGCCGCAAGCTGCTGATCGAGGCGCTGCACCACCGCCTGGGCGAGGTCGAGAAGCGCCGCACGCCGGCACAGGACGCCGAGCGCGACACCGCCGTCGGCGAGCTGCTGCGCCTGGCCAGCGGCGCGGTCACCGCGTTCGCCGAGCAGTTCGACGCGGTCGCCGAGCTGCGCCGGCGCTGCGCCAAGGTCCTCGGCCGCGTGACGGCCAAGGACAACATCAAGTTCGACGGCCTGAGCCGCGTCTCGCACGTGACCGATGCGACCGATTGGCGCGTCGAGTACCCGTTCGTCGTGCTGATGCCCGACACCGAGGCCGAGATGGCCGGGCTGGTGAAGGGCTGCGTCGAGCTCGGGCTGACCATCATCCCGCGCGGCGGCGGCACCGGCTACACCGGCGGCGCGATCCCGCTGACCTGGAACAGCGCGGTCATCAACACCGAGAAGCTCGAGGCGATGACGGAGGTCGAGCTGCGCGAGTTGCCCGGCGTCGCCGGCCAGGTCGCGACGATCTGGACCGAGGCCGGCGTCGTGACCCAGCGCGTCGCCGATGCGGCCGAGCGCGGCGGCTTCGTGTTCGCGGTCGATCCGACCTC
>DASYCA010000185.1:0-7939 GCA_036500445.1 Burkholderiaceae bacterium | reverse complement strand
ACACGGAACAGTACACGGACGACAGCGGGCGTTTCCGCGTCCGCTGGGTACCGGAGAAATCCGTCGCCGGGGTGCCCTTCGATACGCCGATTCCGGGCTACCGCGTGGGCACCACCAATACCTTGAGGCTATGGCGGGCGGAAGCTACCGAGTCCTTCGATTTTCATGTTTTCAACCGTGGGGACTACCTGGGCGCGGTCAGCAAGAAAGTGACGTCGGAAAACCTGACCAAGGTGCTGTATCCCAACGATGAGAGCCTCCAGGGCAAGGAACTGCGTCTGGAGCAACAGTACTTTTTCGTTTCCTGCTCGCTGCAGGATATGCTGCGCCTGCAACGGCAGCGCGGCCAGTCGGTGACGTCGTTCCACAAGTCGTTCGCGATCCAGCTGAACGACACGCACCCGGCTATCGGCGTGGCCGAACTGATGCGACTGCTGGTCGACGAACACCAGGTGCCGTGGGAACGGGCGTGGGACATCACCCGCCAGACCTTCTCGTATACCAACCACACCTTGCTGCCCGAGGCGCTGGAACGCTGGCCGGTCGAGCTGTTCAACGTGCTGATCCCGCGCCATCTCGAGATCGTCTACGAGATCAACCGACGTTTCCTGAATGACGTCCGCCACGCGTACCCCGGCGACGATGCGCGCGTGCGGCGCATGAGCCTGATCGAAGAGGGCGGCGCGCGCAAGGTCCGCATGGCGCACCTGGCGGTGGTGGGCTCGCACAGCACCAACGGCGTCGCCGCGATCCACTCGGACCTGCTGCGCACCAGCGTCCTGAACGATTTCGCGGAATTCTTTCCGGCCCGCTTCAACAACAAGACCAACGGCGTGACGCCGCGGCGCTGGCTGCAGCAGGCGAATCCGTTCCTGTCCGACCTGGTCACCGAGGCGATCGGCGACGGCTGGGTCACCGACGCCGGCCAACTGCGCAAGCTGCTGCCGCTGGCCGGCGACAGCGCCTTCCGCGGGAAATTCCAGCAGGCCAAGCGCGCCGCGAAGGTCGCCTTCGCCGACTGGCTGGTGGCAACAACGGGCCGCATCGTCGACCCCGACACGATCTTCGACGGGCAGGTCAAGCGCATCCACGAGTACAAGCGCCAGCTGCTCAACGTGCTGCACGTCGTGATCCTGTACAACCGGATGCGGCAGAACCCGCAGGAAGAGGTCGCGCCGCGCACCTTCCTCTTTGCCGGCAAGGCGGCGCCGGCCTACCACCTCGCCAAGCTGATCATCAAGCTGATCAACAACGTCGGCGACACGATCAATGCCGACCCGGTCGTGCGCGGGCGGCTCAACGTGCTGTTCCTGCCGGAGTACAACGTGAGCCTGGCCGAGCGGCTGATCCCGGCCTGCGACGTCTCCGAGCAGATCTCGACCGCCGGCTTCGAAGCCAGCGGCACCGGCAACATGAAGTTCATGATGAACGGCGCGCTGACGATCGGCACGCGCGACGGCGCGACGATCGAGATGGCGCAGGAAGCCGGCGAGGAGAACTTCTTCCTGTTCGGCCTGACCGCCGAGCAGGTCGCCGACAGCGCGGGGTGGTACGACCCGAATTGGCACTACGCCCACGAGCCCGAGACGCGCGCCGCGCTGGACCTGATCTTCTCGAACCATTTCAGCCGCAACGAGCCCGGCGTGTTCGGCCCGATCCACGACACCTTGCTGCGCCACGGCGACCGCTTCCGGCACCTCGCTGACCTGACGGACTACGCCCGCGCGCACCGCGAGCTGGCCGCGCTGCACGCGGACCCGGCCGCCTGGAACCGCAAGGCCGTCATCAACGTCGCCTGCTCCGGGCACTTCTCGAGCGACCGCACGATCACCGAGTACGCGAACGAGATCTGGAACCTGAAGCCGTCGCTGGTCGAGTGAACCGGCGCGATCGAGCGGCCGCTGCCGCGGCCGCCGCCGATCAAGCCGGCGCCAGCCGTTCGGTCGGCCGCACGCTCAGGTACACCGGCTGCGGGGAGAGCGTCCCGCGCAGCAGCTTGATCGCGCAGTCGCGCTGGATCCGGCTCGCGTCCAGCGTCTGGTGCAGGCGGTCGACGCTGTCGATGTCGACGCCGTCGATGCCGATGATCACATCGTCGACGCGCACGCCGGCGCGGTCCGCCGGGCTGTCCTTTTCGAGCTGCAGCACGCGCACGCCCTGCGACTGATTCAACCCGTGCGCGAGCACGACGCGGCGGTGCAGCGGCACCGTGTTGCCGCCGACGCCGAGGTGGCCGCGGCGCACCCGGCCGTGCTGCAGCAGTTGCGGGATGACCCAGGTCGCGATGTCGATCGCGACCGCGAAGCAGATCGAATTGGCGCCGCGGATGATCGCGGTGTTGACGCCGATCACCTCGCCGCGCGCGTTCAGCAGCGGGCCGCCGGAGTTGCCCGGGTTCAGCGCCGCGTCGGTCTGGATCACGTTCGGGATCAGCCGGCCGGTGCTGGTGCGCATGCTGCGCCCGAGCGCGCTGATGATGCCCGAGGTCACGGTGTGCTCGTAGCCGAGCGGGTTGCCGATCGCGACCGCGATCTCGCCGCGCTTCAAACCGGTCGAGCTGCCGAGCGGCGCGTGCGCCAGCGCGCCTTGCGAGAGCGCGTCGATGTGCAGCACCGCGAGGTCGGTGTCGGGGTCGTCGCCGACCCAGCGGGCGCGGAACGCGCGCGCGTCGGCGAGCGAGACCTCGTAGGCCGGCTTCGGCTCGCCCTTCGCGAACTGCGCGCGGCCGGCGCGCACGACGTGCGAGTTCGTCAGCAGGTAGCCGTCGGGCGTGAACAGGAAGCCCGATCCGCCGCCGCCGCCGTGCTCCGGGTCGCCGACGCGCACCGCGGCGACGCTGGGGCCGACCTGGTCGACCACGCTGCTCACGGTCTGGGAATATGCGTCCAACAAGAATGCGTCGACTGCGCCCACGGTGTTCTTCTCCTGCGAGCTTCAGACATTGGGTTGCCGGCCACGATTTGCAAGGGGATCGGCAGGGGCTGGAGGCGAGCGCGCGCGGCAGGCACAATCCGATCCTCTATCTGCCTTCCTGTGCCGCGTTCCATGTCATCGACCCCTGCGTCCGAATCCACGCCCGAGATTCCTGAAGTTCCCGCTGCAGTTCCCGCCGACGTTCCTGCCGAGGTGCATGCCGAAGCGGTCGCCGAACCTGCCGCGACCGAAGCGGCCGGGGAAGCTGCCGAACCGGTGGCCGCAGCCGCTGCGGCGCCACGCCCCGCGAGCGAGCTGAGCCCGGCGGCCTGCGCGGCCGAGTTGAAACAGCGCTTCCCGGCGCTGTTCAGCGGCGCGCCGAAGCCGCTGAAGCTGCGCATCCAGGTCGACATCCAGCAGCGCGCGCCGGGCGTGTTCACGAAGAACGCGCTGTCGGCGTTCTTTCGCCGCTACACCGGCAGCACCTCCTACCTGATCGCGGTCTCGAAGGCCGCGCAGCGCGTCGACCTCGACGGCCAGCCGGCCGGCGAGCTCAGCGCCGAGCACCGCCAGATCGCGCTCGACGAACTGGCGCGCCGGCGCGGCAACCAGGAATCGCGCCGCGAGCTCGAGGAGCAGCAGCGCCGCAACCGCGCCGGGCTGCTGCGCGACTTCGAGACGACGACCTTGACGCGCGCGAACTTCTGCGCGCTGAAGGGCGTTGCGGTCGAGGAGCTCGACGGCCTGCTCGAGATCGCGCGCGGCGAGGCCGCCGAACGGGCGCGGATGCAGCCGCCGGCGTTCGATCCGCGGCGCCAGCAGCGCCCGCCGGAGCGGCCGCAGGGCCATCCTCAACAGCGCCCGCCGCAGCGATCCGGTGCGCCGTCCGGTGGTGGCGGTCAACGTCCGCCGCGGCCCCCACGCCCCCGCTAGTCTCTTCTCCCTCGCCCCTCTGGGGAGAGGGCGGGGTGAGGGGCCGCGCACGCCGCCAACATCTGTCTCTGCCCGCAGACCCTCACCCCAACCCTCTCCCAGGGGAGAGGGAGAAGAGAGAAGTCAAGCCGGCATGGCAATCCGCTGCGAGCGCAGCCGGCTGAAATTCAGCGCCAGCGCGAGCACGCCGGTTGCGCCCAGGCACAGCACGCCGCCGGTGCCGATCGATTCGACCAGCAGCCCGTTCGCCGCGACCCCCGCCGCCTGCCCCAGGAAGAAGCTCGACGCGAACGCCGCGACGGCCGCGCCGCGGCGCTCCGGGGCCATCTGCGTCGCGTTGATCTGCAGCGTGTTGTGCAGCATGTAGAAGCCCAGCCCGGCGGTGAAGCAGGCCGGTGGCGCCCAGGCCCAGTGCGGCGCGACGCCGATCGCGACGAGCGAGGCCGCGACCAGCATGCCGCCGTACATCGTCAATCCGACCTCGCCGAGCCGGCGCACCAGCGCCGCGGCCGCGACCGCGAACAGCAGCCCGCCGAAGCCGAACAGCATCAGCGTCGAGCCCGCGCTCGACAGCGGCAGCCCGAAGCGCGTGTGCAGGTGGCTCGCGATGAACGCGAAGCTGCCGTACAGGAACGCGCCTTCGGTGAACACCGTCAGCAGCACGACCCGGGCCCACGGCCGCGCGAGCACCTGGCCGAATTCGCCGACGGCGCGCTGCAGCGCATGGCCGGCGACGCGGTTCGTGCGGCGCGCGTGAGCGGGCAACCGGCGGTCGATCGCGAGCAGCGCCACGCTGATCACTGCAAAGCCGGCGCCGATGACGAAGAACGGCACGCGCCAGCCCAGGTGGTCGGCCGCGAAGCCGCCCGCCGCGACGCCGGCGGACAGGCCGAGGATCTGCCCGATCAGGAAACGCGCGAGCACCGGCTGGCGCTGCTCGTAGGGCACGACATCGCCGAGCCACGCCATCGACAGCGGGATGATCGCGGCGGCCGTCGCGCCGGCCATCAGGCGCGCGATCTCGAGCTGGACGAAGCCCTCCGTCACGCCGCAGGCGCTGGCCGTCAGCGTGCACGTGGCGCAGGCCAGCCCGATCACGCGGTACTTGCCGAAGCGGTCGCCGACCGGGCCGAAGAACAGCTGCGACAGGCCGTAGGCGACCGCGAACGCGGTGATCGCGCCGGCCGCGCGACCGAGCGTGATGCCGAACTCGTGCGCGAACAGCGGCAGCAGCGCGTCGGTCAGGCGCAGCGAGATGCCGCTCAGGAACGCGGCGAGCGAGAGCGCGAGCACCGCGCCGCGCGGGATCGGCGCGGCCGGGCCCGCGGCATCGCTCACCGAAGCGCCGAACGACGCGCTCATCGCGGCTTGCGAAAGCGCAGCGTCATGCGGTCGGACTCGCCGATCGCGAGCGCGCGCTCGCGGTAGGCCGGCCCGCCGCGCAGCGTCGGCGGCAGCGACCAGACGCCGTCCGGGTGGTCGCGCGTGTCCAGCGGGTTCGCGTTGACCTCGCTGCGCGAGACGAATTCGAAGCCGGCCTCGCGCGCATGCGCGATCACGTAGTCCTCCGGCACGTAGCCGTTCGCGATGATCAGCGGCAGCGAGGTGCCGGGCCGTGCGCGGTGCTCCTCGACGCCGAGCACGCCGCCCGGTTTCAGCACCGTGTAGAAGGCGCGCAGCGCGGCGTCGAAATGCTCGTCGGCGATCCAGTTGTGGATGTTGCGGAAGGTCAGCACCGCGTCCGCGCTGGCGGGCGCGCCGGCGCCCGCCAGCCCTTTCGCGCGCAAGGTGCCGATCGCGATGGGGCCGTAGCGCTCGGGGTGCTGCGCGAAGCGGGCCTCGAAGCGCGCGCGCGACGCCGCCAGCCGCGCCGCGGTGCGGGCCGGATCGTCGCCGTCGTCCTCGACGTACAGCGCGGCGACGTAGTGGCCGTGCTCGCGCAGATACGGCGCGAGGATCTCGGTGTACCAGCCGCCGCCGGGCGCGATCTCGATCACGGTCTGGTCCTCGCGCAGCCCGAACGCGCGCAGCGTCTCGTCCGGGTGGCGCGCGGCGTCGCGCGCGCGGTCGGCCTCGCGCCGCTGCGGGCTCGCGATCGCGGCCTGCAGCGCGGCGTCTTCGGGCTCGACGCGCGGCGGCGGCGTGCCGGCGCAGGCAGTCAGCAAGGCCAGGGCGATCGGGAGCAGGGCGGTGCGGTGGAGTCTTTGAATCAACATGCGAAGGTCTCGGTGGCGGGCTCGATTGTCGGTGAGCGGCCGGGACCCGCTATTTTCGAGTTCAAACCGATCAGCTTCGATCGACCAGGCCGGCGACGAAGTCCAGCAACGCGCGCGTCTTCGCCGGCACGTGCCGGCGCGACGGGTGGTACGCATAAAGTGGAAAACGCTCGTCCGGCCAGTCGGAGAACAGCTCGACGAGCTGCTTGTCCGCGATCAGGCGATCGCCTGCGATCACGAACTGCTGCGCGATGCCGTGGCCGGCGACGCAGACGCTTTGCAGCGTGCCGGCGTCGTTGACCGTCAGGCGGCCGTGCGCCTGGATCACCAGCGTCTTGACGCTCTTGTTGCGGCGCCGGTGGAACTCCCAGGGAAAGGGCCGGCCGGTCTGCGGGTCGCGGAACAGGATGCACTGGTGGCGCCCGGTCGCGAGCTCGTGCGGGTCGCTCGGGCGGCCGTGGCGCTTCAGATACGCGGGCGCGGCGACCGTGACGATGCGCGTGTCGAGCAGCTTGCGCGCGACCAGCGAGGAGGGCCGCGGGTGGCCGAAGCGGATCGCGACGTCGAAGGCGTCTGCGACCATGTCGCCGAGGTCGTCGCGCGTGCGCAGCTCCACCTCCAGCCCGGGGTGGCGGTCGAGAAAGGCGCCGAGCTGCGGGCCGAGAACGAGGCGCGAGAAGAAGGGATCGACGTTGACGCGCAGGCGGCCGCGGATCTCGGTGGCGCCGCCGCTCGCGCCGGCCGCCGCGTCGTCCAGCGCGGCGATCAGCGGCATCACCTCCTCGTAGAAGCGCCGGCCTTCGTCGGTCAGTCGCACCGAGCGGGTCGTGCGCTCGAACAGCCGGATGCCGAGCCGCGCCTCGAGCCGCGCCACCGCGCGGCTGACGCCGGAGGGCGACAAGCCGAGCGCCTCGCCGGCACCGCCGAAGCTGCGCGCCGCGACGACCGCCGCCATCACGGCGACGCCGTCGAGCAGCTGGGCGGTCAGATGGGACATGGATTGGTGACTCCCAAGCATCAATGAAGTGAGTTCGATGCTATCGCTTTCCGGACGCGAGCCGCCCAGAATTTCCCTCGAGGCGGCGCAACCGGCGCGGCCCACGACGTCAACGGAGCATGCAGATGTACGCGATCACGGGAATCACAGGGCAGGTCGGAGGTCGGCTCGCACGCGAGCTGCTGGGCGCGGGCGTGCCGCTGCGCGCGGTGTTGCGCGACCGGGCGAAGGCCGCGCCATGGGCAGCGCGCGGCTGCGAGGTCGCGGTGGCGGCGATGGACGACGCGCTGGCGCTGCGCGCAGCCTTCGGCGGCGCCGAGGCCGTGTTCGTGCTGCTGCCGCCGGTCTTCGACCCGACGCCGGGCTTCGCCGAAACGCGCGCGGCCGTCGCGGCGCTCGTCGAAGCGCTGCAGGCGGCCGCGCCGGCGCGCGTCGTCGCGCTGTCGACGATCGGGGCGCAGGCCGCGCCCGAGAACCTGCTGACGCAGTTGCAGCTGATGGAGCGCGGCCTGGCCGCGCTGAGCCTGCCGGTCGCGTTCCTGCGGGCCGCGTGGTTCATCGAGAACAGCGCGCACGATCTCGAAGCGGCGCGCCTCGACGGCGCGATGAACAGCTTTCTGCAGCCGCTGGACCGGCCGGTCGCGATGGTCTCGACCGCGGACGTGGCGCGGCATGCCGCGCAGTTGCTGCGGCAGACCTGGAGCGGGCGGCGCATCGTCGAACTCGAAGGCCCGAGCCGCGTGTCGCCGAACCAGCTGGCTGCGGCGCTCGGCCGTGCGTTGCAACGCGAGGTCGGCGCGCACGCGGTGCCGCGCGCCGAGTGGGACGCGATGTTTCGCGCGCAGGGCATGGCGAATCCGGGCCCGCGGATGCGCATGCT
>DASYCA010000184.1:0-7171 GCA_036500445.1 Burkholderiaceae bacterium | reverse complement strand
CCGCCCACTGCGTGTCGAAGCACCACTGCACGAACTGCCAGAAGCGGATCTCGCCGGCGAGCTCGCGCCGCGCCTTCGCGAGCGCGGCCGGCTTGCGCTCGCGCAGCGGCTTGGGCCAGTGCCACCACGTCGCGCCGGCATGCGCGTGCGCCAGCGCCATGAACAGCACGTAGTCGTCGAGCCAGTGCGACTGCGCCGTGCACCAGCTCGAGAACGCGATGCGGTCCTCGCCCGCGGCCGCGCCGAAGAAGCCGTCGCAGGCGGCGCGCAGCTGCGCGATGCGCCACGGCACGACCTGCGTGTAGGCGACGCGCTCGGCGTCGAAGCCCGCTTCGGGCAGCGCCGGTTCACTCAGCCAGCCCTTCGCGACGAGCGGCTGCAAGGCCACCATCAGCGGGCTGCCGGCAAAGGCCGACTCGCTTTGATAGGGCGAATCGCCCGGCCCGATCGGCGTCGTCGGCAGCACCTGCCAGAGGCTTTGCCCGGCCGACATCAACCAGTCGACGAAGTGAAAGGCATCCGGGCCGAGGTCGCCGATGCCATGCGGCCCGGGCAGCGAGGTGATGTGGAGCAGGACGCCGGCCGAGCGCTGAGTCAGGTTCATGCCCCGAATTGTGGGGGCTTCATCCCACGCGCGCGGTGTTCAGCAGGTTCGCGAGCTCGACGGCCGACGCGACCTCGAGCTTGTCGAAGACCCGCGCGCGGTGCACTTCCACGGTGCGCACGCTCAGGTGCAGCGCGTCGGCGATCAGTTTATTCGGCATGCCCTGCGCGACCAGCCGCATCACCTCCTGCTCGCGTTCGCTCAGTTCAGCCAGGCCGCGCAGCCGATGGGCGCGTTCGCGCCGCGCGAGGATGGTCGCGGCGCTGGCGCCGAGCGCGCGCTCGATGCGGTCGACCAGCGCGTTGTTCGAGAACGGCTTCTCGACGAAATCGAAGGCGCCGCGCTTGAGCGCCGCGACGGCCGTCGGCACGTCGCCGTGGCCCGTCAGGAAGATCACCGGCAGCGCCTCGGTGAGGCCGCGGTCGACGAGGCGCTCGAACAGCGCCAGGCCGCTCATCCCGCTCATGCGCAGGTCCAGCAGCAGGCAGGACGGCGAGGTCGGCCATTCGCCGGGGCGGGCGTCGGGCGTCGCGTCGAGCGCGGCCTCGAAGGCCTCGGCGCTCTTGTGCCCCTGCGACAGCAGCCGGCGCGAGCGCAGCAGCCACGCGACCGCGTCGCGCACGATGTCTTCGTCGTCGACGAGGTAGACCATCGGGAGCCCGAGTTCGGCGGGCAGCGAGGCCAGGCTGGGGGTGTTGGCGTCCATGGCGTCGGTCACGTTCAGGGCGTGGTGGCGGCCGGCGCCGTCGCGGTGGGGCGGGCCGCGCGCGCGGTGTCGACCGCCGGCAAGGTGAAACGGAACTCGGCGCCGGCGACGGCGCCGTCGGCGTCCTTCAGGTTCGTGAAATCGAGCGCGCCGCCATGCTGCTCGATGATCGTGCGGCACACGCTCAGGCCCAGGCCCATGCCGTCGCTGCGGGTCGTGAAGAACGGCGTGAAGAGCTGGCGCGCGACCTCGGCATCGACGCCCGGCCCGCTGTCGCAGACCGAGATCTGGATCCACTGCGCGTGGATGCGCCGCACCTGCAGGCTCAGCACCGGCTCACCGGCGCGGTCCGAGCCCTGCATCGCCTGGATGCCGTTGCGCGTCAGGTTCAGCAGCACCTGCTCGACCATCGCGCGGTCGCAGACGACCTTCGGGCTGGGCGTGCCGAGCTCGAGCTCGACGCGGGTGCCGCTCTTGCGCGCCTGCAGCCGCACCAGCGGCAGGATCGCGTCGAACAGCACGTCGACGCCGACCGACTCGCGCGCATGCTCGCGCCGGCGCACGAAGTCATGCACGCTCTTGATCACGCGGCCGGCGCGCTCGGCCTGCTCGGCGATGCGCTGGGTCGCCTGGTGCAGCATCGGCCAGAGGTCGGGCTCGGGCGCCTCGCCGTTGGCCTGCGCGTCCATCATGTTCAGCGAGCCGGTCGCGTACGCGGCGATCGCCGACAACGGCTGGTTCAGCTCGTGGCTCAGCAGCGAGGCCATTTCGCCGGCCGTCGCGAGCCGCGCGGTCGCCTGCAGCCGCTCCTGCTGCTGGCGCGCGACCTCCTCGACGCGGCGCTGCGCGCTGAGGTCGAGCACCGCGGTCATCCAGCCGGTGTGGCGCGCCGCGCTGTCCAGCAGCGGGGCCTCGAACACCATCGCCGGAAAGCGCTCGCCGCCGCGCCGCATGAACAGGGTCTCGAAGGCCTCGCGCGAATGTTGAGCCGGATCGAGCGCGTGGCGCGCCTGCTGGCGCCGCTGGTATTCGCTGCGCTGCTCGGGCGGCCAGTAGGGCGGCGGGTCCTGCGCGACGAGCTCCTCCGGCTCGAAGCCGACCATCTTGCAGAAGGCCGGGTTCACGTAGGTCGTGATGCCGTTCAGGTCGCGCGCGCGCAGCCCCGTGACGACCGAATCCTCCATCGCCTTGCGGAACGCCAGCGCGTCGGCCAGCGCGCCCTCGGCGCGGGCGCGCTTGCGCACGTCGCGTGCGAGCAGCACGACGACGCCGAACAGGGTCAGCGACAAGCCGATCACGAGGCCGGTGACGAGGTCGGGCACGAGGCTGGGCCGGTTCGCCGCGCTGTCGACCTGCAGCTGCACCGCGGTGCCCGGCAGGTCGATCATCCGGCTCGCGCGGTAGACGCCGGCGCCGACGCGCATCCGCCCGTGCGCCAGGCGCGCGCCGTCGGCCTCGATGAACGACAGGTCGTGGCCGGGCGCGAGCGTCTGGACCGGGAGCTGATCGAGCAGCCCGGGCAGCGAGTAGCTGGCGACGACGAAGCCGCTGAAGCGGTCGCCGTCGCGCTCGCCGACGCACAGGTCCATCACCTCGACGCCCATGCCGTCGGCCTGCGGGACGAAGAAGCTGTTCGAGTAGGTCGGGCCGCCGCGGCGCTGGGTCGCGGCGCAGGCGAGCTCGGTGTCGATGTGGGCCTGGTCGCGGCTCAGCTGGCTGAACAGCGGCGGCCGGGCGCGCGTGTCGACGGCGTCGGTGATCTTCAGCGCCTCGTCGCGGCGCTCCACGCGCAGCAGCTCGGGCTTGGCGACCAGCAGCGCCGCGGCGCGCGCGCGCCATTGCTCGGGGGAGGCGGCGCCGCCGGGCAGCGCGAGCACGCTCTGCAGGTCCTTCGCGAGCAACTGCGAGAGCTCGGCGCTGGCAGCACCGGCGTTCTCGTCGACCGCGGTCTGCATGCGCGTGGAGCGGTAGTGGAACGCCAGCGCGACCAGCAGCGTCTGCGCCGCGCACAGCAGCACGACGAGGGCGGCCCACAGGGCCAGGCGCAGGCGGCGCGGCCGCGGCGCCTCGCCGGAGACGGCGGCGTAGAGAGAGCTGGGGTCGGGCAGGTTCATGGCCGAGGCGGTTCGGGCCGCGGCGCGGCGGCCACGGACCCTCGACACGGTAGCCGAAATCGACACGGCCTGCGCGCTGAAGCGGCGCGGGGCGGCAGCCGCCCCGGCCAATCGCTTATTCGGAGACGAGCTCGGCCGTCTCGCGCGGCGGCGGCAGCCGCAGCTTGCGGGCGTAGGCGATCAGCTGGGCAAGGATCAGCAGCGTGCAGGCGCCGATGAACCACGCGCTGATCGGCCGCTGCAGGAAGACCATCAGGTCGCCGCGCGACAGCAACATCGCGCGCCGGAAGTTCTCCTCCAGCATCGGCCCGAGCACGAAGCCCAGCACGATCGGCGAGACCGGGAAATCGAGCATCAGGAAGACCGCGCCGATGACCCCGAACACCGCCACCTCGCCGACGTCGAACAGGCTGTTCTTGGTGCTGTAGACGCCGACGCAGATGAAGAACAGCGCGGCCGGGTAGAGGTACTTGTACGGCACCTGCAGCATCTTGACCCACACGCCGATCATCGGCACGTTCATGATCACGAGCAGCACGTTGCCGATCCAGAAGCTGGCGACCAGGCCCCAGAAGATGTCCGGGTGCTCGGTGATCAGCTGCGGGCCGGGCTGGATGCCCTTGATGATCAGCGCCCCCAGGATCAGCGCCATCACCGCGTCGCCCGGGATGCCGAGCGACAGCGTCGGGATGAAGTCGACCTGCGTCTTCGAGTGGGCCGAGGCCTCGGGGGCGGCGACGCCTTCGATCGCGCCCTTGCCGAAGCGGCTCGGGTCCTTGGCGATCTTGCGCTCGATCGCGTAGGCGATGAAGGTCGTGATCGTCGGGCCGGTGCCGGGCATCGCGCCGAACAGCGTGCCCACGAGCGTGCCACGCACCATCGGCCAGAAGGCCTGTTTCATTTCCGCGCGGGTCGGGCGCATGTCCTTCATGCTGATCTTGGCGTCGCTCGCCTTGATCGTCGTGCGGTTCACGCTGACCAGGAAGTCGGCGATGCCGAACAGGCCCATGCACAAGGCGCCGAGCTCGACGCCGTCGGCCAGATCGGGCAGGTCGAAGGTGTAGCGCGTCGTGCCGCTGATCACGTCGGTGCCGACGACGCCGCACAGCAGCCCGAAGATCGTCATCGCGACCCCCTTCAGCGGCGATCCTCGCGACATCGTCGCGCCGGCCAGCAGGCCCAGCAGCATGATCGAACAGACCTCGGTGGGACCGAACTTGAACGCGATTTCCACCAGCAGCGGCGACAGGAAGATCATCACGATGATCCCGACCGAGGCGGCGAAGAACGAGGCCATCATCGTGACCCCGAGCGCGGCGCCGCCGCGCCCGGCCTTCGTCATCGGGTAGCCGTCCAGGCAGGTCACCGCATGCGGCGGGTGGCTCGGCAGGTTCAGCAGGATCGCGCCGATCGCGCCGCCGTACTGCGAGCCGTAGAAGATGCCGGCCAGCATCAGGATCGCCGGAACCGGCGCGATCACGTAGGTGAGCGGCAACAGCATCGAGATCGTCGTGAGCGCGCCCATGCCGGGCAGCACGCCGATCAGGTTGCCGATCAGCACCCCGAACACGCTCCACATGAAGTTGTGCAGCTGCAGCGCGATGCCGAAGCCGTACATGAGGTCCATCAGGGATTGATGCATGTCTCTTCTACCTATTCAGATTTCGTTGGGGCAGCAGGTCTCGACCAGCCTAGCCCCACTGGAACATCGGCAGCTGCAGCTGCAGGCCGAAGTGGAAGACGAGCAAGCCGAACACCGTCAGCGCCACGCCGAGGATGGCCGCGCTCTTCAGCGTGTTGTTGCGGTCGCCCATCGCCGAGATGAAGACCGACGCGAAGGCAGCCGGCACCAGCCCGCCATAGGTGCCCAGCAGCACGAAGGCGACGACGCCGCCGAGGATGCAGAGCCAGCCGCGCACGTCGATGCCGTTGCCGTGCGCGCCGTGGCCGGGCAGCGGGTTGACCATCGCGCGCTTGCCGGGCGGCGCGGCGGTGATGCCGATCGTCAGGCCGACGCCCATCAGCAGCACGCCCAGCACGACCGGGATGTAGCCCGCGCCCATCCGGTTCAGGTTGCCCATCTTGTAACTCAGGCCCAGCACCAGCACCGCCGCGCCAAGCACGATCAGCAGCAGCCCGCCCAGGTGGTCCTTGCCCAATGACTTCATTCGCGACATCGCGTGTCTCCAGAATCGATCGACGGCGGCGCCGTGGAGCGGCGCGCTTGTGGGGGCAGTCTAAGAGGCGACTCCCGGGCGTGCGCTGTGGGAACTACCTAGTGGGCGGGCCGCCCCCCGACCTGGGTGGTGGCCCGGCGCGGCGGCGTCAGACCGGCAGGCCCTTCGCGCGCAGCGTCGCGTCGAAGCGCTCCGGGTCGGAGTTGCCGGCGGCGTTGTCGGCGCGGATCTTCGCCTCCTTGACGAGGTGGGCGCGGCTGCGCTCGAGGATGTCGGCGGCCTCGGCGGCGGGAATCGCGATCACGCCGTCGGCGTCGCCGACGATCAGGTCGCCCGGCAGCACGGCCAGCCCGGCGCACGACACCGGCACGTTGATCTCGCCCGGGCCGTCCTTGCTCGGGCCGCGGTGGGTGTGGCCGCGCGCGAAGATCGGCATGCCGTCCTCGGCCCATTCGCACAAGTCGCGCACCGCGCCGTCGACCACCAGGCCGGCGAGCTGCTTCGCGACGCAGGTGGTGCGCATCAGGCCGCCGACGAGCGCCTGGGTGACGTCGGCGCCGCCGTCGATCACCAGCACGTCGCCGGGCTGGACCATCATCAGCGCCTTGTGGATCATCAGGTTGTCGCCGGGGCGCACGCGCACCGTGACGGCCGGGCCGCACAGCACGGTGTCCAGCCGCGCGTGGTACTGGCGCAGCCCATAGGTGCCGATGTTGCGGCTCATCGCGTCGCCGATCGCGGCGACCGGAATGTCGCGGAACGCGGCGACGATCTCGGCCGACGGGCCGGCCGCGCGCGGGTTGATGCGGTAGCCTGCGGGCCACTTGACGGATTCGACGGGGGTGCTCATGCGTGATCTCCTGTTGTTCGCGTCATTGTCGATGCGTTGCCGAAGGCATCCGCGGGCCGACCGGTAAAGCCGACTCATTTCGTTGACGCAATCGATTTAGGATCGGCCATGTCCGAACCTCATTGGCGCGCGGTCACGGTGCTCGGCCTCGGGCAGACGCTGGCCTGGGCCTCGTCTTATTACCTGCCGGCGATGCTCGCGACCAGCATGGCGCGCGACCTCGGCGTCTCGGTCTCGACCGTGTTCGCGGCGTTTTCGGCCGCGCTCGTCGTCGCCGCGGTGGTCGGGCCGAGCGCCGGCCGCGCGATCGACGCCTGGGGCGGCCGGCCGGTGCTGATGGCCACCAACGGGGTGTTCGCGCTCGGCCTCGCCGGGCTGGCGCTCGCGCGCGGCCCGGTCGTGCTGTTCGCCGCCTGGGCGCTGCTCGGGGCCGCCATGGGCGCCGGGCTGTACGAGGGCGCGTTCGCCGCGCTGGTGCGCTTGTACGGCAGCGGCTCGCGCGGCGCGATCACCGGCGTGACGCTGTTCGGCGGCTTCGCGAGCACCGTCGGCTGGCCGTTGTCGAGCTGGCTCGAGGCGCAGATCGGCTGGCGCGACGCGTGTCTGGTGTGGGCCGCCCTGCACGTGGTCGTCGGGCTGCCGCTGAACGCGGCGTTGCCGAAGGCGCCCGCACCGGCGGCCGAGCCCGCGCCTGCACCCGTCGCCGCGCCGCCCGCATCC
>DASYCA010000183.1:0-4293 GCA_036500445.1 Burkholderiaceae bacterium | reverse complement strand
TGAAGCCGCCCATCGCGCCATGCTCGACGGGAAAATGCAATACACCCCGGCCACCGGCCTGCCTGCTTTGCGCGAGGCGATCGCGGAACATTATTTACGGGTATATGGCTTGACGATTGCGTCGTCGCGCATTGTCGTCACGGCCGGCGCCTCGGCCGCGCTGCAGCTCGCCTGCCTCGCGCTCGTCGACCGCGACGACGAGGTGCTGCTGCCCGACCCGAGCTATCCCTGCAACCGCCATTTCGTCGCCGCCGCCGAGGGCAAGCCGGTGCTGTTGCCGGCCTCGGCCGAGGCGCGCTACCAACTCGACGCCGCCGGCGTCGCCGCCGCCTGGGGCCCGCGCACGCGCGGCGTGCTGCTCGCGTCGCCGTCGAACCCGACCGGCACCTCGATCGACCCGCTCGAGATGGGCCGCATCGTCGAGACGGTGCGCGCACGCGGCGGGTTCACGCTGGTCGACGAGATCTACCTCGGGCTGAGCTTCGACGAGCGCTACGGCCACAGCGCGCTCGCGCACGGCGACGACGTCGTCTCGATCAACAGCTTCTCGAAGTACTTCTCGATGACCGGCTGGCGCCTGGGCTGGCTCGTCGTGCCGGACGAGCTCGTCGCACCGGTCGAGAAGCTCGCGCAAAACCTCTACATCTGCCCGAGCACGCTCGCGCAGCACGCCGCGCTCGCCTGTTTCGAGCCCGAGGCGATCGCGGAATACGAGCGCCGCCGCGGCGAGTTCCGCGCCCGGCGCGACTTCCTCGTGCCCGCGCTGAACGCGATGGGCCTGACGGTCCCGGTGGTGCCCGACGGCGCGTTCTACGCCTGGGCCGACTGCTCCGCGCACAGCCCGGACAGCTGGGACTTCTGCTTCGACGTGATGAAGCGCGCCCACGTCGCGATCACGCCGGGGCGCGATTTCGGCCACCACGGGACCGAGCGCTTCGTGCGCCTGTCGTACGCCAGCTCGATGGCGCAGTTGCAAGAGGCCGTGCTGAGGCTGCGCCGGATGCTGGCAGGATGACCGGCGGGGATAATCCAGCGTGACGACCCTATCTCCCGATCGCATCCTGTTCAGGTTTCCGCTGCGGATCTACTGGGAAGACACCGACGCCGGTGGCATCGTGTTCTACGCCAACTACCTGAAGTTCTTCGAGCGCGCGCGCACCGAGTGGCTGCGTTCGCTCGGCCACGAGCAGGAAAGATTGCGGGCCGAGACCGGCACCGTCTTCGTCGTCACCGACACGCGCGTGCGCTATCTGAAGCCGGCGCGGCTCGACGACCTGCTCTCGGTCACCGTCGCGCTCGAGCACGCCGGCCGCGCGATGATGACGATCGCGCAGCAGGCTTGGCGCAGCACGCCGGAGCGCGGCGACGAGCTGCTCGCCGAAGGCACGATCCGCATCGGCTGCGTCAATGCCGGAACTTTCAGGCCGCAACGCATACCGAATGCGATCGCGGCGTCTCTCAACGTCGACGACGCGAACCCTCGGGGATAACGCCAGGATGAATCAAGAAGACTTTTCGATCGTCAGCCTCGTTCTGCACGCCAGCTTCGTCGTGCAGTTCGTGATCGCGGGCCTGCTGATCGCGTCGCTCGCGAGCTGGACGGTGATCTTCGGCAAGCTCTTCGGCCTGCGCCGCGTGCGCGGCGCGAACGAGGACTTCGAGCGCGAGTTCTGGGCCGGCAAGAACATCAACGACCTCTATGCCGACGCGGCGAAGCGGCCCGACGGCTCGCCGATGGAGCGCATCTTCGCCTCCGGCATGCGCGAGTTCATCAAGCTGCGCGAGCGCCGCGTCGGAGACGCCGGCGCGCTGGTGGACGGCGCGCGCCGCGCGATGCGCGCGAGCTTCCAGCGCGAGCTCGACGCGATCGAGATCCACTTGTCCTTCCTCGCGACGATCGGCTCGGTCTCGCCCTTCGTCGGGCTGTTCGGCACGATCTGGGGGATCATGCACGCGTTCGTCGGCCTGGCGAACATGACGCAGGTGACGCTGGCCACCGTCGCGCCCGGCATCGCCGAGGCGCTGGTCGCGACCGCCATCGGGCTGTTCGCCGCGATCCCCGCGGTGATCGCCTACAACCGCTTCGCCCGCGACATCGACCGCATCGCGATCCAGCAGGAGACCTTCATCGAGGAGTTTTCCAACATCCTGCAGCGCAACACCGGCGCGCCGTCGGCCGCTCCGGCGCCGGCATCACCGAGCAGGTTCTGAAATGAAACGCTTGCCAGTCATGTCCTCTGCTTTGTGCGCGTGGCGCAATCCCATTGCATGTCACGGTGGCGCGAGGCTGGCGTACGTCCGGGTGCCCGGCTTCGTTCAGGGTAGAGCGTTCACTGCGCCGGGCACCCGAACGCACGCCAGCCGTCACGACCTGAGCAGTTCGACGGTGAAAGGCCGCAACTCGGGGACGGGATGCGGGGTCGTCGACGCAGTGACTGTCTCTATTCGGAACGGAGTAGGCGAACCCGCATTCCGCCCCGGCGCAGGCAGCCGCTCGCGGCGGAGCCACTGAGATGCCTTCCGTCAGCCACCGCGGCGGAGGCCGCCGCCGCACGATCAACGAGATCAACATGGTCCCGTTCATCGACGTGATGCTGGTGCTGTTGATCATCTTCATGGTCACCGCCCCGCTGATCACGACCGGCGTGGTCGACCTGCCCAGCGTCGGCAAGGGCCAGCGCCGGCCCGACCACGTCGTCGAGGTCGTGGTCGCGACGGATGAAAAAGTGCGGCTGCGCATCGACGGCAAGGAAGGCGATGCGGTCGCGCTGCGCGACGTCGCCGCGCGCGTGCGCGAGCTGCAGGGCGGCGACGCGAACACGCCGGTCGTGATCTCGGCCGACCGCAACGTCAAGTACGACGCGGTCGTGAAGCTGATGGACACGCTGCAGCGCGCCGGCGTGCAGCGCGTCGGCCTGTCGGTCAAGACCGGCGCGAGCTGACGAGGCCGGCCAGGAGCCCGATGTCGTGAACGCCGCCGTCCTGCCGCCCTCGTCGCGCGACCCGTTCATGCCCAAGCCGGTGCAGCGCACCGGCCCGGCGCTCGCGCTCGCGCTGTTCGCGCACCTGCTGCTGATCGCGGCACTCGCGTTCGGCATCAACTGGCACACCGACGAGCCGACGACGATCGCCGCCGAGCTGTGGTCGGCCACGCCGCAGGCCGCCGCGCCGCGCGCCGTCGAGCCGCCGCCTCCGCCGCCCACCCCAATCGTGAAGCCGCAGCCGACGCCGAAGCCCGAGGTCGCCCCGCCACCGACGCCGACGCTGCCCGACCCGCAGATCGCGATCGAAAAGGCCAAGCGCGAGCAAGCGAAGAAGCAGGCCGACGACGACGCGCGCCAGTTGAAGGCGCAGCAGCTCGCCGAGGAGAAGGCGCAAGAGAAGGCCCAAGAGAAAGCCCAAGAGAAGGCCGAGCAGGCGCAGCGCGACAAGGCCGACGCCGCGGCGCAGAAGAAGGCCGAGGCCGACAAGGCCGCGAAAGAAAAAGCGCAGGCCGACAAGGCCGAGGCCGCGAGGCAGGCCGCCGCCCGCGAGGCCTACCTGAAACGCATCCAGGGCATGGCCGGCGCGACCGGCGGTGCGACCGACACCGGCAGCGCGTTGCGCAGCAGCGCGCCCTCCGCGGACTACGGCGGCCGCGTGGCCGCGCGCATCAAGCCCAACATCAACCTGCTCGACCCGGTCGACGGCAACCCGCGCGCCGTCGTCGAGGTCAAGCTCGCGCCGGACGGCACGATCATCAGCAAGCGCCTGGTGCAAAGCAGCGGCGTGAAGGCCTGGGATGACGCGGTGCTGCGCGCGATCGAGCGCACCGGGATGCTGCCGCTGGACAACGGCCGCGTGCCGCCGCCGTTCCAGATCGGCTTCAGGCCGCAGGACTGACGCGCGGCGTCGTTCGCTCAGCGGTGAAGCAGCCGCGCGGCGTGCTCGGCCTCGCCGAGCAGCACCTCCAGCGCCGGCAGGTCGACGTCCCACTCGACCAGCACCGGCACCGGGCCGAAGCGGCGCAGCGCGTGCGCGCACAGCTGCCAGACCTCGGGCCGCACGCGGCTGCCGCGGTTCGCGATCACGATCTCGCCGACCTCGCCGTTCTCGCCGATCTCGGTGTGGCCGCCGACCTGGACCTCGCCGACGATGCCCGAGGGCAGCGCATCGATGAAGGCGCGGCCGCTCGCGAGCGGGTCGGGCAGCTCGGCGTTCAGCGCGTTGACCAGCAAGGTGTTGACGTCCAGCAGCATGCCGCAGCCGCTGCGGCGGCACAGCGCCGCGAAGAATTCGGGCTCGCTCATCGCG
>DASYCA010000182.1:0-7440 GCA_036500445.1 Burkholderiaceae bacterium | reverse complement strand
GACCTCGCGCAGGTTGTGGCTGGGCACCTCGGTCGCCAGGCCGACCGCGATGCCGCTCGCGCCGTTCAACAGCACGAACGGCAGCCGCGCGGGCAACTGCTTCGGCTCTTCGGTCGAGCCGTCGTAGTTCGGGATGAAATCGACCGTGCCTTCGTCGATCTCGTCGAGCAGCAGCCGCGTGATCGGCGCCAGGCGCGCCTCGGTGTAGCGCATCGCCGCGGCGCCGTCGCCGTCGCGCGAGCCGAAGTTGCCCTGGCCATCGATCAGCGGGTAGCGCTGCGCGAAGTCCTGCGCCATGCGGACCATCGCGTCATAGGCCGCGGTGTCGCCGTGCGGGTGGAACTTGCCCAGCACGTCGCCGACGACGCGCGCGCTCTTGACCGCCTTCGGGCCCGCGGCGGTCGTGAACGCCAGGCCCATCCGCTCCATCGAGTACAGGATGCGGCGCTGCACCGGCTTCTGGCCGTCGCAGACATCGGGCAGCGCGCGGCCCTTCACGACGCTCAGCGCGTATTCGAGGTAGGCGCGCTCGGCGTACTGGGCCAGGCCGACGGCATCGCCGCCATGGCCGCCCTCCCCGCCCTCGCTCGGCGCGGATTCAAACAGATCGGGTTCGTTGGACATTCAGAGTTCGGTTCGGTTGGCGCGACGAGCGGTCACGCGAACGGATTGCGGATCGTCAAGCGGCCATCCAGGCGCTGGCCGGTCGAGAAGTCTTCGGAGGCCAGCGTCGTGCAACCCGCTTCGAGGGCCGCGGCCGCGATCATCGCGTCATAGACGCTGAGTCGATAGCGCTTGGCGAGCGCGACGCTGCCTTGATGCGTCGCGAAGGTCAGCGGCCGCACGTCGGCAAAGCGCCGCACATCGCTCAGCGCCTGCTCGACCACCGGCCACTCGAGGCCCATCTTGCGGCGTGCGACGTTCGTGAACTCGTTCAGCACCTGCACACTGATCACGATGCGCCGCGCCAGCAAGGCCTCGGCCTTGTCGGCCTTGGCCTCGTCGCCGGACAGGAGATAGAGCAGCACGTTCGTGTCGACGAACGGCGCGGCCGCCTGCGTCATCGGCCGCGCTCGTTCGCTTCCATGCGATCGAACTTGAAGTCGGGCGGCAGCACGCCGCGCAGCTGGCGCAGGCGCGCGAGCGCCTGGGCGTCGCCCGCATCGGTGCGGCCCACGCGCAAGGTACGCGCGTTGGCGACCTCGACCTCGACCTGGTCGCCCTCCTTCAGGTCCAGCACCTCGACCACCGACGCGGGAAGGCGGATCGCCAGGCTGTTGCCCCATCTGGAAACTTGCACGGCAGACTCCCCGCGGTCCTGGATAGACATTTTTCAATTGTATATCTTCATCACGGCAACCGAGGTGCCGCGCTTTCGTGTTCGTGCGCGTGCTCATGCTCCAGCATCGACATCACGA
This sequence comes from Burkholderiaceae bacterium, assembly GCA_036500445.1. Taxonomy (GTDB): domain Bacteria; phylum Pseudomonadota; class Gammaproteobacteria; order Burkholderiales; family Burkholderiaceae_C; genus LMDS01. Next base: position 6,022 of record DASYCA010000182.1, on the reverse strand, counting down.
TCAGCGCGTCGTAGCCCTCGTCGGTCAGCACGCTCTCGCGCAAGCGCCCTTCCTCGACGAAGCCTTCGCTGCGGTACAGCGCCTGGGCCCGCACGTTGCGCCCCTTGACGTCGAGCCAGAAGCGGTGCGCCTGCAGGTCTCGAAAGGCCATCTGCGCGAGCGCGCGGATGCACTGCCGGCCGATGCCCCGGCCCTGCAGCGCCGGCGACAGCACCATGCGCTTCAGTTCGATCGAGTGGTGCGGGTTGCGGCAGCCCTGCAGGATCACGAAGCCGGCCGCGCTGTAGCCCGCGCCGGCTTCGATGATGAAGTGGCGGAAGTCCGGGAAGCGGACCGCGCCCTCGTGCTGGGTGCGGTCCCAGGGCGTGATGAACGGGCGGTTCAGCGGGTCCTGCTCGACCGTGATCACGAAGTCGAGGTCCGACGTCATCGTCGGCCGCAGCCGCACCGCGGTCGCCGTGCGGGATTCTTGCAAACTCAGCCCGCCTTGGGGCCCCGGTGGCCCGCCAGCGAGACCCGGAAGGGCGACAGGTCGACCGCCAGCACGGCGCGCGCGCGGGCTTGCGCCGACGCGAGCTCGGGTGACTTCATGCCCGCGCGGGCGGCTTTCAACTGCTCGACATAGGCCAGCACATGCGCCTGCTCGGCGTCATCGAGCGTCGCGATCTCGGCCATGATTCGTTCATTGGGTTGCATGCTTCGCTCCCCGGGCCAGCGGGCGGCCCGGCTCCGGAAGTGTGCCAGCGATCCGAGCGCGGTGGCAATTCACACATCCACCTCGATCGCATCGCCATGCAGTTCCATCAGGTCGCGCCGCGCCTGTGCTTCGCCCTTGCCCATCAGCTTGGTCAGCGACGAGACGGTTTCGTCGAAACCGAGCACGCCGAACTCGGTCTGCAGCAGGCGGCGGGTGTCGGGGTTCAGCGTCGTGTCCCAGAGCTGCTCGGCGTTCATCTCGCCCAGCCCCTTGAAGCGGCTGATGCTCCAGGCGTTCTCGCGCGCGCCTTCCTTGCGCAGCTTGTCCAACGTCGCATTCAGCTCGCCTTCGTCGAGGGCGTAGATCTTGGCGGCCGGCTTCTTGCCGCGCGCCGGCGCGTCGATGCGAAACAGCGGCGGCTTCGCGATGTAGACGTGGCCGGTCTCGACCAGCCTCGGGAAGTGGCGGAAGAACAGGGTCAGCAGCAGCACCTGGATGTGCGAGCCGTCGACGTCCGCATCGCTCAAGATGCAGATCTTGCCGTAGCGCAGGCCGCTCAAGTCCGGCGCGCTGCCTTCGGCATACGGGCCGGCGCCGTGCGGGTCGACGCCGATCGCGACCGCGATGTCGTGGATCTCGTTGTTCGCGAACAGCCGGTCGCGTTCGACCTCCCAGGCGTTGAGCACCTTGCCGCGCAGCGGCAGGATCGCCTGCGTCTCCTTGTTGCGGCCCATCTTCGCGCTGCCGCCGGCCGAATCGCCTTCGACGAGGAAGAGCTCGTTCAGGTTCAGGTCGCGGCTCTCGCAATCGGTCAGCTTGCCCGGCAGCACCGCGACACCCGAGCCTTTTCGCTTTTCGACCTTCTGGCTCGCGCGCTGGCGCGTTTGCGCCTGGCGGATCACGAGCTCGGCGAGCTTCTTGCCGAAGTCCACGTGCTGGTTCAGCCAGAGCTCGAGCGAGGGCTTCACGTAGGTCGAGACCAGGCGCAGCGCGTCGCGCGAATTCAGCCGCTCCTTGATCTGGCCCTGGAACTGCGGGTCCAGCACCTTCGCGCTCAGCACGAAACTGGCGCGCGAGAACACGTCCTCGGGCATCAGTTTCACGCCCTTGGGCAGCAGGCTGTGCAGGTCGATGAAGCCCTTGATCGCGGTGAACAGGCCGTCCTTCAGGCCCGACTCGTGGGTGCCGCCGGCGACGGTCGGGATCAGGTTCACGTAGCTCTCGCGCATCGGCGAGCCGTCTTCGGTGAACGCGACGCACCACGCGGCGCCCTCGCCTTCCGCGAAATTCTCGGTCTCGGCGCGGTCGGCGTAGTGCTCGCCCTCGAACAGCGGGATCACCGGGTCGGCGTTCAGCGACTGCATCAGGTAATCGCGCAGCCCGCCCTTGTAGAGCCAGCTCGTCTTTTCGCCGGACTTTTCATGCGTCAGCGTCACCGTCACGCCCGGCATCAGCACCGCCTTGCTGCGCAGCAGGTGCGTCAGCTCGGCCTTGGGCAGCTCCGCGCTCTCGAAGTACTTCGGGTCCGGCCACGCGCGCACCGTGGTGCCCGAACGCCGGTCGCGGCGTTCCTCACCGATGACGTTGCGGTCGCCGGCGGCGGCCTTGCGGATCGTCAGCGGCTGCGCGACGTCGCCGCCCGCGAAGCCGATGCTGGCGACCTGGCCCTCGCGCCAGACCGTCACGTCCAGCCGCTTCGACAGCGCGTTCGTGACGCTGACGCCCACGCCGTGCAAGCCGCCCGAGAAGCTGTACGCGCCGCCGGCGCCCTTGTCGAACTTGCCGCCGGCATGCAGCCGCGTGTAGACGATCTCGAGGACCGGCACACGCTCCTCCGGGTGCAGCCCGAACGGAATGCCGCGCCCGTCGTCCTCGACGCTGACCGAGCCGTCGGCATGCAGCGTGACGTCGATGCGCTTGCCGTGGCCGGCGAGCGCCTCGTCGGCCGCGTTGTCGATCGCCTCCTGGATGATGTGCAGCGGGTTGTCGGTGCGCGTGTACATGCCCGGCCGCTGCTTGACCGGCTCCAGTCCCTTGAGCACGCGGATCGAGGCTTCGCCGTAGGCGCCGCCCGGGGAAGACCCGCCGGATGCCCCACCGGACGTATTACTTTGCTTGGTTGCCATGGGCGCGGATTCTAGGAGCCTGCAAAATGCGCCCTCTTTGTCGGCCTGCAGGAGAGCCCCATGACCCCACGCGAACTCGGCCGCTCCGGCCTGAAGGTGTCCCCCTTGTGCTTCGGCGGCAACGTCTTCGGCTGGACCGTCGACGAGGCCACCTCGTTCAGCCTGCTCGACGCCTGGGTCGACGCCGGCATGAACTTCGTCGACACCGCCGACGTCTACTCTCGCTGGGTGCCCGGGCACCGCGGCGGCGAATCCGAAACCATCATCGGCAAGTGGCTGAAGCGCAGCGGCAAGCGCGAGCGCATCGTGCTGGCGACCAAGCTCGGCAAGGACATGGGCGACGGCAAGGTCGGCCTCGCACCCGCCTATGTGCGCAGCGCCGTCGAGGCCTCGCTGAAGCGGCTGCAGACCGACGTGATCGACCTGTACCAGTCGCACGACGACGACGCGACCGTGCCGCTGGCCGACACGCTCGGCGCGTTCGCCGACCTGATCCGGGCCGGCAAGGTGCGCGCGATCGGCGCGTCCAACTTCACGGCCCCGCGCCTGGCCGAGGCGATCGGCGTCAGCCGCGCGCACGGCCTGCCGCGCTATGAATCGCTGCAGCCGCTGTACAACCTGGTCGAGCGCCCGGCCTTCGAGGCCGGGCTCGAGGCCGTCTGCGTCGAGCACGGGATCGGCGTGATCACGTTCTACGCGCTCGCGAGCGGCTTCCTGAGTGGCAAGTACCGCAGCGAGGCCGACCTGGGCAAGAGCCCGCGCGGCCAGGGCGTCAAGAAATATTTGAACCCGCTCGGCCTGCGCGTGCTCGGCGCGCTCGACGCGGTCGCCCAGCGCCTGGGCGCGACGCCGGCGCAGGTCGCGCTCGCATGGCAGATCGCACGCCCCAGCGTGACGGCGCCGATCGCCAGTGCGACCTCGCTCGCGCAGCTCGCCGACCTCGTCAAGGCGGCGCGTTTGACGCTGGACGCCGATGCGCTGCGCACGCTGAACGAGGCGAGCGCCGCGTGAACCCTTCGCCCGGTGGAACGACCGCCGCGCACGGCGGCGGCGCGGCCTCGGCCTGGGTGCGGCGCTGGTCGCACCTGGTGGCGCCGAACGGCCGCGTGCTCGATGTCGCCTGCGGCTCGGGCCGGCATGTGCGCTGGTTCGCCGAGCGCGGCTGCCAGGTCACCGGCGTCGACCGCGACGCCGCCGCGACCGCGCCGCTGCGGGCGATCGCCGAGATCGTCGACGCCGACATCGAGGCCGGCCCGTGGCCGTTCGCGGCGCGCGGCTTCGACGCGGTCGTCGTCACGAACTACCTCTGGCGTCCGCGCCTGGCCGAAATCGTCGCCGCGCTGGCCCCGGGCGGGGTGCTGCTCTATGAGACCTTCGCGCTCGGCAACGCGAGCGTCGGCAAGCCGTCGAACCCGGATTTCCTGCTGCGCCCGGGTGAACTGCTGCAGGCCGCCGCCGGGCTGCGCATCGTCGCGTTCGAGGACGGCTTCGAGGACGGTTCGGCCCCCACCGCAGCGCGCTTCGTGCAGAGAATCGCCGCGCTCCGCGAGGCCGCTGGTTTGCCCGAGGCGCCGCGATACCGGCTGGGCCCGCCCGACAGGTAAAATCTGCCGATTCTGAGGATCTCCCCCATGAAACCCATTCTTGGCAGCATCGTCGCGCTCGTCACCCCGATGCTTGAAGACGGCAAGGTCGACTACGCCGGCCTGCGCAAGCTGATCGACTGGCACATCGCCGAAGGCACCGATTGCATCGGCGTCGTCGGCACGACCGGCGAATCGCCGACCGTGTCGGTCGAAGAGCATTGCGAGATCATCCGCGTCTCGGTCGAGCATGCGAAGGGCCGCGTGCCGGTCATGGCCGGCACCGGCGGCAATTCGACCGCCGAGGCGATCGAGTTGTCGCGCTTCGCGCACAAGGTCGGCGCCGACTGCGCGCTGTCGGTCGTGCCCTACTACAACAAGCCGACGCAGGAAGGCCTGTACCAGCACTTCAAGACGATCGCCGAGGCGGTCGACATCCCGACCGTGCTCTACAACGTGCCCGGCCGCACCGTCGCCGACCTGCAGCCCGAGACCGCGCTGCGCCTGGCGCAAGTGCCCGGCATCATCGGCATCAAGGAAGCGACCGGCCAGATCGACCGCGCCTCGTTGCTGATCAAGTACGCGCCGAAAGGGTTCTCGATCTACTCCGGCGACGACGGCAGCGCGGTCGCGCTGATGCTGCTCGGCGGCCATGGCAACGTCAGCGTCACCGCCAACGTCGCGCCGCGCGCGATGCACGCGATGTGCATGGCCGCGCTCGCCGGCAATGCGCGCGAGGCCGCCGCGCTGCACCTGAAGCTGATGCCGCTGAACAGGCAGCTGTTCATCGAGCCGAGCCCGGCCCCGACGAAATGGGCGATGGCCCGGCTGGGGTTGTGCGGCGCGGCGCTGCGTCTGCCGATCACGCCGCTGACGGCGCCCGCGCAGGCGGTCGTCGAGCAGGCGATGCGCGACGCCGGCCTGCTTTGAATTCCGCTCACCCGTTCGCAGGCTCGTCGCCGTTGCGTTCGTCGTTTTCGATCTTCGTGATCGCCGGGTTGCGGCGCCGCCGACGCGCGTCGCCCACCCGCCTGGAGAGACCCCCCGTGACCCGTTGCCCCTCTTTCACTGCCGTGACCCTCGCCACGCTGGCCGCGGCCTCGCTCGCCGGCTGCACCTTTTCCAGTCTGGACCTCAGCAGCGACAAGATCGACTACAAAAGCGCGGTTCCGCCGCCCAAGAGCGTGGGCATCGAGGTGCCGCCCGACCTCACGCAGCTGACGCGCGACACGCGCTACCAGCAAATCCAGAACGGCTCGGTCAGCGCCGCGGCGCTGCAGTCGGCGGCCGCGTCAGGGGCGGGGCCGAGCGCGCCGGCGGCAGAGGCGGTCGCGACCCGCTCGATCGGCACGACCAGCGTTCAGCGCCTGGGCAACGACCGCTGGCTGCACACCACGCAGACGCCCGAGCAGCTGTGGCCGCAGCTGCTGGCCTTCTGGAAGGAACGCGGCTTCGTGATGAGCACCGACGATTCGGCGACCGGCGTGATGGAGACCGACTGGGCCGAAAACCGCGGCAAGCTGCCGCTGGATTTCATCCGCAACTCGATCGGCAAGGTCTTCGACAACGCCTTCTCGACCGGCGAGCTCGACCGCTTTCGCACCCGCATCGAGCGC
>DASYCA010000181.1:0-8710 GCA_036500445.1 Burkholderiaceae bacterium | reverse complement strand
GCGCGTTCGATCGTGTCGGCCGCGACATCGGGCGCGGGCACGGTCGTGACGGCGAGGACGCCGTCGCGGTGCAGGTTCTGCTGCACCGGCAGATGGACGATGTCGCCATCGGCTGCGCGCGCCACGATCACGCTGATCTCGCGCGCCAGCGGCAGCATCTTCTCGAGCACGCAGACGACGCCGCCGAGGCGCTCCCAGGCCTGGGCGAGCTCGGCGCGCGTCGCGACGCGGGCCTGGCCCTTGCCGTCGTAACCCAGGCGCGCGGTCTTCAGGATGCCGGGCAGCAGGTCGGCGTCGACCGCGGCGAGCGCGGCCTCATCGGCGATCACCGCGTGCGGCGCACAGGCGACGCCGCTGCGCACGAAATGCGCCTTCTCGGCCGCGCGGTCCTGGCACACCGCGACGGCGGCGGCGCCGGGCGCGACCGGGCGGCGCCGCGCGAGTTGCGCGAGTGCGTCGGCCGGCACGTTCTCGAACTCGGTCGTCACCGCGGCGCTGAGCTCGGCCAGCTGCGCGAGGGCTTGCGGGTCGAGGTAATCGGCGCGCAGGTGGTGGTGCGCGATCAGGCCGGCCGGGCTGGTCGGGTCGGCATCGAGCACCGCGGTCGCGTAGCCCATCTGCTGCGCGGCGTGGACGAACATGCGGGCCAGCTGGCCACCGCCCATGACGCCCAAGGTCGCGCCGGGCGGGATGAACGGGGCTGTCATTTCAGGTCGACACTCATCGCGCGCGCGGCCTCGGTCTGGCGGGCGCGGTAGGCCTCCAGCGCCGTGCGCAAGGCCGGGTCGCGGTTCGCCAGCATCGCGACCGCGAACAGCGCGGCGTTGGCCGCCCCGGCGACGCCGATCGCGAAGGTCGCGACCGGAATGCCCTTGGGCATCTGGACGATCGAATGCAGCGAGTCGACGCCTTGCAGGTGGCGGCTGGCGACCGGCACGCCCAGCACCGGCACGGTCGTCTTGGCCGCGAGCATGCCGGGCAGGTGCGCGGCCCCGCCGGCCCCGGCGATGATCGCCTGCAGGCCGCGGCCGGCGGCCGCCTCGGCGTACGCGAACATGTCGTCGGGCATGCGGTGGGCCGAGACGACCCGGGCTTCGAACGGGATTGCGAACTCGGCGAGAATCTCGGTGGCGGCCCGCATGGTGTCCCAGTCGCTGCTGGAGCCCATCACGACGCCGACCACCACAGGGGCGGTGCTCAAGGCTCGCTCCAAGGTGCTGATGAAGAACCTTCGATTGTAGGTCGCACGCCCACCCCACTTCCCGACCCGGATCCGCCCATGCTGGACATCACGCTGCAGAACTTCGAAGCCGACCTGATCACCGCGTCGACGCAACAACCCGTGCTGCTCGACATCTGGGCGCCCTGGTGCGGCCCGTGCAAGGCGCTCGGCCCGGTGCTCGAGAAGCTCGAGACCGCCTATGACGGCCGCTTCCTGCTCGCCAAACTGAACTCGGACGAGCAGCCCGAGATCGCCGGCCAGCTGTCCAAGATGTTCGGCGTGCGCAGCATTCCGTTCTGCGTGCTGTTCAAGGGCGGCCAGCCGGTCGACGGCTTCGTCGGCGCGCTGCCCGAGAGCGAGGTCCGCGCCTTCCTCGACAAGCACGTCGCCAGCGCCGAGCAGCTGGCCGCCGAAGAGGGCGCGGACGAGGCCCAGGCGCTGCTCGAGGGCGGCGACATCGACCGCGCGATCGAGAAGCTGCAGGAGGCCGTCGCGATCAACCCGGCGGACGACAACGCACGCGTCGACTACCTGCGCGCGCTGCTCGGCGCCGGGCGGCTCGAGGAGGCGCGCCGCGCCTATGAGCCGGTCGCCGCCAAGATCGTCCCGAACCTGCGCCTGGCGGCCTGCGGCGAATGGCTGCAGGCCTGCGAGGCCGTCGCGACGGCGCGGCCGGCGGCCGAGCTCGCGGCCGCGATCGCGGCCGACAAGCGCGATTTCGCGGCCCGCTTCGAACTGGCCCAGACGCTGTTCGCGGGCCAGCAGTTCACCGCGGCGATGGACGAGCTGCTCGAGATCCTGATGCGCGACAAGACCTGGAACCACGAGGCTGCGCGCAAGACCTTCGTCGCGATCCTGGAGATCATGAGCAAGCCGGCGGCGGCGGCGAAGGCCGAGGCCGGCGCGCCCGAGGCGGGCCGGCTCGAGCTCGCCGGCAAGGCGCTGGCCGCGCCGACAGATCCGGTCGTCGACAGCTACCGGCGCCGGCTCAGCATGACCTTGTTCTGAGCCGGCGGGCGCGACGCCCGCTCAGGGCGTCTCTCGGGTCACCGCCTGGGTCACTGCTTGGGTCATCGCCTGGGGCATCCCCTGCGGCGTCAGCGGCATCAGCGCACTGAGCAATCGCGCCTGCAGGTCGGCGTAGTCGCGCCACGCGCTCTCGGCCAGGCGCTGGTGGCGGGCCGCGTCCTGCGGCAGCGCGAGCGCGGCGAACAATTGCGCGAGGCGGCCGTGCGCCGGTGCGCGGTCGCCGGGCACGATCGACAGGCCGAGCGTCGCCTCGGCCGCCCGGGCGCCGGTCAACGCCGCGCCGCGCCCGCCGCGGTGCAGCTGGCACCAGGCCTGGTCGGCGAGCAACGCGGCCGTGATCGTCGCCATGCCTTGCTTCAGCGCATCGTCCAGATGGCTCGAGAACAGCGCCAGGGCCTGCGCGTGGGAGCCGCTTTCGGTCAGCAGCTGCGCGCGCAGGACGGGGTGCAGCGCGCGCATGCTCGTGACCCCGAGCCCCTCGTCGAAGCGCGCGATCGACTCGGCGCTCAGGCGCGCGCGGTGGTGCACGACGGTGTCGGTCTGGCCCAGGCGAGCGCGCTGGCGCAGGTCGCGCAGGCGCAGCATCGCCATGTTCCACATCAACGCGCTGAGGGTCGCGTCGTCGCCCTCGGTCGTCGCGTGGTGGTGCGCCCGCTCGTACCAGGGTTTGGCCAGATCGGGGCGCCCGGCCTCGTCGAAGGCCTGGGCGACGACGAGGTTCGCGCGCGAGCGCGCCGCGTGGTCCTCGGGTTCGGCCAGCCGCAGCGCCTCGCCGGCGTGCTCGGCGAGCGCGGCGGCCTCCTTGTGCAGGTAGGCAATGTGCGCGAGCCTGGCGGCGCACCGCGCCTGCAGCGGGCGAGCGCCGACCGCCTTGCCCATCGCATGGGCGCGCCGGATCTTGTCGCGTGCCAGCGGGCCGAGATCGGTCGCGTGGCTGCGCAGCCCTTCGGCCAGGTTGATCCACGCGCTGAGGGCCATGCTCGGCCGGCTGTCGCAATGGCTGCGCAGCGCCGCGATCTCGGCATCCGCCCGCTCGAACGCGCCGACGCGGGCGTGGTACGCGGCGCGCTGCGCACGCCAGGCCGCGGCCTCGGGCATGCCGGCCAGCCTGCCGATCTCGGCGTTGAAGCGCTGCAGCAGGCGGGAGCTCATCTCGGGTTCGAGAAGCTCGCGCTACCGCGTCAGGCGCTCCAGCGCCTCGCGGTATTTGGCCGCGGTCTTCGCGATCACGTCGGCCGGCAGCGCGGGCGCCGGTGCGCGCTTGGCCCAGGGCTGGCCGTCGACGCGCGCCTGCTCGAGCCAGTCGCGCACGAACTGCTTGTCGTAGCTCGGCGGGTTGATGCCCTCGGCATAGCCTTCGACCGGCCAGTAGCGCGAGGAGTCGGGCGTCAGCACCTCGTCCATCAAGGTCAGGGTGCCGGCCGCGTCGAGGCCGAATTCGAACTTGGTGTCGGCAATGATCACGCCCTTCGCGAGCGCCAGTGTCGCGGCCGTCGTGTACAGGCGGATCGAGACCTCGCGCACGCGGCTCGCGAGCTCGGGCCCGACGATCTCGCTCATGCGGGCGAAATCGATGTTCTCGTCGTGGTCGCCCATCTCGGCCTTGGTCGCCGGCGTGAAGATCGGCTCGGGCAGGCGCGAGGCGTTCTTCAGGCCGGCCGGCAGCGCGACGCCGCAGACCGATTGCGAGGCCTGGTACTCCTTCCAGCCGCTGCCGGCCAGGTAGCCGCGCACGACCGCCTCGACCGGCAGCGGCGTCAGGCGCTTGACCAGCATCGAGCGCCCGGCCACCTGGGCCCGCTCGTCGGCGGCGACGACGCTTTGCGGGTCGTCGCCGGTCAGGTGGTTCGGCACGATGCCTTCGAGGTGGGCGAACCAGAACATCGCCATCTCGGTCAGCAACTGGCCCTTGCCGGGAATCGGCTCGCCCATCACGACGTCGAAGGCGCTCAGGCGGTCGCTCGCGACCATCAGCAAACGGTCCGCGCCGACGGCGTAGTTGTCGCGCACCTTGCCGCGCGCCAGCAGGGGCAGCGAATGCAGGCGGCTCTCGAACAAGGCGGTGGGGGCGGTCTGGGGCATGGTGCGGGTGCGGCGGCGCGGTGGCGGTGGTGCGGCAAATTGTAGGGAGCTGCGCGCACCGCCAAGGCTGGGCGCGATCATGCCGGCCTTCCAGCAGGGTGGCGCGCCGCCCCAGCATTGTTTGCAATGCCGAGGCAGTTTCGTAAGCTAAAAAGGACAAAAGTAAGAAATTTCAGAAATACGCAAGCTAAAACTTGCATTGCTTGCGAATGCATCATGACGTTTTCGATCGAAATGAAAGTCAAAACTGACAAAAATTCAAATCCGTGGTAATTTTGTAAGTTATGACTGACGTTATTCGCTTGCTCGACGAGCTTGGGCTTCAAATGCGCGAGCATCGGAAGGCGCTCGGCATGAGCAAGTCCGAGCTCGCCGCGAAATCCGGCAAGGTTCGCGAGGTGATCTACCGGCTGGAAGGTGGCGAAGACACCACCGTCTCGTCCTTGCTCGCGGTCCTGGGCGCCCTCGGGCTGGGGCTGAGGCTGGAGCGCGTGGGATTGCCCAGCGCCGAGGAAGTGGCGCGCCGCTTCCAGGATGACGACGATGCTGCCTGAGAAGATCCGATCGCTGGGCGTCTCCATCGGTGGACGCGAGCACGCCGCCGGGCAGTTGCTGAAGACCTCGATCTACGAATTCCGCTACCTCGACCTCGATCCCGAGCAGCCCGAGGTGGGCCTGCTGATGCCGGCCCGGACACGGCCCACTTGGCAGGACGGCGACCTCTTCGCGCCGATGGACCAGAACCTGCCCGAGGGGGAGCTGTTCATGCAGATCCGGGAGCGGTACCCGAAGCAGCCGCTCACCCCCATGCACCTGCTGGCGTTGATCGGGCGCAATGGCATCGGGCGGCTCGGCTTTCGCCTGGACGACGCACCCGCGCCGGCCGCCCCTCCCGTGCTGACCAAAGAGGCCCTGCTGAGGACGGCCTATTCGCCGCAGGTGTTCGGCGAGCTGGTGGCGGCCTACCTGAGCACCGGCGCCGGCATCGCCGGGATGCAGCCCAAGATCATGGTGCCCTCGCGCTCGACGCTGCCGATTCCCTCGCTGATCGTGAAGGCGGCCAGCGCGGGCTACCCGGGCCTGGCCGCGAACGAATTCCTGTGCCTGTCCGCCGCGCATCGCGCGGGCATCGCGGTGCCGGAGTTCGCGTTGTCCGACGACGGCCAGATGCTGGTGCTCGACCGCTTCGACATCGTGATGCACGACGACGGGCGGCTCGAACGGCTGGGCTTCGAGGACATCGCCGCGCTGGCCGGCCTGCGCGTGCGCGATGTGTTGTCCGATCGCAAGTACCAGGGCAGCTATCAACGCGTCGCGGAGTTGCTGCGGCAGCTGCAGCTGCACAGCGACAACCTGCACCGGTTCTACGAGCAGGTCGCCTTTTCCGTCATGGTGCGCAACGGCGATGCGCACCTGAAGAATTTCGGCGTGCTCTACCGCGACGCCTCAAAAGTGTGGCTCGCACCGATGTTCGACGTCGTGACGACGGCCATCTACACCTACCAGCGCCATCCGGGCGGCCCCGCGCTGGAGGACCACACGCTGGCGCTGAAGCTGTTCGCCGGCAGGCACCAGACGCGCGCCTATCCCACGACCGAGGAACTCGTCGACTTCGGGCGGCGCGTGTGCGGCGTGCACCAGCCCGCACACGTGCTCGGCCGAATCGCCGAGGCGCTGCACGCCACGCTGCAGGCAGCCCGCGCCGATGAGCGCGTCAGCCCGGCCCTGCTCGAGAAAATGACCCCCGCCTGGGAGGGCGGGATGCGCTACGCCACCGCTCAGACCACCGTCTGAGCGAGCTCGCCCTTCGCGTAGCGCTGCGCGACCTGCACCAGCGTCTGCGGCTTGATCTTGGCGCCCTGGCCCTCGCAGCCGAACTCCTGGTAGCGCTGGCGGCAGATCTTCTTGGCCGCCTCGCGCGCCGGCTTCAGGTAGCCGCGCGGGTCGAACTCCGACGGGTTCTCGACGAAGTAGCGGCGGATCGCGCCGGTCATCGCCAGGCGCACGTCGGTGTCGATGTTGATCTTGCGCACGCCGTGCTTGATCGATTCCTGGATCTCCTCGATCGGCACGCCGTAGGTCTCGCCGATGTCGCCGCCGAACTCGCGGATGATCGCGAGCAGGTCCTGCGGTACGCTGCTGGAGCCGTGCATCACCAGGTGCGTGTTCGGGATGCGCTGGTGGATTTCCTTGATGCGCTGGATCGCCAGGATGTCGCCGGTGGGCTTGCGGGTGAATTTATAGGCGCCGTGGCTGGTGCCGATCGCGATCGCGAGCGCGTCGAGCTGGGTCCGCTTGACGAACTCGGCGGCTTCTTCCGGGTCGGTCAGCAACTGGTCCATCGTCATCGTCGCTTCGGTGCCGTGGCCGTCTTCCTTGTCGCCCTTCATCGTCTCGAGCGAGCCGAGGCAGCCGAGCTCGCCCTCGACCGTCACGCCCAGCGCGTGTGCCATGTCGACGACCTTGCGCGTGACGTCGACGTTGTAGTCGAAGCTGGCGATCGTCTTGCCGTCCGACTGCAGCGAGCCGTCCATCATCACCGAGCTGAAGCCCAGGCCGATCGCGCCCTTGCAGACGTCCGGGCTCTGGCCATGGTCCTGGTGCATCACCAGCGGAATGTGCGGCCAGCTCTCGATCGCGGCCTGGATCAGGTGCTTCACGAAGGCCTCGCCGGCGTACTTGCGGGCGCCCGCGCTGGCCTGCAGGATCACCGGCGCGCCGAGTTCGTCGGCCGCCATCATCACCGCCTGCACCTGCTCCAGGTTGTTGACGTTGAAGGCCGGGATGCCATAGCCATTTTCGGCGGCGTGGTCGAGCAGCTGGCGCATGGAAACGAGTGGCATGGAAATCCCCTGGAAAATAGGTTTGAAACCGGGCTGTAACCGTCGCTGATTGTAGCGAGCGGGGTCCCGCCCGCGCCCTAAAACCGGCCCGCATCCATGGGGGTTCGGCGACCGGTTCGCGGGACGCAGAGCCGCCTCAGCCCACGCGCTCCGCGTGATAGCCCTGCTCCCGCATCGCCGCCAGGATGGCTTCGATGTGGGCGAGGCCGCGCGTCTGCACGACGACCTCGATCTGCGCCCGCTCGACCGATGCCGACGAGAACGCGCGCTGGTGCTGGACCTCGTCGATGTTGGCGCCCAGCTTGCCGAGCAGGGTCGCGACGTCGGCAAGCGCGCCCGGCGCGTCGCGCACGTCCAGCCGCAGCCGCGCCAGCCGCCCGGACTTGACCATGCCGCGCTCGATGATCTCGGCCAGCACCAGCGGCTCGATGTTGCCGCCCGACAGGATCAGCCCGACCTTGCGGCCGATGAAGCGCGCGTGGTGCTTGAGCAGCGCCGCGAGACCGACCGCGCCGGCCCCTTCGACGACCGTCTTCTCGATCTCCAGCAGCATCAGGATCGCCTGCTCGATGTCGCCCTCGGCGACCAGCAGGACATCGGCGACGCGATCCCGGATCACCGGCAAGGTCAGCACGCCGGGCGATTTGACCGCGATGCCGTCGGCGATCGTCGCCTGCGCGCTGTCATGGGCGCCGCCATGCATCGCGTTCCATGCGGCCGGGAAGCGCTCGGTCTGCACGCCGATGATCTGGATGTCCGGGCGGATCGCGCATGCCGCCGTCGCCACACCCGAGATCAGCCCGCCGCCGCCGATCGAGACCAGCAGCGTGTCGAGCTCGGGCTGCTGCGCGAGCATCTCCAGCGCGATCGTGCCCTGCCCGGCCATCACCGCGAGGTCGTCGTACGGATGGACCAGCGTCAGGCCACGCGTCTGCGCGAGCTGCAGGCCGTGGGCGCGCGCGTCGTCGAAGGTGTCGCCTTCGATCACGACCTCGGCGCCGAAGCCGCGCGTGCGCTCGACCTTGACGGCCGGCGCGAAGCGCGGCATCACGATCGTCGCCGGCAAGCCCATGCGCTGCGCGTGGTACGCCACGCCCTGCGCGTGGTTGCCGGCCGAGACCGCGAGCACGCCGGCCGCGCGCTCGGCCACGCTCAGCTGCGCCATCTTGTTCAGCGCCCCGCGCTCCTTGAACGAGGCGGTGAACTGCAGGTTCTCGAACTTCAGGAACACCTCGCAGCCGGTCAGCGCCGACAAGGTGCGCGAGGGCATGCAAGGCGTCTCGACGACCTCGCCGCGCAGCCGTTCAGCTGCGGCGCGGATGTCAGCCAGCGTCAATGTCGGAGTCATCGCGCCATTCTCTCTCGATTGCGCTGTCGTTCGGCACGACCGATGGCGGCGCGTTGCGGTCGTTCGCTAGGTCTGCCTGCGCTCGGGTCGGGACGCGGGGTCGCCGACGTCGTTCAGGGTAGAGCGTTCACTGCGTCGGCGACCCCGCATCCCGCCCCGAGAGTCGAGGCCTTTCACCCGCTCACT
>DASYCA010000180.1:0-4992 GCA_036500445.1 Burkholderiaceae bacterium | reverse complement strand
CGTGCCGCAGGTCGCGTGTTTCGACACCGCGTTCCACGCCGTTCAACCCGAGCTGAACCGGCGCTTCGCGCTGCCGCAGACGCTGTTCGATGCCGGCGTGCGGCGCTACGGCTTCCACGGCCTCTCCTACGAATCGATCCTCGCGAAGCTCGCGGCCGCCGACCCAGTGCGCGCGCGCGGGCGCGTCGTCATCGCGCACCTGGGCAACGGCGCGTCGATGTGCGCGCTGCGCGACGGCCGGTCGGTTGCGACGACGATGAGCTTCTCGCCGCTGGACGGCCTGCCGATGGGCACGCGCTGCGGGCGCATCGACGCCGCCGTCGTGCTGCACCTGATCCAGCAGCACGGCCGCAGCGTCGACGAGGTCACGCGGCTGCTGTTCCGCGAGTCGGGGCTGCTCGGGCTGTCGGGCCTGTCCAGCGACATGCGCGCGCTCGAGGCCTCGAGTCTCGCGAGTGCGGCGATGGCGATCGACTACTTCGTCGAGCACGTGTTGCGCGAGCTCGCCGCGATGGCCGCCGCGCTGCGCGGCATCGACACACTCGTGTTCACCGGCGGCATCGGCGAGAACGCTGCGGGCTTGCGCGCGCGCATCGTCGACGGCGCGGCGTGGATGCTCTCCGGCGCGGTCGACGTGCAGGTGCTGCGCACCGACGAAGAGGCGGTGATCGCGCGCCACACCGCGGCGTTGCTCGCGTCGTCGACCGCCGCCTGAGCGGCGCGGCCGAACGGAGCGGCGGAGCGGACCGACCGAGCGGCCGAGCGGCCGAGCGGCGGAGTGACGAAGTGGCGGGCGCTCAGGCGCTGATGCGCTTGCCGGCCGCGACGCAGTGCAGCACGAAATCCTCGGCGCCGGCGCCCAGGCGCTTGTCGCGGTGCAGCACGATCGCGAGGCGCCGCAGGGCAGGCGGCCGGCGCGTCTTCAGCTCGACCAGCGTGCCCTGCGCGAGCTCGCGCGCGACCGCGTGGCGCGACAGGAAGCCGAGCGCCGGGCCGGCCACGACGAGCCGCTTGATCGTCTCCGGGCTGCCGAGCTCGTAGGCGACCTGGGCGTGGCCGAGGTGCTCGACGAGCCAGCGGTCGGCCGCCTCGCGCGTGCCCGAGCCGCGCTCGCGCAGCGCCCATTGCGCCTCGCGCAGCAGGCGCGCCGTCGCGACGCGGCCGGCGAGCGCGTGATCGGGCGACGCGACGATCACCAGCTCGTCGCGCGTCCAGGGCCGCACGATCAGGTCGGGGTGGGTCTGCGAGCCTTCGATGAAGCCGATGTCGACGTCGAAGGCCGCGACCGCTTCGATCACGTCGCTGGTGTTGGCGATCGCCATGCGGACCGGGCTCTTCGGGTGGCGCGCCTTCCACTCGCCGACCAGCTCGGGCAGGATGCACTCGCCGATCGTCAGGCTCGCGCCGACGCGCAGCGGCGCGAGGTGCTCGCCGCGGAACAGCTGCTGCACATCGGCCGCTTCGTCGAGCATCGACGCGGCGCGCGGCAGCAGCGCGCGACCGTTCTCGTTCAGCACCAGGCGGCGGCCGACGCGGTCGAACAACGGCGCGCCCAGCGCCGATTCCAGGTCCGCCAGCGCGGTGCTCGCGGCCGACTGCGAACGCGCGACGCGCTCCGCGGCGGCGCGCGTCGAGCCGCTGCGCGCGGTCGCGACGAAGACTTCGAGCTGGCGCAGGTTCAGGCGCAGGCGGGAGACGGCGGCGGGGCTGGCGGGCATGGAACGGCTCCGGGTGGACGGGCGGGAAGAGCGAGCTGGCGATCTGGAATCGATCTGAAAAACAGATCGATATGACCGTGATTGTGCGCTTTCGCCTTTCAGGGTGCGCCGCTACCATGAAGGCACTCACGAGGAGATGCCGGTGTTCAAGTTCCTGTCGCGCGAGCCCCTCCACGACCCGCTTGCCCCGCCGGTGCCCGACGCGGTCAACGAGGTCAAGACCACCACCTGCTACATGTGCGCCTGCCGCTGCGGCATCCGCGTGCACCTGCGCGACGTGGGCAACGGACCCGAGCTGCGCTACATCGACGGCAACCCCGACCACCCGCTGAACCAGGGCGTGATCTGCGCGAAGGGCTCGGCCGGGATCATGAAACAGGTCTCGCCGGCGCGGCTGACCAAGCCGCTGCTGCGCAAGCCCGGCAGCGAACGCGGCGCCGGCGAGTTCGAGCCGATCTCGTGGGACCGGGCGTTCGAGATATTGACCGAGCGCCTGGGCAAGATCCGCTCGACCGACCCGAAGAAGTTCGCGCTCTTCACCGGCCGCGACCAGATGCAGGCGCTGACGGGCCTGTTCGCGCGCCAGTTCGGCACGCCGAACTACGCCGCGCACGGCGGGTTCTGTTCGGTCAACATGGCCGCCGGGATGATCTACACGATCGGCGGCAGCTTCTGGGAGTTCGGCGGCCCCGACCTGGACCGCGCGAAGCTCTTCGTGATGATCGGCACCGCCGAAGACCACCACAGCAACCCGATGAAGATCGCGCTGAGCAAGTTCAAGCGGGCCGGCGGGCGCTTCATTTCGATCAACCCGGTGCGCACCGGCTATTCGGCGATCGCCGACGAATGGATCCCGATCAAGCCGGGCACCGACGGCGCGCTGTTCATGGCGCTGCTGCACGAGCTGATCGCGAGCGACCTGATCGACCACGCGTTCCTGAAGCGCTTCACCAACGCGCCACAGCTGGTCGTGCTCGACGACTGCGCGCGTCAAGGCTTGTTCGCGTTCGATCCGGATCCTGAAAAAGGCCCGCCGGGCGACGGCCGGCATCCGCACAACAAACTGGTCTGGGACAAGACCAGCGGCCGCGTGCTGAACGCCTATCCCGAAGGCATCGCCGACGGCTGCGACCCGGCGCTCGAGGGGCACTACACGCTTGCCGACGGCACGCGGGTCGCGCCGTCGTTCCAGCTGCTGCGCGACCGCGTCGCGAGCTGCACGCCGGAGTGGGCCGCGGCGATCACCGGCATCGCCGCCGAGCGCATCCGCCAGCTGGCGCGCGAGCTCGGCGAGACGGCGCTGAAGCAGGCCTTCGAGCTGCCGATCCCGTGGACCGACGCCTGGGGCAAGGTCCACCCGGCGACGCAGGCGCGCCCGGTCGCGTTCCACGCGATGCGCGGGCTCGCGGCGCACTCGAACGGCTTTCAGACCGTGCGTGGCCTGGCGGTCTTGATGAGCGTGCTCGGCACGATCGACGCACCCGGCGGCTTTCGCCACAAGGCGCCGTACCCGCGCCACATCGTGCCGAACTACCGCGCGTTCAACTCGCCCGAGATGATCCAGCCGAACACGCCGCTGAACGCCGCGCCGCTCGGCTTCCCGGCCAATCCGGACGAACTCGCCATCAACCCGGACGGCACGCCGATCCGCATCGACCACGCGTTCTCGTGGGAGCACCCGCTGAGCGCGCACGGGATGATGCACAACGTGATCACGAACGCGGTGCGCGGCGACCCCTACCGCATCGACACGCTGATGATCTTCATGGCCAACATGGCCTGGAACAGCAGCATGAACACGATGGCCGTGCGCGAGATGCTGAACCGCAAGGATGAGAAGACTGGCGAGCACGTGATCCCGTTCATCGTCGTCTGCGACGCGTTCCAGAGCGAGACCGTCGCGTTCGCCGACCTGGTGCTGCCCGACACCACGTACCTGGAGCGCCACGACGTGATGAGCATGCTGGACCGGCCGATCTCCGAGTTCGACGGCCCGGTCGATTCGGTGCGCGTGCCGGTGCTGCCGCCGACCGGCGAGTGCAAGCCATTCCAGGAAGTCTTGATCGAGCTCGCGTCGCGTCTTAAGTTCCCGGCGTTCACGACACCCGAGGGCACGCGCAAGTACAAGGACTACCCCGAGTTCGTCGTCAACTTCCAGCCCGCGCCCGGCATCGGCTTCCTGATGGGGTGGCGCGGCAAGGACGGCGAAAGCCACCTGCGCGGCGAGCCGAACCCGAACCAGTGGGCGATGTACGAGAAGAACAACTGCGTCTTCCAGTACCACCTGCCCGAGACGATGCACTACATGCGCAACTGGAACCGCGAGTACCTGGACTTCGCGAAGGAGAAGGGCTGGCGCCAGAAGAACGACCCGGTGCAGCTCGCGATCTACTCCGATACCTTGCAGAGCTTTCGGCTTGCCGCGCAGGGCAAGAGCGCCGGGCGCCGCCCGCCCGAGGCCTTGCGCGAGCGCATCGACACCTATTTCGATCCGCTGCCGTTCTGGTACGCGCCGCTCGAGGAGGCCGCGACGGATCTCGCCGCGTACCCGCTGAACGCGATCACGCAGCGGCCGATGGCGATGTACCACTCCTGGGATTCGCAGAACGCGTGGCTGCGCCAGATCCACAGCCACAACTACCTGCAGGTGAACCCGCTGACCGCGCGGGCCGCCGGGATCGAGGACGGCGGCTGGTGCTGGGTCGAGAGCGAGTGGGGCAAGCTGCGCTGCATGCTGCGCTACAGCGAGGCGGTCGAGCCCGGCACGGTCTGGACCTGGAACGCGATCGGCAAGGCCGACGGCGCGTGGCAGCTCGCGCCGGGCGCCGACGAGGCGCGCAAGGGGTTCTTGTTGAACCACCTGATCACCGAGGAGCTGCCGTTCGCGGGGAGCGCCTCGAAGACGATCAGCAACTCCGATCCGATCACCGGGCAGGCCGGGTGGTACGACGTGCGGGTGCGGATTCGCCCGGCCGAGCCGGAGGAGCCGCAGGAGTCGTTCCCGCAGGTCGCGAGCGTGCCGGCCGCGCCGGGCGTGCGGGGGGTGACGAGCAAGGTGATGACGTACTTCGCGGGGCGCAGATCATGATGCAGTGGCTGAAGGACCTTCTTCTCCCTCTCCCCCTGGGGGAGGGCCGGGGTGGGGGCCCTGCAGGCGCCGCCTCGTTGCCCCCACCCCAACCCTCCCCCAGCGGGGGAGGGAGTGAGCGGCGCGTGCGCGCGGAGCAGGGCGAGACGCTCGCGAAGCAGCTCGCGCTCGTGATCGACCTGAACG
>DASYCA010000179.1:0-10948 GCA_036500445.1 Burkholderiaceae bacterium | reverse complement strand
CACTTAGCCGCGGTGACGCCGGATATGCGGTCGTCAGACCCCATGCGCCCGTTTCGCCGCCCGCTGGGTGAAGGCGAGCAGGCAGACCACCATGAACGCCACCAGCACGGCCGACGCGGTGAAGCGGTCGAGCGCCAGGCCACCGTTGGCGCGCGGCTTGTCGAGGAAGTCGCCGACGGTGGCGCCGAGCGGACGGGTCAGGATGAAGGCGGCCCAGAACAGCAGCACGCGGTCGGTGGCGGTGAAGCGCCAGAGCAGCGCCAGCCCCACCAGCGCGGCGCCGAACACCAGGGCGCCGCCGCCGTAGCCCAGGCCGGAGGTGTCGGCGAGGAAGTCGCCGAGCGCGGTGCCGAGGGTTTGCGAGAACAGGATGGTGACCCAGTAGAACAGCTCGACGCTCGGGCTGCTTACCGTGTCGACCGCCACCGAGCCTTCGCTGCGGTACCACAACGCCAGCGTCGCCAGCAGCAGCGCGAGCAGCAGGGCCGAGCCGCCGAGGTAGCCGATGCCGAGCGAGCGGTCGAGCAGATCGGCCAGCGTGGTGCCGGCCGTCGTCGTCGCGACGATCACGAACCAGTACAGGTAGGGGCGGAACCGGTCGGCGCTCGCCTGCGCGGCCACGGCCCCGACGAAGACGGCCGCGAAGATCGCGGTGCCGACGGCGTACCCCAGGTTCATCGACATCGTGACCGCGTCGCCGCCGGTCTCGCCCAGCGTCGTCGCCGCGATCTTGATGACCCAGAACCAGAAGGTCACTTCCGGCACCTTGCCCAGCAGTTTTCGAGCCGGTTCACTCATCAATCATCTCCATGGGACGGCAATGCGTCCGCTCGCCAAAAAGTCCAGAGGATCGCCGCGGCGCCTTAGCGCAGGCTTATGACCCCATTCACCCCGCGGAACCTAAGGGCCGGCGGCCACCTCGACCCGCCACCAGCGCGGCAGCAGCCGCAGCACCTCGGGCCGCGCGAAGCGGTCGTCGATCAGGTGCACGCTGCCGACGTCGGTGCGGGTGCGGATCACGCGGCCGGCCGCCTGCACGACCTTGCGGATGCCGGGGAACAGGTACGCGTAGTCGTGCCCGTCGCCGAAATCGGCCTCGAGCCGGCGCCGCAGCTGCTCGTTGACCGGGTTCACCTGCGGCAGCCCGAGCGTCGCGATGAAGGCGCCGATCAGGCGCGTGCCGGTCAGGTCGATGCCTTCGGCGAACGAGCCGCCCAGCACCGCGAAGCCGATGCCGCGGCCGTCCAGGGCAAAGCGCGCGAGAAAGTCCGCGCGCTCGGCCTCGTTCAGGCGCCGCGCCTGCTGCCAGATCGGCACCTGCGGCGCGAGCGCGCGAAAGGTCGCGGCGGCCTGCTCCAGGTACTCGAAGCTGCTGAAGAACGCGAGGTAGTTGCCGGGCCGGGCGGCGTATTGCGCGGCGATCAGGCGTGCGATCGGCACGAGCGAACCGGCGCGGTCGCGGTAGCGCGTCGAGACCCGGCGCTCGACCGTGACCGCCAGCTGCTCGGCGTTGAACGGCGCGTCGACATCGAGCCAGGCACAGTCCTGCGGCAGCCCGAGCACGTCGGCATAGAAATGCCACGGCGTCAGCGTCGCCGAGAACAGCACGGTCGCGTGCGCGACGGCGAAGCGCGGCGCCAAAAAGTGCGCCGGCACGAGGTTGCGCACGCACAGCCGCGATTCGCCGGCGCGCCCGGCGTCGGTGCCGGGTTCCAGCGTGAGGTCGAGCAGCGAATGCGCGGCGAGCGTCTCCAGCCGCTGGCTGAACGCGAGTGCGTCGAAGTAGAAATTCAGCAGCTCGCTCGCGACCCCGGCGGGGTGCTCGGCGAGCCATTGCGCGATCGCGCTCGAGGCCTCTTGCAGCGTCTTGACGACCGCGTGCGGCGGCTCGGCCAGCACCGCGTAGGCGGCGGTCTGCGCCTTCGCGAGGCGGCTCCACGCGCGCTGCAATCGATCCAGCGGCTTCTTCAAGGCCTCGGGCGCGACGCCGCGCAACGCGCGCAGCGTGCGCGACTCGAGCTCGGCGCTGTACATGCCGCGCGCGCGCTCGACCAGGTTGTGGGCCTCGTCGACGAGCACGCCGACCTTCCAGCCGTTCGCAAGCGTCAGGCCGTGCAGCAGCGCGCTGTTGTCGAAGAAGTGGTTGTAGTCGCCGACGACCACGTCGCACCAGCGCGCGAGCTCCTGGCCGAGGTGATAGGGGCAGACCCGGTGCGCGAGCGCGACCTCGCGCAAGGTCTCGCGCGTCAAGGTCGCGGCAGTGACCGCGGCCTCGCGCGCGGCCGGCAGGCGATCGTAAAAACCCGTCGCGAGCGGGCACGACTCGCCATGGCAGGCCTTGTCGGGGTGCTCGCAGGCCTTCTCGCGCGCGACCAGCTCGATCACGCGCAGCGCCGGCTCGCCGTGTTGGATCGTCGCGAGCGCGTCCAGCGCGATCCCGCGGCCCGAGCCCTTGGCGGTCAGGAAGAAGACCTTGTCGAGCGCGTGCGTCGGGCCGGCCTTCAGCAGCGGGAACAGCGTCGCGAGCGTCTTGCCGATGCCGGTCGGCGCCTGCGCGAGCAGGCAGCGGCCCAGGCGGGCGGCATTGAACACGCTCTTCGCGAGCGCGTGCTGGCCGCTGCGGAAGGCCTCGTGCGGAAAGCGCAGCGCCGCGAGCCGAGCGTCGCGCGCCGCCCGGTGCGCGCGCTCGGCGTCGGCCCAGACCAGAAAGCGCGCGCACAGCGCGTCGAAGTGGCGCTCCAGTTCAGCGGCGCTGCAGTGCTGCAGCAGCGGCGGCGCCTCGCGCTGCTCGCCGACCTCGAAGTAGACGAGCGAGATCGTCAGCGCCTGCAGCCCGAGCTCGCGGCACAGCAGCGCGCCATAGACCTTGGCCTGGGCCCAGTGGAGCCGGCGCTGGTTCAACGGCATGCGCGCCAACTCGCCGCGGTAGGTCTTGACCTCCTCGAGCACGTTGCGCTCGGCGTCGAAGCCATCGGCGCGCCCGCGCACGACCAGCCGCTCGCCGTACGCGCCGCTCAGCGCGATCTCGGCGCGGTAGCCTGCCCCGCGGCTCGCGCTGACGCTGCGGTGGCCCTTGATGCCCTCCTGCGCGCTCGACGAGGGCGAGAAGCGCAGGTCGAGGTCTCCGCCGATGGCGGCGAACTCGCACAGCGCGCGGACGGCGACGGTGTAGGGCTTCAAAACTGGCCCTGCGCCGGCTCGTCGTCGGTGCGCACCGGCGTCGCCTTCGCGAGCGCCATCCAGACCGCGAACGGCAGCTCGCACGGCGTGTGGCGCGCCGGCCGCACGAGCTCGAGCTGGCCGCCGTCGACCGCGCCGTTCAGGACCCAGATCCCGAAGGCCTCGGGGATCTCCTCGGGCTGCGCGATGCCGGCCGGGAACACATAGCAGGTCTCGCACGACAGCCATTGGTAGGACGCACGCTTGGCCGCATGGCGCAGGTCGGACAGCAGGTCGGCCCGGCTGACCTTGATCTCGTGGACCATCGGCTGCAGGTAGGCCGCGACCGTGGTGTTGCGGATCGAGAAGACGTCGGGCCGCGCGCTGCGCCAGACCTTGGCCGCACCCTCCTCGACTGCCCCGGCCTCCGCGAGCAGCGACAGCTCGCGCCAGACGATGCGGCCGAGCCCGAGCAATTGCAGCGCCATCTTCTCGGCCAGCCGGTCGTGCGTGCTCAGCGCGCGCTGGTTGCGCTGGCGCGACGCGGCCAGCAGCCGGATCCCGGCCTCGGTCAGCCGCAGGCATTCGTGGCCCGCCGGGCTCGAGGAGACCTCGGCCCAACCGGCCGCGAGCAGGTCGACCTCGATCGCGTCGCGGCACGGCCAGCCGGCCGAGCGCCAGATGCTCATCAGGCGCGTCAGGTGCACGCGCTTGGGCGCCGTCATCAGGGTTGCGGACGCTTCGGCAGAGATTTGCAAATCCATTCGGTGACGCGTTTGCCAGAGTCGTGAGAAGATCTTCCCAGACCAGTCATCGTAGCCCAACAACTGGATGGATGTACAGTCTCATGATGGACACACCGCCTCTTGTCAATCGCTGCCGCGCTTGCGGCGCCACGAGCTACCGCCAGCTGACCCATCGCGGCGCCGACGGCGTGATGCGCTACAGCGGCGTGTACTGTTGCTCGGGTTGTTCCCTCACCTTCACCGAACGCGCGAGCTGGCGAGAACGCCGGCTGCGCCCGCGCGCGCCGGCCGAGCAGCCGCGCAATGACGCGGTGCACACCGGCTGATTCCTTCTCGCGCGGCGCACCTCTTGCGGCGCACCTCTTGCGTCGCGTCTCTTGCCTCACGTCTCCCCGCCGCTCAGCGCGGCCGCGCCGCCGGCGCGAACGTGACTCGCGCCTCGAGCCCGCGCCCGTCGCGCCCCGCGTGCAAGCTGACGACGGCGCCATGCTGCTCGGCGATCGACCTGACGATCGCCAGGCCCAGGCCGCTGCCGATGTCGCCGGCGATCGTCTCCGGGCTGCGGTAGAAGCGGTCGAACACGCGCTCGCGTTCGGCCGCCGCGATGCCCGGGCCGTCGTCGATCACACCGAGCGTCGGCGTGCCGCCGTGCAGTTGCGCGACCACGTCGACGACACCGCCGCGCGGCGTGTAGCGCAGCGCGTTCTCGACCAGGTTGTTCAGCAGGATCTCGAGCTGCGCGGCGTGGCCCTCGATCACGATGCGCTCGTTCGCCTGCGCCCCCAGGTCGATGCCGCACCGCTCCGCTTCGGCGATCCAGCGCACGACCGCCGCGCGCGCGAGCTCGGCCAAGTCGACCGGTTCGCGCGTCGACGACGCCCGCGCCGTTTCGTCGGCCGTTGCGCGCGACAGGTGCAGCAGCTGCTCGATCAAGCGGCGCACCCGCGCGATGCCCGCGGCCAGCTCGTTCGAGGCCTGCGCGCGCTCTTGCGCGTCCCGGCTCTGTTCGAGGATCTGCGCCTGCAGCTGCAGGGCCGTGACCGGCGAGCGCAGCTCGTGCGCCGCATCGGCGACGAAATTGCGCTGCGCCTCGAACGCGACCCCCAGGCGCCGCAGCAGGTCGTTCAAGGTGCGCACGACCGGCAGGATCTCGAGCGGCACGCCGTCGAGCGCCAGCGGCTCGAGCGAGGTCGCGCTGCGCTTGGCGAGCGCGTCGCTCGCGACGCCGAGGGGCTGCAGGGCGCGCCGCAGTGCGACGACGAGCAGCACGCCGAACAGCGCGCCCAGGATCGCGAGCGGCACCAGCAGCCGCGTCGCCGATTCGCCCGCGCCTTCGCGGCGCACCGAGGTCGGCTGCGCGACCTGCACGACGCGGTCGCTCTGCACGACGGTGAAGACGTCCCACTCGTCGGCGTTCGCGCGTTGCGTGGACGCGCCCGGCACGACCTCGAAGCGCAGTGCGATCTCGGGCTCGGAGGTGTAGAGCAGCGTGCCGTCCAGCCGGCGCGCGATCGCGACCATCTTCGATTCGGTGTCGGCCGAGGCAACGCCCGGCGGCGTCGTGCCGGCCGGCGGCGCGGACAGGGACCCGGCGAGGTCGCGGTCGGCGAGCAGCAGCGCGGTCTGGCGCAGGCTGTCGTCCAGCACCTCGTTGAACTCGATCAGGCTCAGCCGGTAGGCCGCGCCCACCAGCACCAGCGCGCCGACGCACAGCGCGGCCAGCAGCCAGTTCATCAATTGCCGGCGGATCGACGGCGGACGACTCATTCGAGGATCCGGTACCCGACCCCGCGCACGTTCAGGATCACGTTCGCGCCGAGCTTGCGGCGCAGGTTGTGCAGGTGCACCTCGACCGCGTTGCTGCCGATCTCCTCGGCCCAGCCGTAGATCGATTCCTCCAGCCGCTCGCGCGAGAGCACCGCGCCCGGCCGCTGCAGCAGCGCCTCGAGCACGGCGAATTCCTTCGCGGTCAGGCTGACCTCGCGGCCGTCCTGCAGGACCTGGCGCCGCACCGGGTCCAGGCTCAGCGTGCCGGCGCTGAGCACCGGCGTCGCGCTGCCGTTGCGTCGCCGCAGCAGCGCCCGCACGCGGGCGATCAGCTCGTCCAGGTCGAAGGGCTTGAGCAGGTAGTCGTCGGCGCCGGCGTTCAGGCCCTTGATGCGCTCGGGCACGCCGTCGCGCGCGCTCGCGATCAGGACCGGCACGCTGTCGCTGCGCGCCCGCAGCGTCTGCAGCAGCGCGAGGCCGTCGACGCGCGGCAGCCCGAGGTCGAGCACGATCAGGTCGTAGACGCCGTTGGCCGCGGCGGACTCGCCGCTGCGGCCGTCGGTCACCCAGTCGACCGCGAAGCCGGCCTTGTCCAGGCCGTGCTGGACGGCGCGGCCGATCATCGGGTCGTCTTCGATCAGGAGCAAACGCATGCGCAAGTCGACGCCACGGCCCGGTCCGCGGGCCGCTTCAGCGCGTCGAGCGGACCATAGCATCCCGCCACCGACCGGCATCGCCCACAATCGATTCATGACGATCACCTCGACCCCGTTTCGGCGCCTCGCCTTCGCGCTCGCGTTCAGCGCACTCGCCGCACCCGCCTTCGCGATCCAGACCTGCGAGCTGGGCGGCGAGCCGATCAATCCGAACAACGGCTCGGCGACGGCCGGCAAGACCGGGCTGATGCGCTGCCGCGAATCCGACACCGGCCAGGTCGTGCGCGAGCAGGAGTTGCAGAACGGCAAGTTCATGGGCGTCGTGCGCTACTTCAAGGCCGGCCAGATCGAGCGCGAATTCAGCGTCAACGAGCGCGGCAACCGCGACGGCGTGAGCCGCGAGTGGGCCGTCAACGCGGCCGACGGCAAGCGCGTGCTGGTGCGCGAAGAGACCGTGCGCAACAGCGGCACGATCGGCGTCGCGCGCAGCTGGAATCCCGACGGCTCCAGGCGCCGGCTCACCTTCTACGGCGACGACGCACGCGAGCAGGCCTACGCCGAGTTCACGCCCGATGGCAAGCTCTCCGAGCTGCGCTGCGCGCCGCGCCCGGTCTTCGGCACCGAGTTCGACGACAAGACCGCCTGCGGCCACGCCGGCGCCGCGACCACCGTCGTGCTCTACAACGGCAAGGGCCAGGCGACGACGCGCCTGATGATCGACCACGGCGAGCGCCGCAAGACCGAAACCTTGTGGGACAGCGGCAGCGTGCGCGAGTTGCGCGAGCTCACCGCCACCGGCGGCATCGAGCGCAGCTTCGCGGCCGACGGCACGAAGCGCCACGAGCTGCAGTGGGTCACGGGCGCGGCGACGGACGCCGGCGCGCGGCCGCGCCGGGTCGACACGCTGGAGCAGGAGTTCCACGAATCCGGCAAGCTGGTGCACGAGCGCCGCTGGGCGCCGAGCGCGCGCGGCGCCGACCTCGTCGCCGAGACGAGCTGGTACCTGAACGGCCAGCTCAAGGACAAATCCGAGTACGGCGATGCCGGCGCCGGCCAGCGCGTGCGGCACGAGACGAGCTACCACGACAACGGCAAGCCCTCGTTCGACGGCAGCTGGACACTCAGCAATGCGCGCGACGAGCTCGCGACCGGCACCCACACGCGTTTCGACGACAGCGGCCGGGCGCGCGGCGAAAGCGTCTACGACGGCCGCGGCCGGATCACGCGCGAACGCGAATTCGACGAGCGCGGCACGCTGGTGCGCGACGACGAGGTGTTCGAGGACGGCTCGCGCCGCGGCAATTCGCGCGCGCCCTGAAGCCCGCGCGCTCCGGCGCGCCGCACCGGCTCAGGCCGGCTCGCCGTGCGACGGCACCATCGCCTCGTTGACGCGCAGCACGCCCAGCGCGCGGGCGCGCCGCTCCAGGTCCAGGTCGCGCTCGTCGACCTCGCCGGAGGCGCCGTTCTTCGTCGTGTAGAAGCGGCCCACCTCGCCGCGGCTCATGCCGTCGAGCGGCCCGCGATGCAGGTCCAGCCCCTGCGCGCGCAGGACCGGGCGCAGGCGGTCGAAGACTTCGTCCTCGGGAATCGGGTCGACGATCATCGGCTTCTCCGTGCGCGTGAATCAGGTTTCGCCGGCCGCGCCGGCGTCGGGCGACGGCAGCTCCAGCACGTAGCGCTCCGCCGCCTCCTCGGGGCCGTTGTCGGCCGCCTCGGCGTAGGCCTGCAGTGCGCGCTCGCGCGAGCCGGCCGCGTGCACGCTCGGCCTGAGCGTGCCCAGCCGGTCCAGAAAGCGGTCGACCCACTGCGGCTCGGTCAGGTGATGGTGGTGCGGCATCGAGCCCTCCGTCAATCCAGCAGCACCAGCTTGCCGGTCGATTCGGCCACCTCGACCTCCTCGGCCGGCAACAGGGCCGACTCCTCGCCCGTCGGGCCCCAGAACACGCTGACGCCGGCGGTGTCGAGCTCCTCGACGAGGCAGGGGCCGACCGGAATCGCGTTGTGTTGACCGAGCGCGTCGATGAACGGTATCGGCTGGACGATGCGGGCCGAATGGGTCGCAACAGTCATGGCGGGCTCCTCAGGTTCGCGCGGCCTCGTGGCCGCCGTTTGCACGGCCCCAATCTACCCACGCGGCGCGCGTCTGCGTTGTAGGACGAATACCAGCCTGCTTGCCGGAGCACATCCGGCATCGCCCGGCCGTAAGGCGCGGACTACACGCGATGTCGGTGCCCGGCTATGGCCGCGACACGCCGGCGTGCCTAGGCTTGACGCCACCGTCCACCCACCGTCCACCGAGAGCGCGCCATGCACATCCCTGCAACGACTCACGAACACGGCAGCAACGCCAAGGTCTATACCTACGAGGGCGACTTCGACCTGCAGGCCGACGAGATCGCGTGGAAGGCGACGATCAGCGAAGGGACCTCGGCGCCTCGGCAACTGAGCGGCCGCGTGCCGCTGAGCTCGCCGGCCATGGTGCCGCTGGCCGAAGAGGCCGTTCGTGACGACATCATCAAGCAGATCGACAACCTGAGCGACGTGCCGGTCCGATGAACGCGGGCACCGGCCGCGCGGCGCGGCTCGTCCGCCACGCCTGCCTCGCTGCCGCGTCGCTGGCGCTGCTGAACCCGGTGGCTCCGGCGCACGGGCAGACGACCCAAGATTCGCCGGCGCCGACCGAACCCGACCACAGCGATCTGGTGCCGGCCGCGGAGATCATCGGCTTCGATTTCTTGCTGAACCGGTTCAATCGCCGCTTCAGCGGCTCGAGCGACTACGACGTGAGCTGGGGCTCGATCCGCCGCAACCTGCGCGGCCCGTGGATCGTCGACAACGACCCGTTCAAGATCAACCAGTTCGCCCACCCGTACCAGGGTTCGATCTACCACGACGCGGCGCGCTCGGCCGGCCTCGGCTACTGGCAGGCGTCGGCCTACACCTTCGTCGGCAGCGCGTGGTGGGAGATCACCGGCGAGCAGACGCCGCCGGCGCGCAACGACCAGGTCGCCAGCGGCATCGCCGGCAGTTTCCTCGGCGAGCCGCTGTTCCGGATGGCGCGCCTGGTGCTCGAGAACAGGAGCGAGCTGCCGTACGTCTGGCGCGAGTGGGCCGCCGCCGCGATCTCGCCGTCGTACGGCTTCAATCGGCTGCTCTACGGCAACCGCTTCGAGGACAGTTTCTCGGACCACGACCCGATCTACTACAGCCGGCTGCGCCTCGGCGCGCGCCGCGCGGTCGGCCAGGCCTCGCTGGACACCGGCGGCGACAAGCGCCAGGACGCCGAGGTCGATTTCGCTATGGACTACGGGCTGCCCGGCGACGAGCACTACAGCTACCACCGGCCGTTCGATTTCTTCAGCTTCCGCGCGGTCGCCTCCAGCACCGGCGGAATGGAGGTGCTGAGCTCGCGCGGCCTGCTGGTCGGCACCGATTTCGCGGCCGGCGACGCCTATCGCGGGCTGTGGGGGCTCTATGCGAACTACGACTACATCGCGCCCTCGCTGTTCCACGTCTCGAGCACCGGGTTGTCGATCGGGACCACCGGCCAGTGGTGGGCGACGCAGAACCTGGCCCTGCAAGGCACCGCGCTGGTCGGCGTCGGCTATTCGGCCGCGAGCACCTCGAGCGCGAGCCAGAACGACCGCGACTACCACTACGGGATGGCGCCGCGCCTGGGCCTGTCGCTGCGCGCGATCGCCGGCTCGCGGGCCTCGCTGGACCTGGACGCGCAGGAGTACTTCATCGGCCGGATCGCGAACCGCAGCGCCGGCCGCGACGACGTCTCCCGCGTCGACGCCGCGCTCACCTGGCGCGTCCACGGGCGCCACGCGATCGGGCTGCGCTACGTCGTGTCGCGCCGCAGCGCGAGCTTCCAGGGCGGCAACGCCGCAGCGTCGCTGAGGCTGGCGACGGTCGGCGTGTTCTACACGCTGCTCGGCCTGGACGACTTCGGCACCGTCGACTGGCGCCACGGCGCGTCCGCGCGCGAGTGAGCGGGTGACGTGACTGCCGTCGGCCTGTTCGCCTACGCCCGGGTCCGGACGCGACCGACAGCGCGGCGGCCCGGGCCGAACGAAGATGATCCCTCAACCCTTTCGGAGAAGCGCGATGAACGCCAGAACCCTGAACGAACCCGCCCCGCAGACCTTCGTCGACCGCGCCTCGAACCGGCTCGACACGATGCTGGACGCGACCCGAGTCGGCGCCGAATCGGCGATCGACCGCGTGGCCGACCGGATGCACTCGGTGCGCGACCGCGCCTCGCCGGCGATGGCACGCATGTCGGTGCCGATCGATCGGCTCTCGGCACGCACGCAGGACGCGCCGCTGAAGAGCCTGCTGGTCGCCGCGGCGACCGGCGCGGTGCTGATGGCCGTGCTCGGCCTGCTGCGTCCCGGCCGCTGACGCCCTCCGCGCACGACAGCGGCGGTCGCCGCTAGCGCGCGCGGGCCAGCGCCGCCGCGAGCGCGTCCAAATTGAACGGCTTGCGCAGCATCACCGGGCTGAAGCCCTCGCCGCTCATGTCCGGCACGTTGCCGCTGCCGGTCGCGAACACGATCCGCAGGCCGGGCCGCAGCGCGCGCGCCTCGGCGGCAAAGACTTCGCCCGACTCACCGG
>DASYCA010000178.1:0-1720 GCA_036500445.1 Burkholderiaceae bacterium | reverse complement strand
CTCGCCGTTGATGCTGCTCGCCGCCGGTGGCGGCATCGTGCTGCTGTTCCTGCTGAACCGCGCCAAGGTGATGCATGTCGGCCCGTATGTCGTGATCGGCCTGGTGATCTGGGTCTGCGTGCTGAAGTCGGGCATCCACGCGACCTTGGCCGGCGTCGTCACCGCGATGGCGATCCCGCTGAAAGACGGGCAGGGCGGCTCGCCGCTCGAGACCGCCGAGCACGCGCTGCACCCGTGGGTCGCGTTCGCGGTGCTGCCGATGTTCGCGTTCGCCAACGCCGGCGTGAACCTGGCGGGCGTGTCGCTCGGCACGGTCGCCCAGGGCATTCCGCTGGGCATCGCGCTCGGGCTAGTGCTGGGCAAGGCGACCGGTGTGTTCGGCGCGGCCTGGCTGCTGATGCGCTTCACCGGCGCGAGCCTGCCGGCACAGGCGAGCACGCGCCAGTTCTTCGGCGTGTGCGTGCTGTGCGGCATCGGCTTCACGATGAGCCTGTTCATCGGCGGCCTCGCGTTCGCGGGGCAGGCCGCGGGCTACGAGACCCAGGTCAAGCTCGGCGTGCTCGGCGGCTCGCTGATCGCCGGGCTGCTCGGCGCCGCGCTGTTGCTCGGGACGCATCGCGTCGAGCGGCCTTGAGCCCGCGCAAGCCCGGCGTGCGATTTGAGTGCAGACTGCGGGCTTCGCCGGGTCGCCCCCGCGGGGCTTGCCCGCAGTGCGCGCCGGGCGAGTAAGGGCTTCGTAAGAGCGCATGCCTAAGCTAGCGAAAAATCACCGGAATCACTGGAGACAACGATGAGCAGCACCGAGACCAACGTGTATCCGCCGTCGGCGGCGGCGATGAACGACGCGGCCGTGTCCGGCATGGATGCGTACTACAAGCTCGTGGCCGAGGCCGATGCCGACCACGAGGCCTTCTGGGCTGCGCGGGCGCGCGAGCTGCTGAGCTGGAAGACGCCGTTCACGAAGGTGCTCGACAGCAGCGATGCGCCGTTCTTCAAGTGGTTCGAGGACGGCACCTTGAACGTCTCGTACAACTGCCTGGACCGCCAGGTCGAGGCCGGTCTGGGCGACAAGACCGCGATCATCTTCGAGGCCGACGACGCCAAGGTCACGAAGATCGGCTACCGCGAATTGCTCGAGCGCACCTGCCGCCTGGCGAACGCGTTGCGCGCGCGCGGCGTCAGATCAGGCGACCGGGTCGCGATCTACCTCGGCATGTCGATCGAGGGTGTGGTCGCGATGCAGGCCTGCGCGCGCATCGGCGCGATCCACACCGTGATCTTCGGCGGCTTCTCGGCGCAGAGCCTGCGCGACCGCATCGCCGACACCGGCGCGGTGCTGGTGATCACCGCCGACGAGCAGTTGCGCGGCGGCAAGCAGCTGCCGCTGAAGGCGATCGTCGACGAGGCGCTCGCGCTCGACGGCTGCGAGTCGGTCAAGGACGTGATCGTCTACCGGCGCACCGGTGGCAAGATCGCCTGGAACGACGCGCGCGACCACTGGCTGCACGACGAAGTGCAGACCCAGCCGAGCACCTGCGAGCCCGAATGGGTCAGCGCCGAGCACCCGCTGTTCCTGCTGTACACGTCGGGCTCGACCGGCAAGCCCAAGGGCGTGCAGCACTCGAGCGGCGGCTACCTGCTGCACGCGGCGCTGACGACGAAGTGGACCTTCGACCTGAAGCCCGACGACGTGTTCTGGTGCACTGCCGACATCGGCTGG
>DASYCA010000177.1:0-31476 GCA_036500445.1 Burkholderiaceae bacterium | reverse complement strand
GTAGCCGATGATCCAGCGCCCGGTGATGCTCATCACGACGAGCGTGACGAGCAGCCGCGGCAGGAAGCCGAGCGTCTGCTCGTTGATCTGCGTGGCGGCCTGGAAGAGCGCCACGACGAGGCCCGTCACGAGCCCCGGCGTCACGAGCAGCACGACGAGCAGCATCACGACGTGCAGCGCATCGCCGATCATGTCGACCGCGATCTCGGGCGTCAGCATCGCAGCTCCATCACGAGGCCTGGATGCTGGTGACCAGCGTGTTGACGGTGAGCGTCCAGCCGTCGACCAGCACGAACAGCAGCAGCTTCAGCGGCAGCGAGATCACCAGCGGCGACAGCATCATCATGCCCATCGCCATCAGCACCGAAGCGACCACGAGGTCGATCACGAGGAACGGTATGAAGAGCATGCAGCCGATCTGGAACGCCGTCTTCAGCTCGCTCAGGATGAAGGCGGCGAGCTTGACGACGAAGGCGTGGTCCTGCGGCTTGGCGATGTTGGTCTCGCCGGCGAGATGCGAGATCTGCGCGAGCGCGGCCTTGTTGGTCTGCGCGAGCATGTAGCGCGAGAGCGGCGCCTGCGCGATGTCGAGCGCCTGCTCGAGGCCGATCTTGTCCTGATCGTACGGCACGAAGGCCTGCGTCCAGATCTGTTCGCCGACCGGGCGCATGACCAGCAGCGTGAGGATCAGCGCGACGCCGGTGACGATGCGGTTGGGCAAGCCCTGTTGCAGCCCGAGCGCCTGGCGCAGCAGCGACAGCACGATCACGAAGCGCGTGAAGCTGGTCATCATCAACGCCATCGTGGGGATCAGCCCCAGCAGCGTCATGATGATCAGGACCTGCGTCTTGACCGTGAACTCCGTGGCGCCGCCCGCACCGGCGCCGCCGGTGGCGCCCAGCAGCTGGATGGTTCCCGCAAAGGCCGGCGCGCTCGACAGCGCGAGCAGCAGCAGGACCGTGAGCGAAGCGACCACCGGCGGCAGCATGCCGCGTGTGGCGCGCTGGGTCATGAGGTGAGGCGGTCCAGATCGAGGCCGTCGAGGTCGATGACCTTCAGGCCGTAGTTCTCGCCGGCGACCACGACCTCGGCGCGGCCGATCGGCGTGCCGTTGACCTTGATGACCAGGGCCTCGCCCGCCAGCGTGTCGAGCTCGACGACGCTGCTCGCGCCGATCGCCATCAGGTCCTGCAGCGAGACGCGGGCCGAGCCCACCTCGAGCGTGAGCGTGACCGGAATCCGGCGCATCATCTGCGTCAGATCGCGGCGCGGGCGCTGCACGGGCGTTGCCGCGACCTCGTCGGAGCCGCCGTCGCCGTCGGAATCGGGCATGTCGACCAGCAAGGTCTCGATGGCGGTGTTGTCATTCATTTCCATGGTCATTCCACATCTTCAAAAGAGGTCAAACACAACTTGCCGGCACGCTCGGCGACGACGGCGCGAAACAGCCGCGCGTCTTCGACCAGGACCTCGGTCGGGCCCAGGCTGATCGGGATCACCTCGCCGATCTGCAGGTCCAGCAGCGTGCCCAGCGGCACTTCCTTTTGCAGCAGGCGCCCGGCGAGTTGCAGGTGCAGGCGCTGCGCCAACGGCGCGCCGGCGTCGCCGGCGGCGGCGTCCTTCTGCTTGGCCTCGCGCGGCACCGCCAGTTGGCGCAGCAGCCGGCTCATCCACGCATCGTCGAGCGTGAGCCACAGGTTCCCGTGGATGCCGAGCTTGGACTCGGCGATCGAGGCCTTGATCGTCCACGCCTTGACGATCGGCGGCGGGTTCGCGCCGGCCGCGCGGAACTCGCACGCTTCGGTCGCGGTGCCGGGCCAGCCGTCGATCCGTGCGGCGACGGCGGCCGCGAACTGGGCCCCGAGCGTTGCGGCAAGGCGCTCTTCGGTGGCGGTCTCGCGCGCCGGAGGCTGCGCTGGCTTGTCGGCCGGCGCGGCTTCGCGCGTGCCGTAGCGATAGTGGATGGCGCCCAGCAGCACGCTGCGTTCGATCGCGAAGCCGATGCCGCCGCTCGGCGCCTCGTAGCGCAGCCAGCGGCCGGCGTGCTCCGGCTCGTCGATGCAGGCCATGCCGATCTCGCTGACCTCGAAGGCGGCACGGTAGCGGCGATTCATGCCGGCGCGGAACAGCTCCGCCAGATCCTCGCGCAGACGGGCGGTGAACAGCGGCAGCAGATGCACCGGCCGACCCAGGAAACGCGGGTCCAGCACCTGCTGGTGCGGCGGCGACGAGGGCTTGATGTTCATGTTCGGGAGTGGGGCTCGAAGGGTTGCGTTCAGGACTTTTCCGTACGCGTAGATTACGTAACGGGCTCGAAGCCAGTTCGACCAATACAGGGTGAAACTTGAGCTTCCAAAACGGATGAGGCCGGTGGGTCCGGGTCCGTTCGGTGATAGGCGAATCGGCACGAGCGCGCCGACGTGACAGCCTGATGACGAATCGATCTACGCGTACGGCAATACGTCACTCCCGCGCCGGCGGCGGCGCGGGAGCTCAGCCGGGGGGGCTGGCGCGGTGCACCGTTTCGACGATGTCCTTGACGACCCGGCGCCGGAGCTTGGCGTGGTCGGCGAACTTGTAGCGGCCGATCGCCAGCGTCGCGTGCAGGTAGCCGAGCGCCTTGACGAACATGTGGTCCGCCGTCAGGCGCAAGGCCTTCTCGCTGATGGCCTGGCCGTGGTAACAGGCCAGCAGGCGTTCGCGCGTCAGCGCGACCATGCTGAGATAGACGGGATCGCCTTCGAAGCCCACCGGCTCGTCGTCGTCCTGCAAGGCCCCGTACATGTAGATCATCCGGTACTGCTGCGGATGGGCTTCCCAATACGCCAGATAGGCGTCGGCATGCGCCTCCAGGACGAGCAGCGGCGAGCGCCGCCCGCGCCCGGCGGCCTGCAAGGCTTTCAGAAGCTCGCTGATGAAGTCGACCCAGATGTGGCGGATCAGCTCCTGCTTGCTGCCGAAATAGACGTAAAACGACATCGGCGACATGCCGACCGCCTGGGTCAGCGTGCGGATCGACACCGCGTCGTAGCCCTGCTCCCGGTAGAGCGCCTTCGCACAGGTGACCAATTTGCCTCTCAACTCGTCCTGGCTCTCCGCGGAACGGCGCCGCGTCCGTCTGACCACGGCCGGAACGGGAGGAGTTTTGGGGCGAATCATGAAATTGTCATATTTGGTGCCATTGTTGACACCGACCTGACCGCCCGGCACTAGGTAGATACGTCTACATATCGTTAACTAAGCTTGTTGCAGGCGCGGGCGAAGAACCGTGCCTCACGGGCTCGGCGGCAAGGCCAGCAGCGCCAGCACCCGCGTGCGGCTGATTCCCACCAGCGCCGCCGACACCGACGAATACGACGAATAGTCCGACTGCCCGGCCGTCGCCTGGAAATTGGCCGCGAGGGACGCGGCGACGTCGGCGTCGCCCTGCGCCGGCCGCGCCTGATCGATCTTGCTGGCCGCGTCCGCGAGCGAGCGGCCGACGACCGAGCGGGCCTGCTTGACCCGCTCCAGCGCCTGCGTGACCTGCTGCAGCGTGCGGCGCAGCGCCCGGGTGTCGGCGCTCTTGTCGCCGCTCTTGGCGACGCTCTTCTGCCAGCCGTCGGGCTGCAGCGCCGCGGGCTCCGCATCGGCCCGGACGCGCGTGAGCTGGCCGGTCGGGAAATGAATGCCCTCGCCCTTGATCGACAGGTTGTCCCGAACCGACGGCCACGAGGATTCGGCGACGCTGAAGATCAACGCGCCCGAATCGTCGCTGGTGGCCCGGATGCCGGAAGGCGCGAGCGCCCGGTCGAAGCGCTGCACGACGGTGTCGGGCGAGAGCCCGGGCGTGATG
Source organism: Burkholderiaceae bacterium (assembly GCA_036500445.1). GTDB lineage: Bacteria > Pseudomonadota > Gammaproteobacteria > Burkholderiales > Burkholderiaceae_C > LMDS01. Next base: position 27,641 of record DASYCA010000177.1, on the reverse strand, counting down.
CTCACCGAGGCCAGGCCGCGGGCACTGCTGCCGGTGGAAATCGACAGCGTCTCGCCCGCGCCCGACGCGAGCGTGCGCAGATCGAGGCCGCGCACGCTGAAGCGCTGGCTCGCGCCGGCCGGGCTGCTGTAGCGCAGCTGCGGGTCGAGGCTGCCGGCCGAGGCTTGCTGGCGCCCGCGCACGGTGTCCGCGAGCTGCCGCAGTTTCGCCTCGAGCTGGCCGTCCTGCGACTGCAGGCCGGCCAGCTTCGCGCTCAGGTCGGCCTTGACGCCTTGCAGCTGGGCGGCGGTCCGGTCGAGGAAATCCTGGGCCTGCTGGGCGTCGGAGAGCTGCTTGTGCAGTTGCGGGTTCCAGCCGCTCAGCCCGCGCCGCAGCGGCGCGGGCGCACGGCCGGCCGTCGCGGCGGTCGCCGCCGGCCCGGCGGCGGGACGCGGCGGCGCGGCCTTGCCGCTGCGCAGCTCGGTGCGGGGCTTGACCGCCGCCGCGCGCCCGGTCGTCGCGACGCTGCCCGGGGTGGGCGCGGGGAGCAGCGGAACAGCCTGCATGCGCGGCGCGTCCGTCGAGTTCAGAGCACGTTGAAGAGCGACAGCCCGCTGACCTTGGCGTACGCCTTCTGCGTCGCTTGCAGGGCCGTCGTGAAGTCGTTCAGCTGGGTCGCCGCGTCGCCGTAGTCGAGCTGGCCGAGGTCGATCAGCGCCTGCTGGTTCGACAGGCTGACGTTGGCGTGGTTGGTGTCCAGCGTCGCCAGGATGTTCTGCGTGCCGCCGAGCTGCCCGATCGTCGAGCTGACCGAGTTCATCGCGGCATCGATGCCGTCGAGCCCGGCGCTCACGACCGCGTGCGTCGCCGGGTCGCTCACGTTGACGCCGGGCGTCTGCAGCGCGCCGATGGCGCTGTCGAGCTGGTTCAGCAGCGTCGCCATTTCCGGCACGCTCACGTTGGCGGGCTGGGTCACGCCGCTGCCGACGACGACGTTCTGCGATTCCGTGTTGCCGGTGAAGGTGTAGCGCGAACCGAGCGGCTGCGTCGCGTCGTAGCTGATCGCCGGCGTCGAGGTCGCGGTGCCGGAGAAGACGTAGCGCCCCTCCTGGTCCTTGGAATTGGCGGTGAAGAGCAGGCTGTCGCGCAGCGACTGCAGCGGGCCCGCGTCCGCCGCGAGGTCGTCCGACGAGTTCGAGCCGTCGAGCGCGCCGACCAGCAGATCGCGCGCCTGGTGCATGTCGCTGGTCATGCCGTCGAGGTAGGACTCGTTCTGCTGCAGCTGCGTCTTCAGCGAGCCGATGTTGTCCCGGTACTGGCTGATCGAGGACTCCTCGCTCGTCAGGCGCGAGAGCTGGACGCTGACCAGCGGGTCGTCCGACGGCAGCAGCAGGCGCTGGCCGGACGCCATCTTCTCGGTCAGCTCCGACACCCTGGACGACGCCAGTTGCAGAGCGGTGTTCATCGTGTCCTGGTACTGGCTGCTGGCGACTCTCATCTCGACTCCTTCAAGGGCCCATCATCGCCAGGGTGGCGTCGAACAAGGTGTCGGCCACCGTCATGACTTTCATGTTGGCCTGGTACATCTGCTGATACTGCACGAGGTTCACGGCCTCTTCGTCGCTGTTGACGCCGCTGACCGACTTCCAGTTCTCCGTGCTCTGGTCGCGCACCGTCTGCGCCGTCGCCATCGAGGCCTGGTTCTGCTGGCTGTTGGTGCCGAGCTGGCCGACGAGCTGCGAGTTCGCGTCGCTCATCAGCACCGAGCCGAGCGAGCCGACCGTGATCGGCTGGTTCTTGAGGTCGATCAGCGCGAGCAGGTTGTCGCTGTTGCCCGGCAGGGTCGGATCGCCCGAGAAGCCGAGGTTCGCGGCGGTCGCCGAAGGGTCCAGCGTGAGCATGCCGGACGCGCCGGTCGGATCGAAATCGAACAGCGGCCCGCCCGCCGTGCCGTCGACGCCGAAGCCCGCGCCGAGCTGCGTGTTGACCGCGCCGCTGATCTGGCTGGCCATGTCGCTGACCGAGGCCTGCAGCGGCTGCAGCACGTTCTGCTCGTAGTCGCCCAGGCCGCCGAGCTGGCCGCCCAGGCTGCCGTCGGACAGCGTGAAGGTCTGGTTCACGAACGCGACCTTGAGGGTCTGCGACCCGTCGGCATTGCCCTGCGCCGACATCTTCGACGCCACCGAACCGACGACCAGCGGCTGGCCGCCGGTCAGCGACACGTCGCGCGAGCCGTTGGGCTGGTCCACGACCTGGATGCCGACGAGGCCGGCCAGCGCGTCGATCTTCTGGTCGCGCGCATCCATCAGGCCCGACGCGTTCACGTTGGTGGCCTGCGCCTGGCTGATCTGCTGATTCAGCGTGTCGATGTCGTTCGCGGTCTCGTTGATCTGGTTGACCGTGTCGGAGCGCTGCTGGTGGATCGACGTGACCTGGGTCGACAACACGCCGTTCAGGCTGTCCAGGCGCTGCGCGAACGACTGCGCCGAGGTCAGCACCTGCTGGCGCAGCGGGCTCGAGGTCGGGTCCACGCTGACGGCGTTCAGCGCGCTGAAGAAATCGTCCAGCCCGCTGCCGATGTTGGAGGTGTCGTCGCCCATCACCTGCTCCATCTGCGTCAGGTACGGCTGCGAGACGGTGTACTGGCCGAGGGTCGAATTGGAGCTCCACATCTGCTGGCTGGTGTAGCTGTCGCTGAAGCGCAGCAGCTGCGAGACCGTGACGCCGTTGCCGGCCGACACCGTGCCGCTCTGCGTCGCGTTCGCGGTGACCAGCAGCGCGCCCTGGCGGGTGTAGCCCGCGGTCGCGACGTTGGCGATGTTCTGGCTGGTCGCGTTCAGCGCGGCCTGCGCGGCGAGCGCGCCCGACAAGGCGTTGTTGATGAGATTCATGGCGTGCCGATCGGGTCCGGTCGAAGATTCAGGGGCGGCGGGGAGGCGCGCGGGCCTCTCTTGTCAGAGGCGACCGCGGGAGCCGCGGCATTAAGCGACGGCGCGGAAGACGCCGCCGCCGCCGGGAGCAACTGGCGCAGGATCGCATCGGCGATGCCGAACGCGTGCTGGCCGGACATCTTGTCGGCCATCATCGTGTCGGCCAGCCCGAGCATGTCGGCGTTGACCGGGTCCTTGAAGACACTGCCCTCCTCCGCGAACTCGCTGACGCTGGAGCGCATCTCCTTGAGCATCTGGCCGATGAAGAAGCTCTCGAACTTCTCGGCGGCGGCGGTCGCCTTGGCGCGGTAGTCGGCGTCGGTGGCCGGGCCGGCGACCGGCGCGAGATTCAGGCCGACATCGGCAGCCGGCGCCACGGGCGCGCCGCCGGCGATCGCGCCGGCGGGCGGCGGGGCATTCGGATCGATCGACGTCATGCGCGGCTCCTCAGATCACGACCAGTTCGCCGTCGATCGCACCGGCCTGGTCGAGCGCCTGCAGGATCGCCATGATGTCGTCGGGGGTCGCGCCGGTGCTGTTGACCACGTCGATGATGACCTGCAGGCTCGCGCCCGCCGGCCACTTGAACATGCGCCCCGATCCCTGGTCGACGCTCACGCGCGAGCGCGGCGTAACCGAAGTCTGGCCGCCGCCGAACGGGTTCGGCTGGCTCACCGCCGAGCTCTCGGAGATCACCACCTTGAGCGCGCCGTGCGAGACCGCCGCCGGCCGCACCGTGACGCCTTCGGAGATCACGACGGTGCCGGTGCGGGAGTTGAAGATCACCCGCGGGATCGCGGTGCCGGTGTCCACGGACAGGCCTTCGAGCTGCGCGACGAAGGCCACGCGCTGCGTCGGGTTGGTCGGCGCCAGGACGTCGATGCCGGTCGCATCGCGCGTGCTCGCGATCTCGCCGTACTTGCGGTTGATCGTCTCGACGATGTTGGTCGCGGTCTGGAAGTGCGGCCGGTGCAGGCTCAGGTGCACGGTGGGGCCGGCGTCGAAGTCGCTCTCGATCTCGCGCTCGATCATCGCGCCGTTGGGCACGCGGCCCGCGGTCGGCGTGTTGACGGTCACGCTCGACCCGCTCTTGCCCTGGGCCGTCAGGCCGCCGACGACGAGGTTGCCCTGTGCCAGCGCATAGACCTCGCTGTCGGCCGCGCGCAGCTGCGTCAGCAGCAGCACGCCGCCGCGCAGGCTCTTCGCGTCGCCCAGCGACGACACCGTGACGTCGATGGCCTGCCCCTTGCGGTAGCCGGGCGGGAACACGGCGCTCACCATCACGGTCGCGACGTTCTTGCTCTTGGTGTCGGTGCCGTCCGGCAGCTTGACGCCGAACTGCTTGAGCAGGTTGCTCACCGACTGGCTCGAGGCGACGACCTGGGTGCTGTCGCCGCTGCCGTTCAGGCCGACCACGAGCCCGAGGCCGATCAACGGGTTGTCGCGCACGCCTTCGACGCTCACGAGGTTGCGCAGAAACTGCGCCGCGTGGGCCGACGGGGCCAGGCACGCCAGGCAGGTCAGCAAGGTGGCGCAGATCCAGCGGAGTTTCATCATCGAAGTCTCATGATCGGGAGGGCGGCCGGCGCGGCGCTCAGAGCGGCATCCAGACGCTGTTGAAGAAGCGCATCAGCCAGCCCGAGTTGTTCGAATCGGCCAGCGCGCCGCTGCCCGAATACGCGATGTGCGCGTTCGCGACGCGCTGCGACGAGACGCGGTTGTCCGCGTCGATGTCGGCCGCCCGCAGGTAGCCGCTCAGGCGCACGAACTCTTCGCCCTGGTTGAGGAACAGCGTCTTCTCGCCGTTGACGCGCAGCAGGCCGTTGGGCAGCACTTCCTGCACGATCACGGTGATCGCGCCCTGCAGCGTGTTCTGCTGCGTGCTCGTCGAGGTGCCGGCGAAATCGTGCGCCGCGCCGAGGCCGATGTCGGTCTTGAAGGTCTTGCCCAGGAACACCGAAGGCTGCACCGAGACGTTGCTCTGCTTGCCGAAGCTGGTGTCGGCCTTCTTGCTCGCCTGGGTGGTCTCGTCGAGCACGACCGTCACCACGTCGCCGGCGCGGAACGCCGGGCTGTCCGAGATGATCGACCACGAGGCCTCGCGCACGAACACGCCGCCGGCGTGGCCCTTGCGTTCGGCGGCGCGCGCCACCGGCGGCGGCGCGTCGATGCGCGGCGGGTTCGGTGCCGGGCCCGTCGCTTTCTCCAGCGTCTCGCAGCCCGACAGCGCGAGCGCCGCGACGCCGGCGAGCACGGCCAGCGAAAGACGAGCAACGGTCATTGCGCCGCCTGCGACAGGTACTGCAGCATGTTGTCGGCGGCGGTCAGCACCTTGGTGTTCATCTCGTAGGTGCGCTGCGCCGCGATCATGTCGACCATTTCCTCGACGACCTGCACGTTCGAGCCTTCGAGCGCGCCCTGCTTGATCGTGCCCTGGCCGTTGTCGCCGGGTTTGGATTCGGTCGGGGTGCCGCTGGCGTCCGTCTCCTGGTAGAGGTTGTCGCCGAGCGCGACGAGGCCCGCCGGATTGACGAAGCCCGCGAGCGTGATCTGGCCGAGTTCGGTCGGTGCGGTCGCGCCCTGGATCGTCGCGGAGACCAGGCCGGTCTGGCTGATGGTGACGGCCGTGGCCTTGGCCGGAATCGTGATCGTCGGCACCAGCGGCAGGCCCTGGGCGTTGACGATGCGCCCGGTCGAGTCGGGTTGCAGCTGGCCGGCACGCGTGTAGGCGGTCGTGCCGTCGCCGCGCAGGACCTGCAGGAAGCCGTTGCCGACGACGGCGAGGTCGAGCGGCTGATTGGTCGTCTGCAGGCTGCCGGTGGTGAAGTCCTTCTGCGTGCCGACGACGCGCGTGCCGTTGCCGAGCTGCACGCCCGACGGGGCGACGGTGTTGTCGGCCTGCTGCGTTCCGGGCTGCTGTTCGATCTGGTAGAACAGGTCTTCGAACACCACCCGGTCGCGCTTGAAGCCGACCGTGTTGACGTTGGCCAGGTTGTTGGCGATCGCCTGCAGTTTCGCGTCCTGCGCCTGCACGCCGGTCTTGCTGATCCACATCGCTGGATTCATGGTGCGCTGTCCTTAGAGTTCGTTGCTGATGATCGCGCCGACCGAGGCCGCGGGATCGTTGGTGTTTCGGGTCTCGACCGGCGCTTATCCGCTGATCAGCCGGTTGCCCGCGTCGGTCATGGAGTCGGCGGCCTTGTAGAGCTTCATCTGCATCTCGAAATCGCGGTTCAGGCTCATCGTCGAAATCATCTCCTCGACCGCCGAGACGTTGCTGCCTTCGAGGTGATCGCCCTGCACCACGACCGTCGGATCGGCCGGCAGGTCGTCGCCGTTGCGCGCGACGATCAGCCCCGCCTCGTTCTTGGTCAGCGCCGCCGGGTCGGCCTTGACGAGCTTGAGCTTGTCGACCGGCGCCATGTCGACCTGGCCGGGGGCCTGGATCGAGATCGTGCCGTCGGAGGCGACCGCGACCTGCGAGAACGTCGGCAGCACGATCGGGCCGCCGTCGCCGACCACCGGCATGCCGTTGATCGTGAGCGCGCCGTCGGCACCCACGGTCAGCGCGCCGGCGCGGGTGTAGGCCTCGCCGTCGGGGCCCTGCACCGCGAGAAAGCCGTCGCCCACCACCGCGACGTCGAGATCGCGGCCGGTTTCCTTCAACGTGCCTTCGCGCGTCGTGACGGTGTCCGCCTGAAGCTTGCCCATGTGACGATCGTCGTAGCCGTAGCCCGGGACGGTCGTGCTGGTGGTGAGTTCGAGGTTCGAACGAAAGCCCGTCGTCTCGAGGTTGGCGAGGTTGTTGGCGTGGACCTGCTGCGCGCGCAGGGTCCGTTCGGCGCCGCTCATCGCGGTGTAGATCAATGCGTCCATCGCGTTACAGGGCCTGCATCAGCGCCTGAAGCGTCGCCGACTCGGTCGAGATGACCTTCGAGTTTGCCTGGTAGTTGCGCTGCGCGGTCATCAGATTCACCAGCTCCGACGTGATGTCGACGTTCGACTGCTCGAGCGCGCCGGTGGTCAGGGTGCCCGCCATGCCGGTGCCCGGCGTGAAGTACAGCGCGTTGCCCGACGCGTTCGACGCGGTCCAGCTCGTGTCGCTCACCGCGGTCAGCGAGCCCTGATCGGCGAAGGTCGCGATCGCCAGCGTGCCCACGCTTTGCTTCTCGCCGTTGCTGTAGGTCGCGAGCACCGACCCGTCGGCGCCGATCTGCACGCCGTCGAGCGTGCCCGACTGGAATCCGTTGGCGTGATTGGCGGTGTTGGTGGTTTCGCCGGAGAACTGCGTCGTGCCGGTGTAGTCGATCGCGATCGACAGCGCCGCGGCATCGGTGGGCGTGCCGAGCGCGACGGTCACCGGCGCGGCCGGGGTCGTCATCTGGCCGTCGGTGCCGAACTGCAGCGTCTGGGTGCCGGCGATGTCGGTGCCGTCCATCGCGTAGTGCACGGTGACCTCGTTCGGCGCGCTCTTCACGAAGTATTGCGTCACGCTGTGCTCCGCGCCGAGCGAGTCGTAGACCACCGACACGGTCGAGCTGTTGTACGACTGATGGTCGGCCTGGCTGAAGACGGCGTCGGTCGGCGCGACCCAGTCCGAGGACAGGTTGCCGACATAGTTGAGCGTGCTGCTCGCCTGCGCCGGAATCTGCCCGTTCGGCACTTGCAGATCGCCGAACGTGCCGAGCGTGGTGCTGCCCGGCACGGCCGCATAGCCTTGTGCGCGGTCGCCGTTCGCGTTGACGACGTAGCCGTCCTTGTCGGTCGAGAAGATGCCGACGCGGCTGTACAGCGTCTGGCCGCTGTCGTCGTGGCTGACGAAGAAGCCGGCGCCCTGGATCGCGACGTCCATCGCGCCGCCGGTCGTGACGACGCCGCCGCCCAGGCCGATGTTCTGTGTCGTCGACGACGCCTCGACGCCGGTCGACTGCGAGCCAGCGTACATGGCCGAGAAGTTGACGCGGCTCGACTTGTAGCCGTAGGTGCCGGAGTTGGCGATGTTGTTGCTGATGCTGTCGAGCTGCGTGTTGACCGCGTCGATGCCGGAGAGTGCGATTTGGAGACTCATGGTGATTTCCTTGGTTGAATCAGTGAGGAGCGGAAGGCGTGGCGCCGCTGAACCCGGTGACGGCGCTCGGTGCGACGTTGCCGAGGTTGCTGACGACCAGCGTCACGTTGCCGGACGCCGACAGCTGCACGCTGCTCAGCGTGCCGGTGATCTGCACCGGCGGCGAGTCGGCGGCGTCGTCCTCGACCGCCATCGAATAGGTGCCGGGCGCGAGGCCGAGCGCCGTGGGGTCGAGCGTGAACGGCACGTTGCCCGCGTTCTGCGGACCGAGCGCGATGCTGTGCTTCTGGCCGTCGCTGCCGGTCAGCACGAGGTTGGCCTTCGACGTGCCGTTCGTCAGCGTGATGCTGCCGTCGACGGGGGCGTCGGCGAGCGTGACGCTGGTGCTCGTGGCCGTCAGCGTCGAGCCCACCTGCGCGCCCATCGCGAGCACCTGCAGGCTTTGCAGGATGCTCGCGTTCGCGCTGGTCGCGTCGGTCATGCTCTGCAGCGATTCGGTCTGGCTCAGCGTGGCGAGCTGGTTTACGTACGTGCTCGGGTCGGTGGGCGCGGTCGGATCCTGGTTCTGGATCTGCGCGACCAACAACTTGGTGAACATGTCGGACGTCACGCTCGCGCCGTTGGGTGCGGCCGCGGCGGCGGCGCCGTTGGCGCCTGCGCCTGAAGAAGAGGTCGGATTGGTTTGCATCAGCTGTCCCCGAGTTTGAGGAGGGCTTGCTGCATCGAATTGACGCGGCCCAGCACCTCGACATTGGTTTCAAAGGCGCGCGACGCCGACATCATGTCGGTCATCTCGGCCACCGAGTTCACGTTCGGATAGAACACCATCCCGTCCGCGTCGGCCATCGGATGGCCGGGTTCGTAGGACTTGCGCATCGGCTCGGTGCTCTGCACGACGTCGAGCACCTGCACGCGGCCGCCGGCCGCGGAGTCGTCGCCGAAGCCGGCGCTGTCGTTCATCACGGCCGCGAACACGGGTTTGCGCGCGTGGTAGGCCGCGGCCTCGGTGCCGGCGGCCGAATCGGCGTTCGCGAGGTTGCTCGCGATCGTGTTGAGCCGAACCGTCTGGGCCGCCATGGCCGATCCGGCAATCTGGGCGATGTCTTTGAAGGGCATGGTCACTGTCCGGCAATTGCTTTTGCCAGTCCTTTGATTTGCATGTTGAGAAAGGTCAGGGTCGTCTGGAAGTCGTTGGCGTTCTGGGAGAACGCCGCCTGCTCCACGCCGATCTCCACGGTGTTGCCGTCCTGCGTCGGGTGATAGGGCACGCGATACAGCGCGTCGGTGCCGTCGGTGTCGAGCGCAAGGCCGCCGGCGCCGTCGGCCGACTGCTCGCGCATGGCCGCGCTAAAGTCCATGTCTCGCGCCTGAAATCCGGGCGTGTTCTCGTTGGCGATGTTCGCCGCCAATATCTTCGTGCGTTCGGTGCGCGTCTTGAGTGCGTCCGCATGCACGCTCATGGCCTTGTCAAAGTCGATGCTCATGTTTCACCTCGCTGGTTTGCGCTTGAATCGTTGGATCTGCTGCGTGCTCGCAGCGCCCTGGCTGCTCGCCGGTGTCGCGCGGGCGGCCACGCCCGAGGCCATCGACAAGCAGGTGCTCGCCGCGGCGCGCACCGAGCTCCAGGAGCAGGCCGAGCGCAGCGGGCTCGCCGAGCCGCTGTTCGATCTGATGCTCGTGAAGAGCACGCGCGCCACGCCGTCGTGCCCGCAGCCCGTCGTCGTCGAGGGGGTCGACACGCGCCACCCGAGCCGGATGCGGCTCGCGGCGATGTGCACCGGCGCGGACGGCTGGCGCCAGGAGTTCGTGCTGCGCGCGAACGTCTCGGCGCGCGTGCTCGTCGCCGCGGTCGACGTGCCCGCCGGCCGGCCGCTGGTGCAGGCCGACGTGACGCTGGACCGGCGCGACGTCACCGCCACGCCGGATGCGTTTTCCGACCTCCAGACCGCCGCCGGCATGTCGAGCCGGCGCACGCTGCATGCCGGCGACATCGTGCGCCGGAGTTCGCTGGTCGCCGCGATCCTGGTGCGCCGCGGACAGGCGGTGCGCATCATCGCGAAGAGCGGCGCGGTCGAGGTGACGGTCGCCGGCGAGGCGCTCGAAGACGGCAGCCGCGACGCGATGGTGCGCGTGCGCAACACCGGCAACGGCAGCGTCATCCGCGCCCGCGTCACCGGCGATGCGACGGTGGAACCTGCCGAAGTGGTCGTGTCCACGCCTCACTCCCCGGACTGAGAGCGGACCCGCGCGGCCAGCCGCGTGAGCTTGTCGGCGTAGGCCGGATCGGTCGCGTAGCCGCCGCGCGCCAGGCCCTGGGCGAACGCCTGCGCATCGCTGCCGGCGTTCAGCGCCGACCGATAGCGCGGGTTGGTCAGCAACAGCTGCGCGTAGTCGTGGAACGCGCTCGCCTGGTCGGGGTAGCTGCGGAACCGTTCTGTCGTCTTGATCGCGGCACCGTCGTGGTCTTCGGTGGTCAGCGCGGTCGTGGTGTCGCCGTGCCAAGCGCCGCCCGCCTTCATGCCGAACAGGTTGTGGGTGTCGGCGCCGTCGGCCTGGCGCAGGGGCTTGCGGCCCCAGCCGGTTTCGAGCGCGGCCTGCGCGGCCACGATGTCGGGCGAGACGCCGAGCTGCTGCCCGGTCTGCTGCGCCAGCGGCGCGATGGCGGCGAGGAATTCCTGCTGCGCCGCGCCCGTGGCGCCGGCGTCGGCCGAGCCGGCCGACGCGGCAGCGGAAGCGTCGCGCACGGCCTGGCCTTCGGCGCTCAGCGAGCCCATCGACGGCGGCATCGCGGCAACGCTCGACCCGTGCGACCCGTGCGAGCCGTTCCCGATGAAGTCTTCCACGTCGCCGCGCACGTCGCCGAACAGCGCGCCGAAGCCGACGCCGGCCGGCGCCAGCGCCGCGGTCGGGCGCACGCTTTGCTGCAGCGCGGGCGTCGCCGCGATGCCCGGGGTCGCGTAGCTCGCGAGCTCAGGCCGGAGCATAGGTCTGCTCCTCGCCGCGCAGCACGCGCTGCATGATGCTTTGCTGATCCATCATCAGCTGGCCGTTGCGCGTGTTCAGGCGCTTGCACTCGCGGACCAGCGCGTCCAGGATGCGCCAGCCCGATTCGAGCGCGACGCGCGCGCTGCCGTTCAGCATCGGGAAGGTCGCGGTCATCGCGGCGCCCGCGCCGAGCAGGTCGCCGACCAGGGCCACGCGCTCCCTGCGGCGCGGCTCGAGCACGTCGACCAGCGAGGTGATGCTCTCCGCGAGCTCCTTCAGCCGCGGCGTGCGGTGGCGCAGCGCGGCATCGAACTGCTCGTCCAGCAGGGTCTTCAGCAGTCGGTAGTCGCGCACGTCTTCTCCGACGCCGCGCATCAGGCTCGTGAGCCGGCCCTGACGGGTCATGAGTGCCCCCCGTGAAAGCGCTTGATCAGGCCGGCGAGCTTGGCCGGATCGAAGGGCATCTCGCCTTTCGCCAACGCGTCGCGCAACTGGTCGACCTTGGCCAGGTCGATGTCGGGCATCTTGCGCAGCGCGGCCAGCGCCGGCGCGAGCGCCGCCGACTGGGACGGCCCGGCGCTCGCGGCCGAGGAGGCCGTCGACGCGGGCGCGGGGGTGTCGTCGGCCGCGGCGCTCGCGCCCGTCTTGTCGGTCGGCGTCAGGTCCGGCATGCCGGTGGTTGCGATTCTCATTCGAGGACCTCTGGATCTGGTTTGCATGTCGTGTTCAGCACGTCGACTCGAGCGCGGGCGCCGTCGGCGCCCGGGCTTCAATTCGCATCCGGCGTGCTCCCCTTGGTCTGGATGATCTGGGCGCGCAGCGCCTGCAGCGCCTCGCGATCCGGCAATGCCGAGTCGACGCCGTCGGTGAGCGGCTGCGTGTTGTCGGGCATGCCGAACATCGCGGCCACGGTGTGCGCCTGGGCGGTCGTCAGGATCAGCAGCTCGATGCGGCGGTTGACGCCCGCGGTGGCGTCCACCGCGTCCATCGGTGCGCGATCGGCCATGCCGACGACCTGCAGCACGCTGGACATCGGCATGCCGCCGACGACGAGGTTGGCGCGCGCCGCCATCGCACGGTCGCTCGACAACGACCAGTTCGAGAACGCCGCGTAGCCCCGGTCCGCGTACTGCAGCGAATCGGTGTGGCCGACGATCAGCATCTGGTTGGACATCTGCGCGAACAGCGGCCCCATCTTGCGCAGCAGGTTGCGAAAGCGCTCGTTCGGCGCCGCGCTGCCGCGTTCGAACATGCCTTGCTTGTCGGTGTCGTGCAGCATCACGCGCAAGCCGTAGGCGGTGATCACCGTCTGCAGGTTGCTCGAGAGGCCGGCGTCGACGCTGAGCTTCTCCAGCACCTGCGACAGCGTCTTCAGGTCGGCCGGCGACTCGTAGTGCACCTTCGCGCCGGCCTCGGCCGGGCGGCTGCCGGCCGGCGCGTCGCCGGTGTGGGGCAGCGGCTCGCGCTCGATCAGGCTGCCGCGCGGGCCGCCCATGGTTTCGGTCATGTGGCCCTGCCCTTCGTCGACGGCGTTGCCGCCCGGCTCGCGCATGACCTCCTTCAAGTGCTCCTGTTCGCGCGCCGCCATCAGCCACAGCACCAGGAACAGCGACAGCAGCGCGAGGCAGAAGTCCGCGAATGCGACCTTCCACGCCCCGCCATGCCCCTCGTCGTGGTGCTTGCGCGAACCGCGCTTGATGACGGTCGCTTCATGCCGGTCCGGCTTGCCGGCCTTGGCTTCAAGCACGGCGGTCTCCCGTGCGCCGCTTCGGCGTGTCGTCGTTGGCGGCGTCGGCGGCCAGGTCCGCGGCCGGCGCGTTGAGCCAGGTCTCCAGCTGCGCGAAGCTCGGCTTGATGTTGAGCTGCACGAGGCGGCGCCCGGCGTCGATCGAGAGCAGCGCCGGCTTGCCCGAGACGTGCGTGACCAGCACGACCTTGACGCATTCGAGCGCCGACATCTCCTGCTTCACGAGCTGCTTCATCATGTTGCTCAGCGGGTCGAGCAGGCCGTAGCAGAAGAAGATGCCGATGAAGGTGCCGACCATCGCCGCGCCGACCTTCTCGGCGATCTCCGCCGAGGTCGCGCCGTCGCCGACGGAATTCATCGCGATCACGATGCCCAGCACCGCGCCCAGGATGCCGAAGCCGGGCATCGCCTCGGCGATCTTCTGCAGCGATTTCGACGGCTGGATCAACTCCTCGTCGATGGCTTCGAGCTCCTGCTCGAGCACGCCTTCGAGTTCGTGCGAGTTGATCTTGCCCATCGCCATCAGGCGGAAGTTGTCGACGATGAAGTGCAGCAGCTTGGGCTCGTCGAGGATCAGCGGGTAGCGCTGGAACACCAGGCTTTCGGCCGGCGCCTCGACGTGCTGGTCGAGCGCCTTCAGGCCGCCGGCGGCGATCTGCAGCAGCTCGTGCATCAGCAGCAGCAGCTGGCGCTGGAACTCCTGGCCGACCTTGCGCTGCTTGAGCAGCTGGCGGAACTGGAACAGCATTTCGCTGAGCACGTGGCGCGGATTGCCGACGACGAGCGCCCCGATGGCCGCGCCGCCGATGATCAGCAGCTCGACCGGCTGCCAGATCGCGTGCCCGGTGCCGCCCTCGATGACGTAGCCGCCGAAGACACAGGCCAGAACAATGGCGAGACCGAAGAATTGCTGCATGGTGGTGTTGTTGCCGAGGTTCGTTGATCAGGCGGCCTGCAGGAAGGCTTTCATCTTCCGCAGGGCGCCCTTGTTGAGTTGACACACGCGTGCGTCGGTGAGGTTCAGCACCGCGGCAATTTCCTTGTAGCTGAGCTCGAATTCGTAGTACATCTGAACCACGCGCTGCTCGCGTTCGTCGAGCGAGACGAGGGCCTGCGTGAGGCTGCGCGTCAGCATCAGCTGGTCTTCCGGATTCATCTCGCCGGAGGGCAGCTCGGCCATCTCGTGGATCAGCTCGTCGAAGCTCGCGACGGCCTCGGCGTTCTCGTCGAGCTGGTGCTCGTGATAGGCCTCGGCCGTGACGCCGAGCGCCGCGATGATCTCGGCCTCGGTCGGCTGGCGGCCGAGTTTTCGCGTCAGATCGCGCACGCCGTCGCGCAGGCGGTGGCTCTCCTGGCGCACCGTGCGCGGGCGCCAGTCCTGCCGGCGCAGCTCGTCGAGGATCGCGCCGCGGATGCGCAGCGCGGCGTAGCCGCCGAAGCGCTCGTCGGGCACGCCGTAGCGGCGCTGCGCCTCGAGCAGGCCCATCAGCCCGATCTGCTCCATGTCCTCGCGGTCGATCGCGCCGGCGACCTGCGAGCCGAGCTGCCGGACGATGCGCTTGACCAGCGGCAGATAGGCCATGATGTGCTTCTGCTCATCGGCCGCGCTCTGTGCCGCGGTGGCGACGCTGCTGACCTCGACGTATTCGGCAAGCATGTTCATGCCTTACTCGATGATCAACTTGCCGATCATCGCCTCCGAGAACGGCTTGTCGCGCTGTTCATGGGCGTAGGTCGCGGTGTAGGCGGCGTTGATGACGGTGCTGAACTGGTCGATCGTCATCTGCCCGGCTTTCTCGGGCGTGTAGTCGGCCAGCGCGCGCAGCGCGACGCTGCGCAGCATCGGCAGGTGCTCCTTGGTCGTCTTCTCCTGCTCGTCGGAGGTCTTCAGCACGAGGTCCATCGCGAGGTAGTGCGGGGACGAATCGGCGTCGCTGCGGCGCAGCATCACGATCACCTTGTCCAGGCTCACGTACTTCTGCGGGCGCTTGTCGACGACCGGCGCCGATGCCGCGTCGGCGGCCGCCTCCTTCGACGCGGCGCTGTGGGCCGCGCGCGCGCGCAGGCCCCACCACGCCGCGGCGCCGCCGGCGCTCGCGATCAGCAGCGCGCCCACGACCATCATCAATATCAAGCGAATCTTCTTCATCTCGGCTTACTCCCGTCCACGCGAAAAGCTGAAAGGCGTCTGCGCGGATCCCGTCTCGGCCTCGGCCAGGGCTTGGCCCGGCTCGTCGTTCGTTTGTTGCGCGTCGCGCTGGCGGCCGCGGCCGCGCTGCGAATCCGCGCCCCCCGCGTCGCGCGAGCTGTCGGAGACGACCACCGAGACGTCGCCCGACTGGTGCTGCGCGAGGTCCTGGCGCAAGGTGTCGCCGATGCCGTGCAGCTGGCGCAACACGTCGCCGTTCGAGGCGCTGAGCTGAACC
Source organism: Burkholderiaceae bacterium (assembly GCA_036500445.1). GTDB lineage: Bacteria > Pseudomonadota > Gammaproteobacteria > Burkholderiales > Burkholderiaceae_C > LMDS01. The sequence continues at coordinate 12,506 of DASYCA010000177.1, read as the reverse complement.
TGCAGCGAGCCGGCTTCGTGGCGGATGCTGATCTCGACGCTGCCCAGCATCGGCGGGTCCAGCCGAATCACGGCCTGGTCGCTGCCGCGGCTGAGCTGAACCTGGAGCCGATCCCCGAGGGCGTCGGTCAAGGGCTGATTCCATTGATCGGGCGATTGCGGCGGCAGCTTGACGGTGACCGTCGGCAGCTCCGCGGCCGGCCCGCCAGCGGCAGGCGTCGACCAGCCCGCGGCGTTCGGCATCGCGCCCGGGTTCGGCATCGGCGCGGTCACCGCGACGCGTTCGCGCGGGGCGGTGGTGACCGCCGCGTCGGGGCGGACCGCTGCGCGAGCGGGTTCGGGCGACGCCGAAGCGTCGTCCATCGCCGGGCGAAAGCCGATCGCAGGCCGCGCGGGCGCAGCCGGATTCGGCCGCGGCGCATCGAGCGCCGCATCGAGCGGCTGGCCGGCGGCGGCGCCGATCGGCCTCGCGGTGGACAGGGGCGCGGCGGGGCCCGACCCCGCGTCGGTCGCGGGCGTGGCGTCGGCCGCCAGCACCGAGGCGGCGCCGCGCCCGGTCCGGTTCGTGGACGACGCCTGGGCCGCCGGCGCGACGCCGCTCGGCACGACCGTGACGGGCGCGGCCATGCCGGGCCACATCGCGAGCGCGATCGCCGCGCTCGCCGCGTCGTCGCGGGAGCCGCTCTTCGACGTGTCGTCGGAATCCGGGTTCGGCGCGGCCTGCGATGCCGTGGGCAGGTGATCGGCACCGGCGGCGTCTTCATCGTTCGCGGCGCGAAGCATGTCGGAGAAGCGCGGGACCGGCTCCGCGCCCGGCGTCCCGCGCGAGGCGGCGGGGGCTTCGGGAGGACTGGCCTGCGGGCCCGCCTGAGCGGCGGTCGACGCCGGTGTCGCCGCCGCGGTCGCCGCCGACGGCGAGGTCGGCGCGGAGGCCGCGGATGCCGGCGTCGAGGTCGCCGAGGCCGGCGCGGAGTCGGCCGTCGGGGCGCCCGGGGCGACGCTCTGCGGCGCCGCGCTCACGATGGCGGCCGATGCGCTCGCGCCGGACGGCGCCGCGGAAACCATCATGACGCGCTCCCTTCGCGGTGCTCTTGCACGGCATAGGCGAGCCAGCCTTCCTTGTTCGTGCGGAGCGCGCTGAGGCGTTCGCCCAGCAGTGCGCTCTCGCGGCCGCAACGCTGTTGCGCGCTTCGATGCGCCTGCCGCAGGCTCGTCCATGCGGCGCGTTCGCCCGCGGTGCCCGGGCCCCGTCCGGCGCTGCGCGGCAACGCCGCGGCCAGGTCGCGATCGATCGCCGCGAGCGCGGACCAGTCGTCGGCCGCGCTGGCCGCGTTCAGGCGCTGCGCCAGTTCGACCAGTTCGACGAGTTCGAGAGGCCGCTTCATGCTTCGTTCGCCTGGACGCCGAGCCAGCCGCGCTTGAGCGTGTCGAGCAAGGCGGTCACTTCGTCGACGATCGCGGTGTCCAGCTTCAGGCCGACCGTGTAGAGGCGCCACGCGCAGTAGTCGTACAGACGCAGCAGGTCAGCGACGATCACGCCGCCGGCATCGGTGTCGAGCGAGCTGGACAGGCCGTTGAGCATGTCGATGCAGCGATTCAGGCTGGTCGCCTTCTGCTCATGGCGGCGCGCCTGGATGTGCGCCCGCGCCCGCGCGATCTCCTCGAGGAGTCCGTCCATCAGGATCAGCACGAGCTGCACCGGTGAGGCGCGCGCGGTCTGAACATCCAGATTGACTGCGTGATAGCTGCGATAGGCTTCGTGGTCCAAGATGAGTTCCTAAGAAAGGTCTGTGCGAGTCCGACGCGTTGGTCAGTTGCTGCTGGTGTCGGTATTGAAGAGCGCGTCGAACAGGCTCGTGGTGTTCGACATCTGTGCCTGCAATGCCTGCAGTTGGGTGAATTGAGTCAGGTAGCGCGAATAGGCGCTGTTGTATTGGGTGTCGAGCGTCGTCTGGCGGGTCGCCAGCGAGGTCTGCAACTCGGTCACGCTTTCCTGGCGGGTCTTGATCTGGCCGGTGGAGGCGTTGGTCCACTGGTTCATGTCGACGTCGAGCGTTCCGAGCACGCCGCTGCTGGCGCCCAGGTTCGTGCTGCCGAGCAGCGTATCCAGGCCGTCAGGATTGGTGGCGAGCTTCGCGGTCAGCTTGCTCTGGTCGAGGGAGAGCGTGCCATCCGAATCCGCGGTGACGCCGTAGTTCGCCAACGAGACGCCGCCGACGCTCAGGCGGATCGCCGCGTCGATCTTGCTGCGCAGCGTGCGCACGCCGGAATCGTTGGCGAAGATCGCGGCGTTCACGCCGTTGCTCGCATCGCCGGTGCTGGTCAGGCTGTTGAGCACGCCGCCCAGCGTGTTGTACGCGTCGACGAGCGACTGCAGGTTGGCGGCCGTGCCGGTCGGGTCGGTCGCCACCGCCAGCGACACGGGCGCCTGGCCGGCCGTCATCGCCTTGTTGAAGGTGATGCTCACGCCGCCGACGGCGTCGTACGTGTTCGAGGCCTGCTGCAGCTCGATGCCGGTGTTTTGCGCGCCGAGCCAGACGATGGCGTCCTGCGCCGCGACCAGCTGGCTGCCGCCGTCGAGCGAGCTCTTCAGCGTGCCGGCGGCCAGGCCGCTGGTGTCCAGCGTGATCGCGCCGGACGCCCCGGTCGCGTTCGAGCTGAGCACCATCTGCGACTGCCCGCCGACGGTCACGAGCGACGCGGTGACGAGCGAGTCGTTGCCCGAGGCCTTGTTGATCGCCGTGGCGATCTCGGTCGGCGTGAGCGTGCCGTCGTTGTTGCTGTCGGCGGCGGTCAGGTCGACGCTGAAGCTGGCGCCGCCGGCCTGGTTCACGACCAGCGTGCCGCTCTGCGCCGTGGGCACGCCCGACAGATTGGCGTACACGTTCTGGCTCGCGGTGGCGAGTTGCTGCACGAAGAACGAATAGTTGCCGGGCGTGGCCGTCGCCGACGCGGTGGCCGTGCCGAAACTCGTGTCGCCGAAGGTCGCCGTCTGCGACAGCACGCTGTTCTTGCCCGACAGATTGTTCAGCGTGCCGTCGAACGAGGACAGCGCCGCCTGCAACTGGGACAGCGCCATCGCCGTGCTGCCCGCCGCCGTCGTCTGGTTCGTGAGCAGCGTCTGGGCGTCGGCGGTATAGGCCGTCGCCAGCGACGTGGCGGTGGTCGTGGGATCGAAAGTGGTCGTGGTCACGTCAAACTCCTTGCCTGCGCGAAGCGCGGCTTGCCACGTAGAAGGCGACCGGATTCGGGCGGATCTGAAATTTCATGTCATTCACCCGAGCCGCCCGCGCCGCGCAGCCATTGCTGGGTCGCCAATTCGTCCTGCCGGCGCTGCTCGACGCGGCGCTGCCCGTCCAGCACCGCCTGCCGCTGGCGCGCCAGAACCTGGCCGAGCACTTCACGCTTGTGCGAGGCCGCGATCAGCGCGCGTTGGGTGACGGCCATGTCGGCCTCGTGCAGCGCCAGGTCGGCGCGGTGCGTATCGGCCATCTGGATCACGGCCTGCTTGTAGTGCGCGAAGTTGATCGACAGCGCGATCGGCAGCACGCCGTGATCGCTGTCGCCGGCGCACAGACCGGCCATCCGGTCGAGGTTGTTGCGAAAGCGCTCGCGCACGTTCGCCTTCTCGGCCATCTCCGCGGCCAGCTTGTCGACCGCGCGCTCGCGCAGCGTGACGAGCGTGGCGAGGCTCTTGACGGATCGGGGCTGCTTCATGCGACGAGTTCCTCGAGTTGCGCCACACAGGGCACGAGCGGTGCGGCTTCGTTGGTGCCCTGGCACAGAAAGGCCTCGACGCGCGGGTTCAACGCCACCGCGCGGTCCGTCGCCGGATCGGCCCCGGGCGCATAGGCGCCGAGCGGAATCAGGTCGCGCACCTGTGCATGCCGGCTGCTCAACTCCTTCAGCGCGCGGGCGGCGTGCAGGTGCGGCTTGCTCACGACCTGCGCCATGCAGCGGCTGATCGATGCGCCGATGTCGATGGCCGGGTAGTGGCCGCGCTCGGCCAGTTCGCGCGTCAGCACGATGTGGCCGTCGAGCACGGCGCGCGCGGTGTCGACCACCGGATCCTGCTGGTCGTCGCCCTCGGCGAGCACGGTGTAGATCGCGCTCATGCTGCCCTGCTCGTTCTCGCCGTTGCCGGCGCTCTCCACCAGTTGCGGCAGCAGCGTGAAGACCGAAGGCGGATAGCCCTTGGTCGCCGGCGGTTCGCCGAGCGCCAACGCGACTTCGCGCCGCGCCATCGCGTAGCGCGTCAGCGAATCGACGAGCAGCAGCACGTCCTTGCCCTGGTCCCGGTAGTGCGCCGCGATCGAGTGGCAGAGCTCCGTCGCCATGATGCGCATCAGCGGCGATTCGTCGGCCGGCGCGATCACGACGACCGCCTTCGCGAGGCCCTTCTCGCCGAGCGAGAGCTCGACGAACTCGCGCACTTCGCGACCGCGTTCGCCGATCAGGCCGACCACGACCACGTCGACCACCGTCTGGCGCGTGATCAGGCCCAGCAGCACGCTCTTGCCGACGCCGCTGCCCGCCATCAGGCCGACGCGCTGGCCCTTGCCGAGCGTCAGCATGCCGTTGATGGCGCGCACGCCGACGTCGAGCGCCTCGCTCACGCGCTTCTTCTTCAACGGGTGGACCTTGGGCGGCTGCAGATCGAGCACGTGCTCGCCGCCGAGCCGGCCGAGGCCGTCGATCGGCTCACCCAGGCCGTTGACCATGCGCCCCAGCCAGGACGGCCCGATCAGCAGGCTCGCCTTGTCGGCGCAGGGCAGCACGCGGGCACCGGTCGTGAGGCCGGCCGGCATCTTGAACGGCATCAGGAACGAGAGCTGATCGCGAAAGCCGACGACTTGCGCGTCCATCCATTCGCCCGAATTGGTCTCGATCTGGCAACGCTGGCCGGTGAAGAGCGGGCAGCCGGCGCTTTGCAGCAGCAAGCCCTGGGCGCCGACGAGCCGCCCGGTCGGCGTCGCGACGGGCACCGGGTCGAGTTCGATCCTGCGCAGTGCGGCGCCGATCATGCCGCGGCCTCCGCGTGTTCCGAGCTCTCGAGCAGCTGCGCGCCGACCTGCTCCATGCAGGCCGCGAGGCGCTGCTGGCAGCCGGCGTCGGCTTCGTGATGGCCGGCCTTGACGCGGCACTCGCCGGGTTCGAGGCGCGGATCGGGAATCAGCTTCCAGCGCGCGGCGCGTTTCGAGTCGAGCTTCTTGATGAGCTCGAGTTCGCCGGGGTTCAGATAGACCTCGATCGCGTCGCGCGTGGCCGGCATCGTCGACAGCGTCTCGTCGACCATCGCCAGCAATTGCTCCGGCTGCGATGCGATCTCCGCACGCATCACCTGGCGCGCGACCTTGGCGACGAGTTCGACCACTTCCTTGCGCTGCGCCTGCTGATAGTCGGCCTGCAGGCGCTTGAGGGTCTTGAGCATGGCGTCGAGCGGCCGGGCCAGCGCCTCGAAGGACACCAGTGTCTCGCCGCGGCCTTCCTCGACGCCGCGGTGCAGCCCTTCGCTGCGGCCCTGGTCCAGGCCTTCGCGATAGCCGTCGGCGACGCCCGATTCATGGCCCTCGCGATAGCCTTGGTCCATGCCCTGGCGAAACCCTTCGGCGAGCGCCGACTGCGATGGCCCGCCCACCGACGACTGCGGCTCGGCCGACGCGAACTGCGCCAGCGGCGGGAACCGGTAAGGCCGATAGGTCTTCATTCGACCACCGCCTCCGCGAACAGCTGGACCTCGATCTCGCCGCCGTCGACCAGCGTCTTGACCTGCGCCATGATCTCGCGGCGCGTCTGCTCGATGCGGCTCAGCGGCACGGGGCCGGAGCGGCGCATCATGTCCTCGAAGCCCTGCGCCTGGCGACGCGGCATCGAGCGCAGGATCGCGTCGCGCACACCGGGCTCCGCGCCCTTGAGCGCGACGGCCCATTGCTCGAGCGGGACCTCTTCGATGATGCGCGTGATGGTCGCTTCGGTCTGGGTCGACAGGATCAGGAAGTCGTACATGCTCAGCTCGAGCTCGGACACCACCTCCGGGTCGTGCGCGCGCAGCAGCTCCACCAGCTGCTGCCGGTTGCCCGGCAGCCGGTTGAGGATCTCCGCGGCCTGGCGCACGCCCTCGACGCTCGTGCTCTGCAGACCCAGGCTGTCGAGGCAGCGGCCGACGAGCTCGTCGAGCTCGTGCAGCAATTCGTGATCGACCTCGGTCATGCGCGCGACGTTGAGCAGGACGAGTTCGCGGCCCTCGACCGGCAGCGCGTCGATGACCTTGCCCGCCAACGCCGTCGGCAGGAACGCGAGGAACACCGCCTGCATCCGGACGTGCTCGGGCGCGATGAGGTCGGCCAGCCACTTGGGCGAGGCCCATTGCAGGCGCGCCATGCGCGGGCGGATCGCATCGCCGTAGATGCTGTTGAGGACGCTGTTGGCCACGTCCCCGCCGAGCGCCAGGTCGAGAGAGCGCTTCAGGTAGGAACGCGACGCGCCGTGCACGCCGCTCTGCTCGCGGTAGTCGTCGAAGAAGTGCTGCATCGCGACCTTCACGGTGTCGACCTTGATGCCGCTCATGCGCGACATGACCTGCGTCACTTCCAGCAGCTCTTCGCGCGACAGGCAGCGCAGCACGGCGCCCGCCGGCTCTTCGCCCATGCTCAGCAGGACGATCGCGGCCTGCTCGAGCGCGCTGGTCACGTGGCCTTCCGCCGACGGGTCGATGAGGTTATGCGGTTCGGCCATTTTTCTGTACCCATTGCTTGACGACTTCGGCGACGCGTTCCGGCTCCTTGCCGGCCAGCACCTTCAGGTGTTCGACCATCACGTCGACCGGCGAGCCGGGTGGCGGCAGGTCGTAGTCCTCGAGCAGCGGAATCACCGACATGCTCGATTTCGCCGCCGCGCCGCCGGCGAGTGCGGGTGCGCTGGTCGCGGCGGGCTGCGCGTGCGGCCCGCTCAGCGCCGGCGCTTCGGTCTCGCTCAGCTGCGCCAGTTCGACCGCGGCCCGCGACGGCGCCAGGTACTGCCGCGCCAGTTTCAGCACCGGACGCACGACGAACACGAACGCGAGCAGCCCGACGACGCCGTTGACGAGCCAGCCGCCGATGTCGACCACGTTGTCGCGCTGCTGCCACCAGGGCTGCAGCGGCGGCGGCACCGGAAAGGACAGCGCGGAGACGATCAGGCTGTCGCCGCGCGCCGCGTCGATGCCCAGGCCGTTGCGCAGGATGTGGTCGATGTTGGCGAGCTCTTCCGCGCTCCAGCCGCTCTTGGGCGTGGGCGCGCTGGCGTTGTTCAGCACGACCGCGACGTTGAGCTTTTGCAGGCGGCCGCGGCCGTGCTTGATCTGGGTGATGCGGCGGTCGTAGGTGAACTGGCGCGTGGTCGCGTTCTTGCGCGCCGTCCCGCTGTCGTCGGGGCCGGAGGCCGCGGGGGCGACCGACACCGGCCGGTTGCTCAACGAGCCCGGCACGCCGAGCGCCATGCGGTTGTGCTCCTGCTCGTCGCGGCTCGCCTCGCTGGTCAGCTTGGGCGTGTCGCCGTACTTCTCCACGGTCTCGTCGACGCGGTCGTTGTCGACCGCGGCGGTCACGCTGACCTTGAAGTTGTCTTCGCCCAGGACCGGCGCGAGCAGGTCGTGCGCGTTGCGGCGCGTCTCGTCCTGAAAGCGCTTGGCGCTGTCGTTGCCGGCATTGGCGGCGTCGAAGCCTTCGCTGAGGTCGATGTGCGAGGACAGCAGGTTGCCGGCCTGATCGACGAGGCTCACGCGCTGCGGCTCCAGGCTCGCGACGCTGCCCGCCACCATGCTGACGATCGCGGCGATCTGTTCGGCCTGCAGCGTGTGACCGGGCTTGAGCGCCAGCACCACCGAGGCCGAACTCTTCTCGCCGTCGCCGACCACGAACGAGCTCGACTTCACGATCGACAGATGCACCCGCGCGGAGTCGATCGCATCGAGGGTGCCGATGCTTTGCGCGAGTTCGCCTTCGAGGCCGCGGCGAAAGCGGACGTCCTGCACGAACTGGCTCACGCCGAGCGGGTCGTTGCGGTCCATCAGCTCCAGGCCGGCCGGCAGCTTCGCGGTCACGCCCTTGGCCGCGAGCAGCATGCGGACCTTGCCGAGCATCGCGTCGGGCACCATCACCTGGCCGGTGTCGGGATGCACGCGATAGGGGATGTGTTCGGCATCGAGCACCGACATCATCTCCGCGGCCGCGATCTTTTCGTGGCCGCCGAAGACCGGCTTGTAGGCGGACTGGTCGTGCCAGAGGTACATCAGCACGAGCGCGGTGATGCCGATGGCCAGGACCATCAGCGGCATCAAGCTTCGCAGGAAGGCCGGCGGCAGCGGCCTGAGCATCGTCGGCCCGGCGCGCAGCCGGTCGATCCCTGATTTGACGGTAGCGATCACTTCGGGTTCTCGGGCTGAATTACAGGGACAGCTTGCTGAGCTCGTCGACCGCGCCCATCACCTTGTTGCGCACCTGCATCAGCATCGAGAACGACAGGCTGGCCTGCTGGCTCGACAGCATGGCGCCGACGAGGTCGTCGCTGCGGCCGCTGTCGACGTCGGCCATCTTGTCGCTGGCGGCCCGGTCCTGGGCGTCGACACCGTGGATGGCGGCGCGCATGCTCTGCGCGAAACCGGCACCGGTGCCGGAATCGGCATTCGCGATCTCCGCGCCGTCCGGTTGCGCGGGCATCACGGCGGCGCCGATCAGGTCCTGCGCATCCGTCTTGATCGATGCCAGATCCGCGTGAACCAACAGCCCAATTTCTTGTGTCATTTGTGATGTCCTGCTTTACAACCGTACATGTACATATCGGATGCAGCAATTACAGCTTGATGGCCGAAATCGGAAGCGAAGATCAAGGGGGATTCCACTGCTCAACTCTTTCTTGCGTCACGAGACTTTCACAAATCGCATCGCGATTCGAAGCACGCGGAAGGAGGGAGCAAGCGCCGGCGGTCGGACGCCGCCGAAGACGGGAAGGCGGTCGCGCGCGGCGGACCGGTCCCGGTGCTGGCGGCCCCGCTGTCATAGGTACAAGACCTTCAGACCGGAAGCTTTGCGACACCGCCTTTCGGTCGGGTGTGCCTTTTACGATATTTAACGTACGTGTATACTGAACTCGTCGGCTCCGCCGCGGGTGACGGCTTCGCGACGTTCGGGCGCTCGCGTGCGGAAGGTCACGCAAACATTTTCGAAGCGGCGGCCCGTCGTCGTCGACAGATAGGCGTACCTGTACTCGTCAGTAGGCCGAGCGGTCTCGCTTCCCGGGTTCTTTTCGATGGATCGTCTCGGGCCGTCGAAGGCATGCTTGCATGGTGCTTAAAACCGTACCAATCCAACAGCTCCGCGCCGGCATGTTCCTGCACCAAGTGGCAGGTTCGTGGATGGACCATCCCTTCTGGCGCTCGCGCTTCACGCTGCGCGGCGACGGCGATCTGGAAAAGCTTCGCGACAACGGGATCCGCGAAGTGGTCATCGACACCGAACGCGGCCTCGACATCGACATCGCCGTCGAGCCGCGCGTCGCGGTCGACGAGCCGCAGGCGGCGGTCGCACCGCCGCCGGTGCTCGCGCAGGTGGGCGGCGAATACGTCGACGCGGCGCGCCTTTGCGCCAAATCGCTGGAAGTCGTCTCGGCCGTGTTCCGCGAGGCGCGGCTCGGGCGCGCGGTCGATGCGCAGGCTTGCCTGCCGCTGGTCGAGGAGATCGTCGAATCGGTGATGACGTCGCAGGACACGCTGGTGACCATGGCGCGCATCAAGACCGCCGACACCTACACCTACATGCATGCGGTCGCGGTGTCGACCTTGATGATCGCGCTGGCGCGGCAGATCGGCCTGCCGGCGCCGCTGATCCGCGAAGCCGGCCTCGCGGGCCTGCTTCACGACATCGGCAAGGTGCAGATGCCCACCGAACTGCTGGGCAAGAACGGGCGCCTCAACGAGAAGGAGCTGGCGCTCATGCGCACCCACGCGCTGCGCGGCAAGCAGTTGCTGGTCGAAGGCGGTTCCGCGGGAGCCGCGGTGCTCGACACGGCGCTGCACCATCACGAGCGCGCGGACGGCAGCGGCTATCCCGATCGCCTTTCGGGCGACAAGATCAGCCTGTTCGCCCGCATGGGCGCCGTCTGCGACGTCTATGACGCGGTCACCTCACGGCGGCCCTATCGCGCGCCCTGGGATCCGGGCGAGGCGATGCGCGAGATGGCGCAGGCCAAAGGCCAGTTCAGCGACGCCGTGTTCCAGTCCTTCGTCAAGGCCGTCGGCATCTATCCGACCGGCTCGCTGGTGCGCATGCAGTCCGAGAAGCTCGCGGTGGTGATCGGCCAGAGCAAGGAGTCGCTGCTGACGCCCCGCTTGAAGGTGTTCTACGACGTCGGCGAGCGCCACCTCATTCAGCCCTTCGAGCTCGACCTGTCGGACTCGAATCGCACCGACCGGATCGCCGGCGTCGAGCCTCCCGGCGCGTGGCGCTTTCCCGATCTCGAGAAGCTCTGGCTGCGCGGCGAGTAGGGCCGGCGGCCTTTTCGTCGACGCTCGACGCCGCGCGCACGGGGCGCGGCGGGCGTTCGCCGGCGGCGACTCAGAAATCCATGCCCGACGCGGTTCCGAATTTGAACGTCGCCACGAGCTGCGTCAGCTTGCCGGCCTGATCGCGCATCGATTCCGCCGCCGCCGCGGATTCTTCGACGAGCGCGGCGTTTTGCTGCGTCATGCGGTCCAGTTCGGCCACCGAGGAGTTGACCTGGCCGATGCCGGCGGATTGTTCCGCCGCCGCGGTCGTGATCTCGCCGATGGTGACCGAAACGCGCCTGACCGAACCGACGATTTCGGCCATGGTCTCACCCGCGGTGGCCACCAGGCGCGTGCCGACTTCGACCCGCTCGACGCTGGCGCTGATCAGTCCCTTGATCTCCTTCGCGGCCTCGGCCGAGCGGCCCGCCAGCGAGCGCACTTCGCTGGCGACCACGGCGAAGCCGCGGCCCTGTTCGCCCGCTCGGGCCGCCTCGACGGCCGCGTTGAGCGCGAGGATGTTGGTCTGGAACGCGATTCCGTCGATCACGCCGATGATCTCGGAGATCTTTTGCGACGACTTGTTGATCTCCTCCATCGTCGTGACCACCTGCGACACGACGACACCGCCGCGAGCCGCGACCTCGGCCGCCGAATTGGCGAGGTGGTTGGCCTGGCCCGCGGAATCCGCGGACTGCTTGACCGTCGCGGTCAGTTCTTCCAGCGACGACGCGGCTTGCTGCAGGTTCGAGGCGGTCTGCTCGGTGCGCACGCTCAGATCCTGGTTGCCGGTCGCGATCTCCGTGCTCGCCGTCGCCAGGCCGTCGGTGCTGGTTCGAACCTCCGACACGGTCTTGCGCAGCATGACCCGCATCCGCCCCAGCGCCGCCAGCAGGCGCCCCGTTTCGTCACGCGAGGTCGCGTGGGCGGCAAGCTCGCCGTGCTCTTCGAGGTCCATGTCCGCGATGCGTTCGGCCACGGTCTGGGCCAGCTTGATCGGCTGCGTGATCGATGCCGTCAGGCGCCAGGCCAGCAGGCTGCCGATCAGCAGCGAACACACGCAGCTCGCCACGAGCAGGAGGGTCGATCGATCGCCGATTTCGGCGATCTTCGCGGACCCCGTGGCGATTTCTCCGCGCTGCAGGTCGACGATCTTCTTCAGCGTGTCCAGATACGCCTGCGAAGCGGGCAGGTAGACCTCGTTCAGGGCGCGCTCCGCCCCGGCCGAATCGCCCCCCTTCTTCGCGGCCGCGAGCCCGTCGCGGCCCTCGTAGTAGGACTTGCGCACCGTGAGGATCTTCTCGAAGAGCGCGAGTTCCTGCGGGCTCTTCATTCGCGCCTTGACCTGTTCGAACAGCTTGCTACCCTGCTTGGCCGAGTCGGCGTTTGACGCGGCGAAGAATGCGACCAGGCTGGGATCGGAACTCTTGGCGATGGCGGTGTTGCGCTGGATGCTGATGGCGATCAGGTAGTACAGGTCGGTGGCGACCTGCTCGGTCTCGACGGAATCCTGGAGGATGCCTTCCACGTCGACACGGAGCTTCTTCAGCTGCGAGATGCCTAACGCGCTGCTCAGAACGCAGAGCGCCAGCAGGGAGGCCAGACCAAGCGTCAAACGCTTGCCGATGGAGAGATCGCGAAACTTCATGACGTGTCTACCTGAGGGATGAGGGTTGCGCTTCCCGTTCCTGGGGAAGGCGTGACGGGAGCATCGAACGGCGGGACGCCTAGAAGGCTTCCCAGTCGTCGGTGCCCGTTGGGCTGGGGGTGACCGCGGCCGGCGGCGCCGCGGCAGCCGCGGTCTTCGCCTTGAATTGCGGCCGAATGACGTTCTTGGCACGGGCGGGGCCACGGCGTTCCACCTTGGCCGCCGGCGTCACGGGGGGCACGCGCACGTCGCTCGGCCGGCTCGAGACGTCTTGGGCAAGCTTGAACACCGCGACCGCCTGCACCATCTGTTGCGCCTGCACCTTGAGGCTCTCGGCCGC
>DASYCA010000176.1:0-3800 GCA_036500445.1 Burkholderiaceae bacterium | reverse complement strand
GTTGGTGCCGACCATCTCGATCGTGCTGCTGACGACGCGCGCTTCGGCGGCCGGCACGTTCTCCTCGCCGGTCAGCAGCGAGGTCGGAACGCCGCGGGCGACGAGCCGGTCCCGCCCTTCGAGCGCGAGCAGGCGCAGAGGCGCGAGATAGGCGCCGTCCAGCGCCTGCGCGAGGCGCTCGAACGCCGCGTGCGTCTTGCCGCTGTTCGGCGGGCCGACGTACAAGGTGACGCTGCGCTGCAGCCGGCGCGCCTTCGGGAAGGTGCCGGGGTAGCCCTGGAACGCGAGCTCCGAGTTGAGTCCGGCGAGCGTCTCCAGTTCCGCGACCTGGTGCTCCCAGCGGTCCTGCGCGCGCGTGCAGGCGGCTTTCAGTTCGGCAAAGGGCTGCGGCGTCGCGCATTCGGATTGCAGCCGCGGCAGCAGCGAATCCAGGTGCTTCGGCTTGTCGGCCCGGCTGCGCGCGACCAGCGATTCGAGGTGCGCGGTGAGCTCGGCCGCGTGCGGATACGGCGGCGGCGCGCCGAGCGCGGCGAGCAGCGCGGGCTTGTCGCCGGTGCGATAGAAGCTCCAGATCGCCATCGCATCGACCGGCACGCGGAACAGCACCGGCACGCGCCAATCGGGCTCGGAGAGCGGCAGCGCGTGGCTGATCAGGCGCGTCCAGACGCCGGCGCGGCGCGCCAGGCCCAGCGCATCGAGCGCGGCCTGGCGCTCCAGCATCAGCGGCCGCACGGTCGGGCCGGTGCCGAGCGCGTCCAGGTGCGCGAGCGCGCTGTCCAGCAGGTCCGGCGCGATCCAGCGGCTCGGGCGCGCGCCGGCGACCGGCTTTTGCAGCAGGATCAGGCCGAGCTTGTCCAGGTGCTCCTCGAAGCCGGCGCTGCGTTCGTCGAGGTAGTCGGCCGGCTTCACGACCTGCGGCAGCGTGTAGGCGGCCTGGCGGATGCGGTTGAAGGCGTCCCTGCCGATGTGCGCGGGCAGGCGCTGCGCATGGCGCGGGTTCGGGGGGTGGGGGAGGCTGGTGGCGGTCGTGGTCATTGCCCCGTAGTGTCGCCGACCGCTCGACGACTCCGATGGATGGAAACGAATTGCCTTACCATGTAAGCCAATATACACTGTACCGATCCAGTCCTCGGTAGCGCCGCCATGCCCACGATCCAAGTCTCCTCCAAAGGTCAAATCGTTCTGCCCGCCGCGCTGCGCCGCCGTCTTGGCATGGGAGCGGGCGCCCGGATCGAGGTGCTCGAGGAGGCCGACGGTTTGAAGCTGCGGGTTCTTCGGCCGGTAGCCTCTGCCAACTTGGTCGAGGCCGCTGGCATGCTGAAAGCCACGCCTCGCGGCGTGCCACGCAGCCTGGAGGACTTCGACGCGGCGTCATTGCTTTCGCGCTCGCGGGGCCGCAAGCCGTGAAAGCCCTCGACACGAACGTCCTGGCCCGCTTCTTCATCGACGACCCGGACGATCCCCAAGCCGCCAAACAGCGGCCCGCCGCTGTGGCCGCACTGTCGCAACGTGCCTTTGTCTCCGTGACGGTGCTGCTGGAACTGGAATGGGTGATGCGCGGGTTCTACGAATTTTCTCCAGCGGACATTGCCCGCGCCTTGCGCGTGCTCGCCAGCATGGAGCGAATCACGTTGGAAGACCGCGACGCTGTGCTCGTCGCGCTCGACGCGTTTGAAAAGCGGATCGACTTTGCCGACGCGCTGCACTGGGCGCGCAGCGCCAGGACGACGGGCTTTGTCACGTTCGACCGGCAGTTTGCCAAGCGTGCCAAGAGTGCGGGCCTGACGCCGCCGGTGGAACTGCTGAGTTGAGCCCCCCTTTCACGCGCGCATGGCCCTGACTCCACGTGTCGTCGCGATCCAGATTCCGGTGAAGACGAGCACCAGCCCGGCGACCAGGTTCGGCCGGATCGGCTCGCTCATCAGCGCCCAGCCGACCAGCGCGGCAGCGATCGGGTTGTTTGGGGAAGGGTCATGCGAAGCGAACGGGCTGAGGGCCGACGTGGCGGGCTTTTCTGCGGGTATCCGCTAAAGCGAATCGACGCACGAGCTCCTACAGTCCGCAAACATCATACCAATGGAGGCGACATGACGACGAGAACCCGGATGTTCCAACCTGGCCTGAAGTCGGCCGTCGCGCTCGCCGCGAGCCTGTTCGGCAGCGTCGCGCTCGCGGCGGCGCCCAAGGTCGTGACCGCGCCCAACTCCAACCCGCAGTGCTTCGCGCCCTGGGCCGCGAACACCAAGCTGTTCCAGTTCCCGGCCAAGAAGGGCCCGTACCGCATCGCGCTCGCGAACGGCTACATCGCCAACACCTGGCGCATCCAGATGATCAAGACCGCGAAGGCCTATGCGGCGCAGCCGGCGGTCGCGGCGAAGCTGAAGGAGTTCAAGGTCGTCTCGACCGGCGAGGACGTCGCCGCGCAGATCGCCGCGATCAACAGCTTCATCGACTCGGGCTACGACGCGATCGTCGTCAATGCGCAGAACCCGGCCGCGTTCAAGCCGGTGATCAAGCGCGCGAACGACGCCGGCGTCGTGCTGGTCGCGTTCGACAACACGCTGGACACCGACGAGGCGATCAACGTCAACGTCGACCAGAAGGGCCTCGGCCGCTACTGGGCCGAGTGGCTGGTCAAGAACGTGCCGAACGGCGGCAAGGTGCTGGAGGTGCGCGGCGTCTCGGGCACGCTGGTCGACCGCGACCGGCACGACGGCATCCAGGAGGTCTTCAAGGCCTCGGGCAAGAAGTGGGAGACGGTCGAGGTGATCGGCAAGTGGGACGACCCGACGGCGCAGAAGGTCACCGCCGACGCGATCGCGGTGCACAAGCACTTCGACGCCTTCACCGCGCAGGGCGGCGACACCGGCGTGGTGCAGGCGATGATCGATGCGAAGCACCCGTTCGTGCCGTTCGGCGGCGAGACCGAGAACGGCTTTCGCAAGTTCTGCGGCAAGTACGCCGGCGAGGGACTGAAGTGCGCGTCGGGCGGGACCGGGCCGGCGCAGGTCGCGGTCGCGATCAAGACCGCGATCTCGGCGCTCGAGGGCCAGGTCGTGCCGCAGTCGGTGAAGCTGCCGCTCGCGCGCGCCGAGACGCCGAACATGAAGGACGGCACCGACTTCTACAACGCGCAGTCCGACAACTTCTTCGTCGGCAATTCGTTCCCGACCTGCGGGATCAATTTCACCGCGCAGGAGATCATGGGGCAGAGCGAAGCGAACAAGTGAGGGCCCCCACCCCAACCCTCCCCCAGCGGGGGAGGGAGCAAGAATGAGCTTGTTCACGATGCAGGGGGTGTCGAAGCGCTACGGCGGGGTGCGCGCGCTGTCGGAGGCGAATCTGGCGATCGAGGCGGGGCGCATCCACGCGATCCTGGGCGAGAACGGCGCGGGCAAATCGACGCTGATCAAGATCATGGCTGGCGTCGTCGCGCCCGACGAGGGCACGATGCTGCTGGACGACCAGCCGGTCTCGTTCGCGTCGCCGGCCGCGGCGAACGCGGCCGGGATCGTCTGCATCTTCCAGGAACTGTCGCTGATCCCGGACCTCTCGGTCGCCGACAACATCGCGATCAGCAACCCGCCGACCCGCTTCGGGCTGATCGACCGGCGCGCGCAGCGCCGCCTCGCCGAAGAGGCGCTGGCCCGCGCCGGCGCCGAGGACATCCACCCGCTCGCGCTGGTGAAGGACCTGTCGCTGTCGCGCCGCCAGATGGTGGAGATCGCGAAGGCGCTCGCGCGCCGGCCGCGCATCCTGATCCTGGACGAAGCGACCTCGGCGCTGACCGCGGCCGACGT
>DASYCA010000175.1:0-3246 GCA_036500445.1 Burkholderiaceae bacterium | reverse complement strand
GCATGCGCCGCAGGCTGCCACGCAGCATCGCGATCAACACCGCGACGACGATCACGACCAGCACGAACTTCATGGCGCGCGGTGCAGCAGCACTTCGAGCACGAAGCGCGAGCCGACATAGGCGAGCAGCAACAAGGCCGCGCCGGCGTAGACCCAGCGCGTCGCGGCCGGCCCGCGCCAGCCGAACGCGCGCCGCCCGGCGAGCAGCCCGGCGAAGACGAGCCAGCCCAGCATCGAGAACACGATCTTCTGGTCCCAGACCCAGGCGCTCGTGAACCAGACGCCCAGCACCAGCGCGGCCGACAGCACGACGAAGCCGGCGCCGACGAAGCGGAAGGTCATGCGCTCGAGCTGCAGCAGCGGCATGCCACCCCCCGCACCCGGCGCGCCGCGCGCCGTCGTGCGCATCTGGCGCTCGGCGCGGCTCAGCATCGCCGCATGCAGCACCGCGGCGCCGAAGAGGCCGTACGACGCGATCCCCAGCCCCCAGTGAACCGGCGCCCAGCGCGACACGACCTGCGGCCGGACCTCGCCCGGGAACCCCCACGCGAGCGCGACGACGAGAACGCCGAGCCATGCGAGCACCCGGCGCGCGCCGGGCAGCGGCACGAAGCGGCTTTCGATCAGGTAGACCGCGAGCACCAGCCAGAGCGTCATCGACAGCGCCGGCGCGAAGCCGAAGCGCGCCGCGACGACCTCGCTGCCGACGCCGGCGATGTCCACCCCGATCGCGATCGCCTGCGCGACGACGCCGAGCAGCAGCGCCGCGCGCACGCCCGCCGCGGATTGCTCGCGCATCAGCGCGGCCAACGCATAGGCGACGAGCGCGACCAGGCTCGGCACGCCGAGCGCCCACGCCGCCGCGGGCGCTGCCGACGGGGTCCATGCTGCCGATAGAATCATCCTCACAGTGTACTTTCGCCCATGCGCCTGCCCGTCACCGGGGGGCGCACCGAGCGCCCCTCTCGAATGGCTTCCACCCTCACCGACCGGCTCAGTCGACTGGTCAAGACGATGCGCGGCCAGGCCCGCATCACCGACGCCAACGTGCAGGACATGCTGCGCGAGGTGCGCATGGCCCTGCTCGAGGCCGACGTCGCGCTGCCCGTCGTGCGCGATTTCATCGCGCGCGTCAAAGACAAGGCGCTCGGCGCCGAGGTCGTCGGCTCGCTCTCGCCGGGCCAGGCGCTGGTCGGCATCGTCAACCGCGAGCTCGCCGCGACGATGGGCGAAGGTGTGGCCGACATCAACCTCGCGGCGCAGCCGCCGGCCGTGATCCTGATGGCCGGGCTGCAGGGCGCCGGCAAGACGACGACGACCGCGAAGCTCGCGAAGCACCTGATCGAGAAGCGCAAGAAGAAGGTGCTGACGGTCTCGGCCGACGTCTACCGCCCGGCCGCGATCGACCAGCTGAAGCGCGTGACCGGCCAGGCCGGGGCCGAATGGTTTCCGTCGAGCGGCGACGACAAGCCGCTCGCGATCGGCCTGGCCGCGCTCGACTACGCGAAGAAGCACTATTTTGATGTGCTGCTGGTCGACACCGCCGGGCGCCTCGCGATCGACGACGTGCTGATGCGCGAGATCACCGAGCTGCACGCCGCGCTCAATCCGATCGAGACCTTGTTCGTCGTCGACGCGATGCAGGGCCAGGATGCCATCAACACCGCGAAGGCATTTAAAGAAGCGCTGCCGCTGACCGGCATCGTGCTGACCAAGATGGACGGCGACTCGCGCGGCGGCGCGGCCCTCTCCGTGCGCCAGATCACCGGCGCGCCGATCAAGTTCGCCGGCGTGAGTGAAAAAATCGACGGCCTGGAGGTCTTCGACGCGCAGCGCCACGCCGGCCGCGTGCTCGGCATGGGCGACATCGTCGGCCTCGTCGAGGAGGTGCAGAAGGGCGTCGACATGGCGGCCGCGCAGAAGCTGGTCGAGAAGGTCAAGTCCGGCGACGGCTTCGACCTGAACGATTTTCTATCGCAGCTCTCGCAGATGAAGAAGATGGGCGGCCTCGGCGGCCTGATGGACAAGCTGCCCTCGCAGATGACCGGCGGCAAGACCCCCGGCCAGGCCGACATGGACCGCGCGGAGCGCGACATGCGCCGCATGGAAGGCATCATCTGCTCGATGACGCCGCTGGAGCGCCGCAAGCCCGACCTGCTGAAGGCGACGCGCAAGCGCCGCATCGCGGCCGGCTCCGGCGTGCAGGTGCAGGAGGTGAACCGGCTTCTGAACCAGTTCGAGCAGATGCGCGACATGATGAAGAAGATGAAGGGCGGCGGGATGATGAAGATGATGAAGCGCATGGGCGGCATGAAGGGCCTGGGCGGGATGCGCTGACGGCGCCGGCGCCGGTTCGCCCCCCGGCCGGCCGCTAACACCTCGTTTCACTTGCGGGCGGCGCGCCCGTCAAGTCCTGCGTCAGCGTGACGATAGACACGGATCGCCGCAGGAACTTTTGCATGACGACGCCGCTACAACTCGCCCTCGCTCTGTGTGCCATGCTGCTGCTGTTCGGCTGGCTGAGAATGCGCCAGCGCGCCGCCCCGCCGGCCGTGGACGCCCCGCCGGACGACAGCCGCCTGGACACGCTGCAAGGCTGGCCGCCGGAGGCGACCCGGGTGCTGAGCGGCCACGAGCGCGTCGCCTACACCTCGCTGGTGCGCGCGCTGCCCGAATGCATCGTGCTCGCGCAGGTGCCGATGTCGCGTTTCCTGAGCGTGCCCAAGCGCAATTCATATGCCGACTGGCTGCGCCGCATCGGCTACCAGTGCGTCGACTTCGCGGTCTGCGACAAGGCCGCGCAGGTGCTCGCGGTGATCGAGCTGCAGGTCGATTCGCAGCCGCCGACCGGGCGCGCGCGCAAGCGCCTGGCGCGCATGACGCGCTCGCTCGAGGCCGCGAAGATCCCGCTGCTGAACTGGCGCGCCGATGCGCTGCCGTCGCTGAACGGGATCCGCGAGGCGGTCCTGCCGCGCAGCGCCGCGTTCACGCCGTTCGCGCAGGCGATGGCGGCCGCGCCGGTCGGCGGCCCGGGGGACGCCGGCGGCTTCAACCCGTTCGACGATTCGAAGCGCGACGCGACCCAGGACGAGGTGATCGAGCTGCTGGAGCCGCCGCCGTCGACCTGGTTCGACGACCTCGACTCGGCGCCGATGCCGCTTGGGCCGTCTACGTCAGCAGCGCCTGCGCAAACTCGCGCGCGCTGAAGGTCTGCAGGTCCTCGAGCTTCTCGCCGACGCCGATGAA
>DASYCA010000174.1:0-3705 GCA_036500445.1 Burkholderiaceae bacterium | reverse complement strand
GCACCCGTTCCGGCGCCAGCTCGCGCAAGGCGACACGCCGCCCGGCGTGCCGGTGCACGACATCGTCGTGCGCCTCGTGATCGACGAGGCGCTGCTCGTCCACGACGCGGCGGCCTCGATGCACGCGACGCCGTTCGCGGCCTGCCTCGGCGCCACCGGCACGCTCGCGCCGCTGAAGGGCCTGCGCATCGGCGCCGGCTGGAACAAGCGGGTGCGCGAGCTGCTCGGCGGCGCCGCGTCCTGCACCCACATCGTCGAACTGCTCGGCCCGATGGCGACGACCGCGATGCAAGGGCTCGCGCCCCAGCGCATCGCCCGCATCAACGAGCCCGGCAGCGAAGCCCAGCGGCGCGCGAAGGTCGACAGTTGCTTCGCCTACGCGGCCGAGCGCGAGGTCGTCGCGCGGCTCTGGCCGCACCTGCACACGCCGCCGCCCGGCGGCACCTGACCCGACCCGCCCTCGCCCCGAGCGGCGCTCTTCTTGACCGTGAAAGGAACACTCCGATGATGCCCTTCGCCTCCCCGTTGCGCCGCACCCTCGCGGCCTGCCTCGTCGTCTCGGCCGCCAGCGCCGGCGCCGCCTTCCCGGACCGGCCGGTCCACCTGATCGTCGGCTTCCCGCCCGCCGGCGGCGCCGACTACGTCGCGCGCCAGGTCGCGCAGAGCCTGGGCGCGGCGCTCGGCACCAGCGTCATCGTCGACAACCGGCCCGGCGCGAACGGCGTGATCGCGGCCTCGGAAGTCGCCCGCGCCGCCGCCGACGGCTACACGCTGCTGCTGGGCGTGACCGCGAGCCAGTCGATCAGCCCGGTGCTGATGTCCAAGATGCCCTACGACCCGCTGCGCGACTTCACGCCGATCACCGAGGTCGGCTACACGCCGCTGGTGCTGGTCGTGAACCCGAAGACGCCGGTCAAGTCGGTCGGCGAGTTCATCCGCTACGTGAACGCGAGCAGCACGCCCGTCACCTACGGCTCCGCCGGCGTGGGCAACATCACGCACATGGCGGCCGAGCTGTTCGTGCAGTCCAGCGGCGTCACCAACATGCGCCACATCCCGTACAAGGGCAGCAGCCCGGTCATCACCGACCTGCTCGGCGCCCACATCGACGCCTACTTCGACACCCTGCCCTCGTCGCTGCCCTTCATCCGCAACGGCCAGCTGCGTGCGCTCGGCGTGACCAGCGGAGAGCGCGCCAGCGCCGCGCCGGAGATCCCGACGATGCGCGAAGCCGGCGTGCCCGACTACGAGGCGACCGCGTGGTACGGCGTCTTCGCGCCGGCTAAACTCAACCCCGAGCTGGCCACCCGGCTGTACGACGCATTGCACACCAGCCTGGGCACGCCGCAAGCGCGCCAGGAGATGACGTCGCGCGGCGTGGAGCCGGTGCTGGACACGCCCGCGCAATTCCAGGCGGAACTCGAAGCAGACCTGGTGCGCTGGCGCAACGTCACCCGCAAGGCGAGCATCACCTTGGACTGATCGCTTTCAACACTCATCGCCGATGGCAGCAGAAGAATTCCTGGTCATCGGCCGAGACGAATGGGCGGCGCTGCGGGCGAACACGCCGCTGACGCTGTCGGAGAACGAGTTGGCCGCGCTGCGCGGCACCAACGAGAGCATCTCGCTGGACGAGGTCGTCAACATCTATTTGCCGTTATCACGGCTGCTGAACCTGCACGTCAAGGCCGCGCGCCAGCTGACCGGCGTGAAGGACGCCTTCATCGGCCGGCCGGCGCCGACGCGGCCGTTCGTGATCGCGGTCGCCGGCAGCGTCGCGGTCGGCAAGAGCACCTTCGCGCGGGTGCTGCGCGCGCTGATGGCGCGCTGGGCCGATCACCCCAAGGTCGAGCTGGTCACGACCGACGGCTTCCTGCACCCGAACCGCAAGCTCGAGGCGGACGGGCTGATGCAGCGCAAAGGGTTCCCGGAAAGCTACGACCTGAAGCGCATGGTCGCGTTCCTGACCGACATCAAGGCCGGCGTCCCCGACGTGCAGGCGCCGGTCTACTCGCACATCAGCTACGACATCGTGCCCGGCGAGACCCAAGCGGTGCATCAGCCCGACGTGCTGATCTTCGAGGGCCTGAGCCTGTTGCAGACGACCGGCGTGGACGGGCGCAAGCCCTCCGCGATCATGTCCGACTTCTTCGATTTCTCGATCTACCTGGATGCCGACGAGGCCGACATCGAGCGCTGGTACGTCGAGCGCTTCATGCTGCTGCGGCAGACCGCGTTCCGGGCCCGCGGCGCCTACTTTCGCCAGCTCGCGAACCTGGACCCGGCGAAGGCGCCCGACGCCGCGCGGCAGATCTGGCGCGACATCAACCGCGTCAACCTGCTCGAGAACATCCTGCCGACGCGCGAGCGCGCCGACGTGGTGCTGCGCAAGACCGAGAAACACCGGATCAGCGAGATCTGGCTGCGCTGATCCGCGCGGCGCCGATCAGCGCGGTGCGAGCGCGACCGCCTCGATCTCGATCTTGAGCCCGAAGTGCAGCGGCGCCGTCGGCACCACCGCCCGCGCCGGCCGCGCGGCACCGGCCCACGCGGCATAGAGCGTGTTGAACTCGGGCCAGTGCGCGACGTCGTCGAGGTAGACCCGCACCTGGAGCAGGTGGCCGACATCGCAGCCCGCCGCCAGCAGCGTGGCGCGGACGTTGTCGAGCACCTGCTGGGCCTGCACCGCGAACGGCGCGTCGGACAGGCGCTGGCCCTCGGGCGTGATCGGCAGCTGGCCGGAGATGAACACCATGCCGTTGGCGACGACGCCGTGGCTGTAGTGCCCGCCGGCGGGGGCCAAGCCCGCGGGTTGCAGGCGAACGATGTCGGGGTGCGCGTCACCAGCCATGGAATCTGCTCCAGATCGAGAGTCGGCCGTCGTCGGCCAGCGCATGGTATTCGGGAAACTGCGCGCCGGTCGAGCAGGCGTGGTTCGGCAGGATGCGCAAGCGCGTGCCGATCGGGAAGCGCTCGGCGATGCCGGCGTCCGGCGCGCCGACGCGCGACAGCAGGCCGTGTTCCTGGTTCGCGCTGCCCAGCACACAGTCCGGCAGCACGCGGCCGGCGAGGTCGCAGACCTGGCCGTAGCCGTAGTCGTGCTTCTGCGCCGCGGTGCCGCGGTCCCGGCTCATCGCCATCCAGCCCGCGTCGAGGATCGCGAGGCCCTTGTCGGGCTGGTGGCCGATGACCGTCGCGAGCACGCTCAGCGCGATGTCGCTTGTCGTGCAGACGCCGACGTTGGCCATCACGAGGTCGAAGAACACGTAGACGCCGGCGCGCAGCTCGGTCACGCCTTCCAGATTGCGGGCCATCAACGCGGTCGGCGTCGAGCCGACGCTGACCACCGGGCAGCTCAGGCCCACGTCGCGCAGGCGCTGGGCCGCGCGCACGGCGCCGGCACGCTCCTGTTCCGCGATCGCGATCAGGGCCTCGGGGGTGTCGAATTCGTAACTCGATCCGGCGTGGGTCATCACGCCCGACAGGCTCATGCCGCCGTCGCTCAGGAGCCGCGCGATCTCGATCAAGGCCGCCTCATCCGGCTTGACGCCCGAGCGGTGGCCGTCGCTGTCGATCTCGATCAAAACGTCGAAGCACTCGCCGTGCGCCCGCCCGAACGCGACGATCGCGCGCGCCGACTCCGCGCTGTCGGTGATGATTTTCAGCTTGCAACCCGCGCGCCTCAGCGCCAGCGCCGCGGGCAAT
>DASYCA010000173.1:0-32367 GCA_036500445.1 Burkholderiaceae bacterium | reverse complement strand
GCTGCTGTGCTCGGACGGCCTGTGGGGCACCGTCGACGACACCGTGATCACCGAGACGCTGGCGAACAACCTGATCTCCGACGCGGTGCCCGAGCTCGTCGAGCAGGCGCTGCGCAACGGCGGCCCGAAGTGCGACAACGTCTCGGTGCTCGCCGTCGAGTGGGAGTCGGCCGAAGACAGCGACGGCCCGAACGACATTTCGACGCAGGCGCTCGGCGAAGAGGTCTTCGCCTCGACGATCCAGGCCAGCGTGCTCGGCACCGACGCGCCCGACGAGCTCGATGACGCCGAGATCGAGCGCTCGATCCGCGAGATCAACGAAGCGATCCGGCGCTCGTCCCAAAAGAAGTCCTAGCGACCGTTGACGCCGCGGCGGGACGAGCGCCGGGCCGCCCCAAGCCGGCCCGCAACCCCCTCGGGGGGTGGTTCGCCGTATTCGGCGAGCCGGGGGCGCCACAATACGCGCCATGACATTCACACGCTCCTCCTCCCGCGCCGCGGACGCCCTGCGTCCGATCACCATCACCCGCCGCTACACCAAGCACGCCGAGGGCTCTGTTTTGATCGAGTTCGGCGCGACCAAGGTGCTGTGCACCGCCTCGGTCGAAGAACGCGTGCCGCCGCACAAACGCGGCAGCGGCGAGGGCTGGGTCACGGCCGAGTACGGCATGCTGCCGCGCGCCACCCACACCCGCAGCGACCGCGAGGCCGCGCGCGGCAAGCAAAGCGGCCGCACGCAGGAGATCCAGCGCCTGATCGGCCGCTCGCTGCGCTGCATCTTCGACCTGAAGGCGCTCGGCGAACGCACGATCTCGCTCGACTGCGACGTGATCCAGGCCGATGGCGGCACCCGCACCGCGGCGATCACCGGCGCGTTCGTCGCCGCGCACGACGCGGTGACCTGGCTGCAGGCTCAGGGCAAGCTCGCGGCCGGTGCCGCGCCGATCCGCGATTTCGTCGGCGCCGTCTCGGTCGGCATCGTCGAAGGCACGCCGCTGCTCGACCTCGAGTACATCGAGGACTCGGCCTGCGACACCGACATGAACGTCGTGATGACCGGCGCCGGCGGCTTCGTCGAAGTGCAGGGCACGGCCGAAGGCGCCGCGTTCTCGCGCGACGAGATGGGCCTGCTGCTCGGCCTGGCCGACAAGGGCATCCGCGAGCTCGTCGCGGCCCAGCGCAAGGCCCTCGCGGTCTGAGCAAGGGTGAACCGGAGACCGCTGCGATGCGCCTGGTACTGGCCTCGAACAATGCGAAGAAACTGATCGAGCTGCAGGCACTGCTCGGGCCTGCGGGTGTCAAGCTCGTCACGCAGGGCAGCCTCGGGATCAGCGAGGCCGAGGAGCCGCACCACAGCTTCATCGAGAACGCCCTCGCGAAGGCGCGCCACGCGGCGCAGCAGAGCGGCGAGGCGGCGATCGCCGACGACTCCGGCCTGTGCGTCGACGCGCTCGGCGGCGCGCCGGGCGTGATCTCGGCCCACTACGCGGAGATCACGACGCGCGTCGCCGACCGCGAGGCCCATCGCCGCGTGCAGGACGCGGCCAACAACGCGCTGCTGCTCGAGCGGCTGCGCGACGCCTCCGACCGGCGCGCGCGCTTCGTCTGCACGCTGGTCGCGCTGCGCTCGGCCGACGACCCGGAGCCGCTGATCGCGACCGGCCGCTGGCAGGGCGAGATCCTGCAGGTCGCCAGCGGCGAGGGCGGCTTCGGCTACGACCCGCTGATGGCGATCCCGTCGTTGGGGAAGAGCGTCGCCGAGCTCGACGCGGCAACCAAGAACGCCCAGAGCCACCGCGCGCTCGCCGCAGCGCAGATGCTGGTTTTGATGCGCGAGGCCTGGCGACTTGGCTGATCCGATTCCGATTCGCACACAGCCCGACGAGACGCCGGTGTCAGGCGGCGCGGAATCCGTCGCCGAGCGGCTGTCGCGCGTCATGCGCCCCGGCATCCTGTCGCTCGCCGCGATGCCGCCGTTGTCACTTTACGTGCACCTGCCGTGGTGCCTGAAGAAGTGCCCGTACTGCGATTTCAATTCGCATGAGGCCCGAGGCGAGGTCGAACAGGGCCGCTACCTCGACGCCCTCAACGCCGACCTCGAGGCCGCGCTGCCCTTCATCTGGGGCCGCCACGTCCAGACCGTCTTCATCGGCGGCGGCACGCCCAGCCTGTTTTCACCGGAATCGATCGACCGGCTGATCGCCGACCTCCGCGCCCGCCTGCCGCTCGAGCCGGGCTGCGAGATCACGCTCGAAGCGAACCCCGGCACCTTCGAGCGCGACCGCTTTCGCGGCTACCGCGCGGCCGGCGTGACGCGCTTGTCGGTCGGTGTGCAGAGCTTCGACGATGCGAAACTCGCCGCGCTCGGCCGCGTCCACGACGCCGCGCAGGCGCGTGCCGCGGTCGAGGAGGCGCGCGCCGCGTTCGAGACCTTCAACATCGACCTGATGTACGCGTTGCCGGGCCAGACGCTGGCCGATTTCGACGCCGATCTCTCGACCGCGCTCGCGCTCGAGCCGCCGCACCTGTCGATCTACCACCTGACGCTCGAGCCGAACACGCTGTTCGCGAAGTACCCCCCGAAGGCACTGCCCGACGACGACACCGCGTTCGACATGCTGGACCTCATCAGCGAGCGCAGCGGCGCGGCCGGTCTCGAGCGCTACGAGGTCTCCGCGTTCGCGCGGCCCGGCCACCGCTGCGAGCACAACCTGAACTACTGGCAGTTCGGCGACTACCTCGGCATCGGCGCCGGCGCGCACAGCAAGCTGTCGTTCCCGCACCGCGTGATCCGGCAGACGCGTTTTCGCGACCCGGCCCGCTACATGGCGCAGGCGCTGGCCGGCCACGCGGTGACGACGGACGATGAAGTCGCGCGCGACCAGCTGCCGTTCGAGTTCATGCTGAACGCGACGCGCTTGAAAGAGGGCTTCGAGCTGATGCGTTTCACCGAACGCACCGGGCTGCCGCTGACCGCGCTGCAAAAAGGCCTCGACCAGGCCGAGCGGCAAGGCCTGCTGGCGCGGGACTTCGTGCGCGCCTGGCCGACCGAGCGCGGCTTCGACTTTCTGAGCGACCTGCAGGCCTTGTTCCTGCCGTGACCCCCGCGCTGATCACGCGCTGAGCGTGCGCAGCCCCTGCATCACCGGCGCCAGCGCGTCGGCCACCTGCGTCAGCTGCAGCGCGATCTCGGCGTCCGTCGCGCCGTCGCGGCAGCCGGCCTCCAGGGCCTGCGCATGCCCCTCCAGCGTTTGCGCGCCGAGCGTGCCGGCGACGGCGCGCAGGTCGTGCGCGAGCCGCATCGCGCCGGCCCCGTCGCCGTGTTCGCGCGCGGTGCGGAAGGCAGCGACGAAATCGTTCTGCGCGTCGCGGAAGCGGATCAGCAGCCGGATGTAGAGCTTCTCGTTGCCGGCCGTGCTGGTCAGCCCGATGCCCGTGTCGATGCCGGTCAGCTGCGTGGCCAGGTCGATCGGGCCGGTCGGCACGCTGGCGGGCAGCGCCACGGGCTCGGCGGCGTTCGGGCCGCGCACCCAGCGGGCGATGGTCTCGAACATCGTGTTGACGTCGATCGGCTTGGCGATGTGGTCGTTCATCCCGGTGGCCAGCGCCTTGCGCTGGTCGCTGGCCATCGCGTTGGCGGTCATCGCGATGATCGGCAGGCTGGCCCAGCGCGGGTTCAGGCGGATCTCGCGCGTCGCCTCGTAGCCGTCCATCACCGGCATCTGGCAGTCCATCAGCACGCCGTCGAAGTCCTCGCGCTCGAGGATGGAGATCGCCTCGCGGCCGTGCGCGGCGACCGCGACGGTCACGCCGGCGTCGCGCAGCAGCTCCAGCGCGAGTTCCTGGTTGATCGGGTTGTCCTCGACCAGCAGCATGCGCGCGCCGCGCAGTTGCGCGCGGTGGCGGGTTTCGTGGCGCTCGTCGCGCTTCTCGTGGGCGTCGTCGCGCTGGCGCACGCCGAGCGCGACCGCGACGACCTCGAACAGCGAGGCCATGCCGACCGGTTTCGCGAGCACGCCGGCCGGCGTGACCTGCAGCGTGCCGACGCGCTTCATCAGCGCGTCGCGCCGGAACGCGCTGCTCATCAGCACGACCGGGCGCTCGCCGTGCTGGCCGCGCGCGAGCCGCTGCGCGCACTCGACGCCGTCCATCTGCGAGAGCTGCGCGTCGACCAGCACGAGGTGGTACGGATCGGCGCCGTCCACGCCTTGCGCGACCGAGCGCAGCGCGTCCCAGCCGCCGGCGACCGCGTCGGCGCGCCAGCCGAGCTGGCGGCTCATTGCGACGAGCACGCGGCGCACGGTCGCGTTGTCGTCGACGATCAGCACGCGCGTGCCGGCGAGCGCCGGGTCGCTCGGCGCGGCCGGCTCGGCCGCCTGCAGCCCGAGCCGGGCGCTGAAGCGGAACACGCTGCCGACACCCAGCGCGCTGTCGACGCTGATGCCGCCGCCCAGCAGCTGCACCAGCTGGCGGCTGATCGCCAGGCCCAGGCCGGTGCCGCCGAAGCGCCGCGAGGTCGACGGGTCGGCCTGCATGAAGGGGCGGAACAGCCGGTCCTTCTCGTCCTCGCTCATGCCGACGCCGGTGTCCAGCATCTCGAAGCGCAGCAGCACGTTGTCGGGGTGGCGCTCGAGCAGCGCGACGCGCACCGTGACCTCGCCGGCGGGCGTGAACTTGATCGCGTTGTTGCCCAGGTTCACCAGCACCTGGCCGAGCCGCAGCGGGTCGCCGACCAGCGCGGTCGGCACGTCGGCGTCGCAATCGAAGATCAGCTCCAGGCCGCGCTCGGCGGCCTGCAGGCCGATCACGCTGTCCAGGTTGTCGAGCACGTCCTGCAGGTCGAACGCGCGCTCCTCGAGGTCGAGCTTGCCGGCCTCGATCTTGGAGAAATCGAGGATGTCGTTGATCAGCCCGAGCAGCGAGCGCGCCGAGTGCTCGACCTTCTGCACGTAGTTGTACTGCTGCGCGTTCAGGCCGCTGCGCAGCGCCAGGTGCGCCATGCCGAGGATCGCATTCATCGGCGTGCGGATCTCGTGGCTCATGTTGGCCAGGAACTGGCTCTTGGCCTGCGCCGCGGCCTCGGCCTCGGAGCGCGCGGCCTTCAGCTCGGTCACGTCGATCGTGATCCCGCCGACCGCGTAGACGCGGCCGAGGTCGTCGCGCACCGGGAATTTGTTGACCTGGAAATCGCGCAAGCCGCCGACCACCGGCAGCGCCTCCTCGATGCGCAGGTTGAGGCCGTCGTCGAACACCTTGCGGTCTTCGGCGCGCGCATTCGCCGCGGCCTCGGCGTCGATGAAGTCGCCGACCAGCCGGCCCACCAGCGAGTGCCCCGCCTGGCCGATCTGTTCGGCGTAGTGGCGGTTGTGCAGCAGGTAGCGGCCGTCGGCGTCTTTCAGCGAGATCATCGCCGGGATGCCGTCGAGCATCGTCTGCAGCACGCTGCGGCTGCGTTCGAGCTCCAGCGTGCGCGCCTCGACCTTGGTCTCCAGCGTGCGCTGCTGTTCGGCCAGCTCGGCGTACAGCCGCGCGCTTTCGAGCGAGATCGCGGCCTGCGCCGCGAGCTGCTCGATCACCGCCACGCTCTCCAGCGTGAAGACGTTGGCGGCGCCCCGGTGTTCGAGGTAGAGCACGCCGCTCACCTGGGCCTGGCGCACGATCGGCACGCTCAGCACCGAGCGCGCCCGGTTCGCGCCCAGCGTGGCGTCGCCCGAGAAACGGTTCGGCGCGCGCGCGTCGGCGATCAGCACGCGCTCGGCGCTGCGCCACACATAGGCCGCGATGCTCGCCGGCACCGGCGCGACCGAATCGCCGCCGGGCGGGGCCGCGTTGAGCTCGACGACGATCTGCGGCCCGTCGCCGCGCGCCGTCGCGGCGACCTGCAGCTCGTCGCCGTGCACCAGCAGCAGCGCGCCGAACTGGGCGCCGGCCTGCTGCAGCACGATCGTCAGCAGTTCGTGCTGGAGTTGATCCGGCGTCATCTGGCCGGTGATGGCCTGGGCCGCCTTCGCGATCGCGAGCGCGTCGATCCGCGTCGTGCTGTCGGTGCGTGCGCGCGCGCCGCCGCTGGGTGTCGGGCGTGCGAGCGTCGGGTGCTGCTGGTCGATCTGGCGCACCTTTGCGTCGGCGCCCCAGCGGGCGTACGCGGCGCGTGCAGCGCGCAGGTGGGTCTCGGCCACGCTGGCGACGCCATTGGCGCGGTAGAAGGCGGCACAGCGCTCGTTCGCGAGCGCCTCGATCTGCGCGAAGCCGTTCGCGCTCGCCGCCTCGATCGCCTGCTCGAACAGGGCCATCGCGCGCTGCGGCGCGTTGTCGATGCGCGCGAGCTCGGCGGCCACCAGCAGCTGGCTGTGGCCGAAGCTCTCGGCGTTGACGCCGGCCCAATAGCGCAGCCGCTCGTCGTGCGCGCGCAGCCGCTCGCGCCACGCGCTGCGCTGCGCCGGCTCGGCGGTGTCGATCAGCGCGGCGATGCACAGCGCGTCGTAGAAGTGGTAGTCGTGGGCCCGCAGCGGGCCCTCGACGTAGCCGAACAGCGGCTGCGCCGCGAGCGCCGCGGCGTGGCCGGCGGCGGCGTCGCCGGCGATGCACAGGACCATCAGGCGCGCGAGGTGGAACCAGCAGTCGGCGATCGGCGCGCGCGCGCCGCCGGCGAGGCGGCCCAGGCCGCTGACGAAGCCGGCCTCGTCGAAGCTGGCGCCGTCCAGGCTGCCCAGGCGCGGCGTGTCGCCGCGCAGCGAGCGGATCTGCTGGCGCCGGATCGTCAGGTTCTCGACGCCCTGCGCGAAGTGCAGATCGTTCGCCAGCACCAGGTACTCGTCGACGCGCGGCGCGAGGTCGTGCAGCGGCTCGCCGTGCATCAGTGCGTCCATCGTGACCCGGTTCGCGCAGACGCAGGCGAGCAGCCGGTCGCCCGACTCGATCAGCCCGGCGAGGGCCTGGCGGCCGAGCATCAGCACTTCGCGCAGCGGGCGCTCCCAGGAGCCGATCAGCCCGCGCAGGTATTGCACGAACGCGAAATCGTGCGGCGTGCCCTGGTGCACCGCGAGGTCGAACGCGAGCTCGCCATACCGATACCCGCTGCGGTAGTCGCCGAAGTACGAGCCGAGCGCGAGCGCGAACACCGCGAAGACCGGCGTCGAGGCCGGCGCGCGGCCGTGGCGCAAGGTCAGCGTCATCAAGCGGCACACCTGCATCGCCCAGAGGTGGCGCTCGGCGAAGAACGCGACCGCGCGGGTGCTGACGAACACGCGCAGCGCCGCGATCGCGCGGGCGTCGGTCATCTCGGGCAGCTCGGCCAGGCTCTCGATCGTGCGCCCGCCGAGCAGTTGCAGGTAATCGTCGCAGGCACGCTGGGCGTCGTCGCGATCGGGCGCGTCGGGCAGCTCCACGCCCAGGCGGCGCAGGCAGACGAGCGCGACCTGGTTCGCGGCCGCGCTGTCGTCCTGCATCACGCGCAGCTCGATCTCGACCTGCGCGGCGCGGGCCCATTCGAGGTCGTCGCGCGCCTGCCCGCGCAGCTCGCCGACCAGCGCGATCGAGACGTCGAAGTCGCCCGCCATCAACGCGCTGCGCGCCAGGCCCAGGTGGAGCGAGAACAGCAGCTCGTGATCGGCGCTCCAGTCGGCGAGGCCCAGCAGCGCGATGCCGGCGCGAAAGCGCTGCGCCGCGGCCGCGGCCGCGACGCCGGCCAGGGCCTTCTCGCCGGCGCGCAGGTTGAGCCCCGCGCCGGCGAGGCGGTGCGGCTGATCGTCGGCGGCCGCGGGCGTGCCGCTGCCGTGGCTCAAATGGTCGGCGAGCTCGTCGGCGCTTTCTTCAAGTTCCTCGGGCGACAGCGCGTCGAGCAGGCTGCAGCCGATCTGCCAGTGGCGCTGCGCGCGCTCGTCCTCCGGAGTCAGCGCGTAGGCCGCCTCCTGGACGCGGTCGTGCAGGAAGTGGTAGGCGTCGCCGGTGCGCGCGAGCAGGCCCAGCTCCAGCGCCGGGCTCAGCGCCGCCTCGGTCGCGCTCAGGGCCTGGGCGCCGGCGATCGCGAGCGCGTGGCGCGTGAAGCGGTGGCCGAGGAAGCCGGCCAGCGTGAGCGCGTCGCGCGTGTTCGTCGGCAGGCGCTGCAGCTCGGCCAGCATCAGCTCGACGACGTTGTCGGTGAAGTTGCGGGCCGCGAGCTCCTGGGCGTCCCAGTGCCAGCGCTGCGCCGTGTGGTCGAAGGTGATGAAGCCGTCGGTGTGCAGCGCGGTGATGAACTGGTAGGTGAAGAACGGGTTGCCGCGCGTCTTCGCGAACACCATCTCGGCGAGCTGCGCGGCCTGCGACTCACCGCAGTGCAGCGCGTCGTCCAGCAGCTGCGCGACGTGGGTGCGCTGCAGCGGCGGGATCGCGAGGCTGCTGTGGCTGACCGAGCGCCGGTCCAGCTCGCCGCGCAGCGTCGTCAGCGGATGGCTGGGAGCGGACTCGATCTCGTTGTCGCGGTAGGCGCCGATCACGAGCAGGTGACGGGCCTGCGGCGCGCTGAGCAGGTGCGCGAGCAGGCTCGCGGTGCCGGCGTCCATCCACTGCAGGTCGTCCAGGAACAGCACCAGCGGGTGCTGGGCTTGAGCGAACAGCGCGACGAACTGCTGCACGCAGCGGTGCAGCCGGCGCTGGGCGTCGTCGGCCGCCAGCTCGGGCAGCGCCGGCTGCGCGCCGACGACCAGGCGCAGCTGCGGCACCAGCTCGACGATCACGCGCACGTTGGGCCCGAGCGCCTGCAGGATGCGCTCGCGCCAGACATCGAGCTGCGGCGCGGCCTCGGCCAGCATCTGGCGGATCAGCCCGCGCAGCGCCTCGACGAAGGCCGAGTACGGCAGCTCGCGCCGGTACTGGTCGACCTTGCCGTTGATGAAGCGGCCGCGCTGCGCGAGGATCGGCTTGTGCATCTCGGCGACGAGCCGGGATTTGCCCACGCCCGAGTAGCCCGAGACCAGCACCAGCTCGGGCCGGCCCTCGGTCGCGACGCGCTCGAACGCCGCCAGCAGCGTGCGCAGTTCGCTCTCGCGGCCGTACAGGCGCTGCGTCAGCGCGAAGCGGCTGGAGACGTCGGCGCTGCCGAGCACGAACGGCCCGATGCGCTGCGCGCTGCGCCATTCGCGCTCGCAGCGCGCCAGGTCGGCGTGCAGCCCGGCGGTGCTCTGGTAGCGGTCCTCGGCGAGCTTGGCGAGCAGCTTCAGCACGATCGCCGACAAGGCGGCCGGCACCTCGGCGCGGCGCTCGCTCGGCGAGGTCGGCATGCGCGCGAGGTGGCAGTGCACCAGCTCGAGCGCGTGCTGCGCGACGAACGGCGGTTCGCCGACCAGCATCTCGTAGAAGGTCGCGCCGAGCGCGTAGTAGTCGGCGCGGTAGTCGACCGCGCGGTTCATGCGCCCGGTCTGCTCGGGCGACATGTAGGCGAGCGTGCCCTCGAGCTGGTCCAGCGGCACCGGCTGGCGCAGCTCGCGCGCCAGGCGCGAGGCGGCGCCGAACGCGACGATCTGGAGCTGCCCCGTCGCGGCGTTGATCACGACGTTGCGCGGCCGCAGGTCGCGGTGGATGACGTTGCGCTGGTGGACGCTCGCGAGCGCGTCGACCAGTGCCAGCGCGATCTCGAAGAAGCGGTCGATCGAGCAGGGCGCGTCGCGCAGCAGCGCGTCCATGCGTACGCCGGCGATGTCTTCGAGCACCAGCACCAGCGATTGCTCGTGGTGCACCAGCGCGCGCACGCGCGGCACCTGGTCGCCGTCGAAATCGCGCAGCATCGCGTGCTCGAAGCGCAGCCGCTCCAGCACCCGCGGGTCGGGCGAGACGCCGGCCGGCGTCTTCAGGATCACCGGCGCGTCGTCGCGCAGGTCGATGCCGCGGTACAGCGTCAAGCGGGCGTCTTCATCGTACAAGCCGAGCACGGCGTAGCCGGGCAGCGTCAGCATGGCGCGGCCCCGGCGTGAACGACCGGCAGTGGGCAAGACGACAAGAAGACCAACGACAGGTCACTCCAGGATGCATCGGGCCACCCCCGGAGGAGGGCGGTCGAACCGCTTTGGAGCGGCCTCGCGCATTCTGCCTCGTCCGGGGCGGCCCGGGCGCGCCGGTGGGCCCCGGGTCAGACCCGGTTGTGCGACAAACCCGACGTGCTGCGCAGGCGTTCGACCAGGCGCGGTGCGATCTGGGTCAACGGCAGCACCTCGTTCGCGGCGCCGTGCGCGATCGCTTCGCGCGGCATCCCGAAGACGACGCAGCTGGCCTCGTCCTGGACGAAGTTGTAGCTGCCGGCGTCGCGCATCTCCTTCATCGCGCGGGCCCCGTCGCCGCCCATGCCGGTCAGCATCACGCCGAGCGCGTTGGGCCCGACGACGCGGGCGGCGGACGCGAACAGGACCTCGACCGACGGCCGGTGCCGGTTGACCGGCTCGCTTTCGGTCAGGCGCGCGATGTAGTTGGCGCCCGAGCGTTCGACGCTCAGGTGCTGGGTGCCGCCCGGTGCCACGTAGGCGTGGCCGGGCAGGATGCGTTCGCCGTCGCGCGCTTCGGCGACGCGGATGCGGCACATCCCGTCCAGCCGCGCGGCGTAACTTTTTGTGAACCCGGCCGGCATGTGCTGGGTGATCACGATCGCCGGGAAATCGGGCGGCAGCTGCACCAGCACGTCCTTGGTCGCCTCGGTGCCGCCGGTCGACGCGCCGATGAAGACGATTTTCTCGGTCGAGAGCCGGCCGAGCGCGCCGATCGGCGCCGGCGCCGCGGCCCGTTCACCTCCGGGGCCCGGCTTGGGGCTGGCCGGCGCCGGGCGGCGCAGCGTCGCCTTCGAGGCGATCCGGATCTTGTCGGTGATGTCGTCGGCCAGCAGGCGCAGCCCGTCGGCGACGCCGACCTTGGGCTTGGCGACGAAATCGATCGCGCCGAGTTCGAGCGCGCGCAGCGTGACGTCGGCGCCGCGCTCGGTCAAGGTCGAGACCATCACGACCGGCGTCGGGCGCAGCCGCATCAGCTTGCCGAGGAAGTCGATGCCGTCCATGCGCGGCATCTCGACGTCCAGCGTGATCACGTCCGGGTTCAGCGCGCGGATCATCTCGCGCGCGACCAGCGGGTCGGCGGCGGCGCCGACGCACTCCATGTCGGTCTGGCGATTGATGATCGCGCTGAGCAGGCTGCGCACCAACGCCGAGTCGTCCACCACCACCACGCGGGTCTTGGCCATCACCTGAGCTCTCCCGAAGTCCTGGTTGTTTTTCTGCGGCGTCAGAACAGGTCGACGGAGCCGCCGCCGGTCGCGGCCGGGACCGCCTTCTGGACGGCCGCGCGGTCTTGCGCCGCAAGGCTCTCGCTGGAGGTCGCCAGGCGCTTGACCATCGCCTTGCCGCTGGCGGGCAGGAAGCAGACCTTGCGGGGGTACGGGCCCATCACGTCCTTGGCCGTGATCGGGATGCGCTCGGTCTTCAGGTAGTCGACGACGAAGCTGGTGTTGCGTTCGCCGATGTTCATGCTGGTCATGCCGTCGATCACGGCGCCGCCGCCGAAGACCTTGGCCTCCATCCTCGAGCGCGACGCGCCCTGTTTCATCATCTCGTTGATCAGCAGTTCCATCGCGTACGAGCCGTAGCGGCCCGACTCGGCCTCGCCCTCGGGCAGCATGAAATGGTTCATGCCGCCGATGCGGGCGTCGCGGTCCCAGAGGCAGGCGGCGATGCAGGAGCCGAGCGTGGTCGTGATCAGCAGGTCTTCGTCGTAGACGAAGTACTCGCCCGGCAGGATCTTGGCCGCGTCGTTCTTGAAGAACGCGTCGTAGAAGAAGAACGAGGCCTCGCCGGGCTTGCGCGGGGCGGCCTTGAGCTTCGCCAGCCGGCCGGCGGGCGGGGCCGTGCTCGGCGAAGGGGTCGGGCGCGACGGCGCGGCAGAGGTGCTCATGGGGCTGTATCGGCCGGACAGAGGGGTGACTTGAGTCGGGTGGGAGGAAGCGCTGCGGCGTCGCCGCCTCAGATGCGCTCGTAGACGGTCTTGCCGCGCAGCTTGAACTGGTCCTTCAGGTCGGTGAAGTTCTCCGAGTGGCCGATGAACAGCAGCCCGTTGGCCTTCATCACGCTGTGGACGCGGGTCAGCACGCGGCGCTGCGTCTCGTTGTCGAAGTAGATCATCACGTTGCGGCAGAACACGATGTCGAAGGGCTCGCCGAGCGACCAGCGCTCGTCCATCAGGTTCTGGACCCGGAACTCGATCAGCCGCGCGACCTCGGGCCGGATGCGGAAGAAGCCGGCGTTGTCGCCGGTGCCGCGCAGGCAGTGCCGGCGCAGGTGCTCGGGGCTCAGGCCGCGCGCGTCGACCGCGTAGACGCCGCGTGCGGCGGTCTCCAGCACCTTGGTGTCGATGTCGCTGGCGACGATGCGCACGTCGGCCTTCGGGCCGAGCGCGTCGATCGCCGTCATCGCCAGCGTGTAGGGCTCCTCGCCGGTCGAGGCGGCGTTGCACCAGATCCGCAGCGGCTTGCCGGCGCGCGCCTTCAGGGCCTCGGTCAGCACCTCGAAGTGGTGCGCCTCGCGGAAGAACGCGGTCAGGTTGGTCGTCAGGCAGTTGACGAACTGCTGCCATTCCTCGTCGGCGGCGGCGCCGGTCGCGGCGTCCAGCCACTGCAGGTAGGAGCCGAAGGACTGGTGGCCGGTCTCGCGCAGGCGACGCGACAGCCGGCTGTAGACCATCGCCTGCTTGCCCGCATGCAGGCTGATGCCCGCGCGCGCATAGATCAGGCTGCGCACGCGCTCGAAGTCGCGCTCGTCGAAGCTGAACTCGCCGTTGAGGTCTCCCACCGCCGGCATGGGCAGGACGGGGGCGGGGGCGGCAAGCGAGGAGGCGCGCATCGGGGGCTCCGATTGAAGAGGAAGTGCAGGGTTGCCGTCCCGCGGGGGACGTCGCTGTCGGGCATATCGGCCGCCCGCCTGCCGGCTTGAGCCGACTCCCGAATTGGAGGGTAAAGAGCGCTCACACCCGGAAATTGCCCGTGCAGCCCGCTGCTAGACTGGAGCCGCCCCCATCCTGACCGTTACAGACGCCCCTGTTCGTGCACGCCAAGACCAACGACCCTGCCGCTCCTGCCGCCGACGCGCCGACGCTGCGCCTGGCACTTGCGATGCAGATGCTGCAGCAGTCCGGCCGCAGCCTGCCGGACCGTCACAGCGTGAGCCAGGTCGAGTGGCTGCAGGCCCTGATCGATGGGCTGTGCGAGCTCTCCAGCCGCGATCCGCTGACGGGTCTCGCGAACCGGCGCCAGTTCGAGCTGACGCTGGCCAGCGAGATCGACCGCGTCGCCCGCGCCGGCGAGCCCGCGCTGATGCTGATGATCGACATCGACCATTTCAAGAAAGTCAACGACACCCACGGCCACCCGGCCGGCGACCTCGTGCTGAAGGCCGTCGCGCAGGTGCTGCACGATTGCATCCGCCCGATGGACACCGTCGCGCGCTTCGGCGGCGAGGAATTCGCGATGATCCTGCCGAACTGCCCGCCGTCGTTCGGCCATGCGGTCGCCGAGCGCGTGCGCAAGAAGGTCCAGGCGCGCGTCGTCTCGATTGCGCCGGGCCAGGACGTGCAGGTCACCGTGAGCCTGGGCGGGGCGTTCGCACCGCAGTGGGTGCGCTCGTCGGCGCCGCTGTGGATCGACCGCGCCGACCAGCAGCTCTACCGTGCCAAGGCCGAAGGCCGCAACCGCGCCTGCCTGGAGCAGCCCACCGTCTCGCTCGTCAGCGCGGCCGAGAAGGGCCTGCTGTTCGGCACTTCGCATCTGGCAGACCTCGATGAATGAGCTCCCCCCGTCCTCGACGCCGTCCTCGATGATCTCCCCGACGTTCGACCCGGTCGTGACGCCGGGCCGCGCCCGCGTGCTCGCGGTGACGAGCGGCAAGGGCGGCGTCGGCAAGACCTTCGTGTCGGCCAACCTCGCGGCCGGGCTGGTCAAGCGCGGCCGGCGCGTGCTCGTGCTCGACGCCGACCTCGGCCTGGCGAACCTGGACGTCGCGCTGAACCTGTTCCCCAAGGTCACCCTGCATGACGTCTTCACCGGCAAGGTCAACCTCGAAGAGGCGATCCTGCCGGCGCCCGGCGGCTTCTCGGTGATGCTGGCCGGCTCCGGGCTGGTCGAGTATTCGCGCCTGACGCCCGAGGTGCGCGAGCAGTTGCTGCGCATCATCGAGACGGTCTCGCCGCGCTACGACCACATCCTGCTGGACACCGGCGCCGGCATCTCCGACGTCGTGCTGTACGCGGTCTCGCTCGCCGACGAGGTGATGGTGATCGCAACCCCCGAGCCGACCTCGATGACCGATGCCTACGCGACGATCAAGGTGCTCGCGACGCAGCAGCAGCGGCGCGCGATCCGGCTCGTCGTGAACCAGGTCGGCCGGCTCGGCGAGGGCCGCACGATCCGCGGCCAGCTGCAGCTCGTGGTCGACAAGTTCGTCGCACCGATGCT
The DNA here is from genome assembly GCA_036500445.1 of Burkholderiaceae bacterium. Taxonomy (GTDB): domain Bacteria; phylum Pseudomonadota; class Gammaproteobacteria; order Burkholderiales; family Burkholderiaceae_C; genus LMDS01. Next base: position 17,909 of record DASYCA010000173.1, on the reverse strand, counting down.
GCCGCCCGGCTCGGTGCCGACCCGGCTCGAGCTGACCGGCGAGATCCCGCTCGACAACGGCGTGCGCGAGGCGGTGCAGCAGCGGCGCTTGCTGCTCGAGCTGCAGCCCGGCAGCGGGCCGGCGAAGGCGATCGACGCGATCGCCGCGAAGATCGCGCCGTGAGCGCCGAGGGCTCTGCTGCCGCACCGACGGCGTTCGAGCGCATCGGCGGCGAGGCCGGCACGCGCACGCTGGTCGACCGCTTCTACGACCTGATGGACCTGGAGCCCGGCTACGCCGCGCTGCGCGCGCTGCACCCGACGACGCTCGAGGGTTCGCGCGACAAATTGTTCTGGTTCCTGTGCGGCTGGCTCGGCGGGCCCGCGCACTACACCGACCGCTTCGGCCACCCGATGCTGCGCGCGCGCCACCTGCCGTTCTCGATCGGCATCCGCGAGCGCGACCAGTGGCTCGCCTGCATGGGGCAGGCGATGACGGAAGTCGGCCTGGAGCCGCAACTCGCCGCGAAGCTGGGCGAATCGTTCTTCGGCACCGCGGACTGGATGGTGAACCGTCAGGTGTCGGTGAAGAAGTTGATGTAGAGCAACGCTCGCTGTGTTCGTCCGTCGATGAGCGGGACATCGACGAGATCGTCGAGTCGCACCTGCGGCACGGCCGCGTCGTGGAGCGCCTGCTGCTGGCACCGCCGGTCGATGTCTGACGCCTTCGACGCCCTCTGAAGGATTTCGATGATCGCGCGAACCTTCTACCGAAAACTCGTCGACAGCCACGCCGTCGCCCGGCTCGACGAGCAGAACGTGCTGCTCTTTTGCGACCTGCACCTGATGAACGAGTACACCAGCCCGCAAGCGTTCGCGGGCCTGTACGAAGAACGCCGCGGCGTGTCGCCGCGGGCGTTCGCGCAGTGCAAGCCGGGTTGCTCGATGTGCCTGGCCATGAACGACGAGGTGCTGGCCGATGGCGTGCGATGCGCCTCGACCACGAACCGCAACTTTGAAGGGCGGCAGGGCAGAGGTTCGATCACGCACCTGATGAGCCCGGCGATGGCCGCCGCGGCGGCGGTCACCGGGTGCATTGCTGACGTGCGCCATCTGGAGTCATTGCAATGACGCAACCGCCTGTGGGGATCGTTTTGGTGCTCAAAGGCCATCTGCGCATCGAGATGGAGGGCCGCATCGTTGAGCTCGGTGAGGGCGAGATGTACATCGTCCCCAAAGGAGTCCGGCACAACCCCGTGGCCGAGAACGAATGTCAGATCATGCTCATCGAGCGCAAGTCGACGCTGCATACGGGAACGGAAAAGACCGAGCAGACGCGGTCTCTCGCGGATCAGCTGCGGCCTTTGTGAGCTTGCTGCGCCGCAGTCGGTTCGGCCAGAAATGACCTGAGCGCCGTCACGCTCTCTTCCGGCGATTCCTCTTGCGGCATGTGGCCGGACCCTCCAATCAGGACGAGCTCACTGCCCACGATGTCGCGATGGAATCGCTCGGCATCGGGCACGCTGGCGATGACGTGGTCTTCCGTTCCCCAAATGATCAGGGTCGGCACACGAAGAGCTTCGATCAGCGAGTGATCGTCCACGTGTTGCCCCTGGCGCAGGTTCTCACCCAGTGCCCGACGGTTGCCTTGCCGCAGAGTCAAGTCGTAGCTTCTGTCCAAGACCTCGCGGGTCACCTTCGACGGATCGCCATAAGTATTCTTCACATTGGCGTCGACCGACCCGCGCGGCAGGATGCGCGTCATGACCGGAGCCAGCCACTTCGAAGTCATCATCCGGAACGCAAACTGGGATGGCGTGTTCCGTGGATATCCCGCAGAGGCGATCAACACGAGTTTGGCGACTCGTTCGGGATGGCGGCTTGCCACGTACAACGCGACTCGCCCGCCCGCGGAGCTGCCGACCATGACGACCCGGTCGATTTTCATCGCGTCAAGGAAACGCCGAGTGAAGTCGGCAAAGTACGCCATGCCGTAGTCGTCGGTTGAATTGGGGCCCGTCAACCCGAAGCCGGGCCGATCGAACCGGATCACCCGGTGGCCGCCCTTCAGCCGTTCGGCCCAAGCGTCCCAGGTGTGCAGGCTGTTTCCGGTTCCGTGCAGCAGCAGAATCGGTGTCGGATCGTCGCGTGGGCCCTCGTCACGATAGTGGACCTGCAGGTCATCGACGTTGATGAACTGCGACGGCGGCTTTCCCCAGCGAGCTTTCAGTTCATCAATTGGAATGTCCGGCGTCCAAGCGCAGGCGCTGATGCTGCCAAGTGCCAAAAGGACGACGACCGCAATCGCACCTTGTGTCCAACCGACCATCTGAATCTCCAGTACGCGCCAAGACCGAGCGCGTGGTTAAAGGCGAGACGCGAATGTAGTCAGCAATCTTTGGATGTTCTATGCTGCAGCATCCTGATTTCATTAGAGATCGTCCAGATGGATCCGTTGTCGCAGTTCATGGCGCTGTTGCGCCCTCAAGGCTTCAGCTGGAAGGAGGGTGAGCCCGCAGGAGACTGGGCGCTCAGTTTCCCGAGCACGCCGGGCGTGGCGTTCTGCCTGATCTCGGCCGGGCGGTGCCGCCTGGATCTGCCGGGCCAGCAAACCGTGCAACTGCAGGACGGCGACTTCCTCTTGCTCACCGCCCCGCCCGCCTGGACCTTGAGCAACGGAGCCAGGACAACTGCACGTCCGTTCTTGGAGGCGATCGCTGATCCAGACCGATTCGCGAGCATCAGGAACGGATCGGAAGACGGCGGGACGCGGCTGGTCGGCGGGCATTTCAGCTTCGATGAAATCAATGCCGCATTGCTGAAGAGTTTGATCGCACCGGTCGTGGTGATTCGCGCAGACACGGGTGATGCCGCGAGACTTCATGACGTTCTCAGGCGCATTTCGGACGAAGCGGCTTCTGATCGACCCGGCCGGGAATTGGTCCTGGATCGACTGCTTGAAATCATGTTGGTCGAGGCCATTCGCCACAGTGCCGATCCTCTGGGAAAAGTACATCAAGGTCTGATCGCGGGCCTCTACGATCGGCAGATCGCCATCGCGCTCAGAGCGGTGCACGCCGACATACGAATCGGCTGGAGCGTCGAGAAGCTGGCGAGCGTTGCGGGCCTCTCGCGATCTGCGTTTGCCGAACGCTTTGCACGAGTCGTTGGGATCGCACCGATGTCCTATGTTTTTCACTGGCGAATGACGCTGGCGAAGGACGCATTGCGTGAGGACAACGCACGGGTTGAACAGGTCGCGTTCGCCGTTGGATACAGTTCTGCGAGCGCGTTCAGTACGGCATTCAATCGGACGGTCGGGTGCCCGCCCGCGAGATATGCAGACGCTCAACGCCGCACGCCGAGGCACGGCCGAAAGCACTCGAGCCGGGACGAGCAGCGCGGCGATGGGCGGGTCAGCGCATGACCATCGAGGCCATCCATCGTCTTTTTGCCAGCACTCGTTCGCTGCCGGAAAGAGGGCCTGGCCCGCGCTTCAGCCCTTGCCGGGCGCCAGCAGCACCACCAGCGCGCCATTGCCGCCCTCGCTCGCGCGCGCCTGCGTGAACGCGATCACTTCCTGCTTCTGCACCAGCCAGGTTTGCACCTTGCGCTTGAGCACCGGCTCGCGCCCCGGCGACCCATTGCCCTTGCCGTGGATCACGCGCACGCAGCGCAGGCCGGCGCGCTTGGCCTCGTGGACGAAGTGGTTCAGCCGCTCGCGCGCCTCCTCGCGGCGCAGCCCGTGCAGGTCGAGCTGGGCCTGGATCGCCCAGACGCCGCGGCGCAGCTTGCGCACGACCTCGGGCGTGATGCCCGCGCGCCGGTACGACAGCGCGTCGTCGGTGTCCAGCAGCGACTGCACGTCGAATTCGTCGGAGATGGCCTCGAGCATCACGGCCGCCTCGTCGCGCTCGCGCTGGCGCGCCGCGGCCGGCGGGCGCGGCTTGCGGTGCGGCACCGCGACCGGCCGCATCGCGACGACCGGCCCGACGCTGAGCGCGAAGAGCTGCTGCTCGCGTCGCTCGCGCGCCAGGCGCTCGCGCTCGTGTGCGGCGGCCTGCTCGGCGGCGCGGTGGGCGTCGAGCAGGGCCTGCTTGATGGCAGTGAGGTCGCTGAGGTGGCGCGCCTTGAGGGTCACTTCGGTCTCGTCGCGTTCTGGCGTCGAAGGATACACGCCGCCCGCCGCGCCGCCGCCTCGGCGTCGCGCGGCTTCATCGTGGACACCGGCTTCGACGCGGCGGCGGCCACGGCGCGCGGCCGGCGCATCACCAGGCCGGTCGAGGAGGGGCTGGCCGCGGTGGGCATCGATCCGTCGACGGTCGAGGACGTGATCGTCACGCACATGCACTACGACCATGCGGGAAACCGCGGCCTCTTCCCCCGCGCGCGGCACCATCTGCAGGACCGCGAGATGGCCTATAGCACCGACGGCGATTCGTCGATCACCCACGATCGATCGAGGATCTCTGATAGCGGTAACATTATTGACGGAAAAAAAGAAAGCCAAAGGGACTTTCCGCATCGTTCGTCGCCGCGGCGGATTCAGGTGCTTTCGCGCTGGATCACTTCGAAGCCCAGATCGACGCGCACCGGCGCTTCGACGATGCCGCGCGCGCGGTTCAGCAGCGCCTCCGCGCTGCGGCGCCCGATCTCCAGGCGCGGCAGGCGCAGGCAGGTCAGGCGAGGGACGGTGTGCTGCAGGATGTCCAGGTCGTCGAAGCCGGCGATCGCGACGTGCGCCGGCACCTTCCAGCCGCGCCGCGTCGCCTCGAACAAGGCCCCGATCGCCAGCACGTCGCCGGCGAAGAAGACCGCCTGCACATCGGGGGCGCGGGTCATCATGTCGACCAGCGCATGCGCGCCCGATGCGAGGCCGGGGCCGACCTCGCTGATCAACAGCGGATCTTTCTCGATCCCGAGCTTTTTCAAGCCGGCGACGTAGCCGCGCAAGCGCTCGCGGGCGCGCCGGTTGAAGCGCGTGGGCAGGCTGACGAAGCCGATGCGGCGATGGCCGCGAGCCGCCAGGTGCAGCGTCATCGCCTTGGACGCTTCCTGGTTCGAGTAGCTCACGACCATGTCGACGGGCGTGTGCGGGATGTCGCCGGTCTCGATCACCGGGACGCCGGCGCGCGCGATCATCTGCAGCGCGCGCGGCGAATGGTCGGTGTTGTGCAGGATCAGGCCGCGCACGCGCTGCGACAGCATCGCGCCGATCAGCGCCTCTTCCTCCTGCAGCGAGTAGCCGCTGTCGGCCAGCAGCAGGTGCAGCCCGGCGGTTCGCAGCACGTCGGCGGTGCCCTTGACCGTTTCGGCGTAGAGCGAGTTCTGGATGCTCGGAACGATCTGGCCGACGACGCTGGAGCGGCTGGAGGCCAGGTTCGCGGCGATGCCGTTGGTGACGTAGCCGGTCTTCCTGACCGCGGCCAGCACCGTCTTGTGCGTCTCGGGCGACAGCATCTGGGGTTCACGCAGCGCGCGCGAGACGGTCATCACGGAGACGCCGGCGGCCTTGGCCACATCCCGCATGCGCACGCCGCCCGCACCGGAGCGGTTCTTCCCTTCAGCCACGTCTGCTGCCCTCGGAGTTGTCTCGAGACCTTGTCGAGTCTCGGGATCATACGGGTGCAGGATGGATCGCCGGCGGCGATGACATGCGATCGCGCAATGCAATTTGCGCCCGGCCGTTGATCGGGCATGGCATTTTCCGAGCGACAACAAGATGGGGACAAGCATGCGGCTCACGACACGACGACAGGCCCTCGGCTGGCTGGTCAGGCTGCCCCTGGCCGCCGACGCGTCCCCGGTCACGATGGTCGTGCCCTGGGCGGCGGGCGGCGCGACCGACGTGCTCGCGCGCGGCGTCGCGACCCGGCTCGCGCAGAAGTGGTCCCGGCCCGTCGTCGTCGAGAACCGCTCGGGCAGCAGCGGCATGATCGGCGCGCGCGACGTCGCCCGCGCCAAGCCGGCCGGCCAGACCCTGCTGTTCACGTTGTCCAGCATGGTCCAGCCTGGTCCAGGCGCCGCACCTGTACCCGTCCGAGCACTACGAGACCATCCTGGAGGAACTGGCCCCGATCACGACGGTCGGCTCCAACTACCTATTCTGGGTCGTGCGAACCGACTCCCCGGCCAGGACGCTCCCCGATCTCGTCGCGCTGGTGCGCTCGGACCCGAAGACGTATGGGTCGTTCGGCTCCTACGGGGCCGGCACGACCGGCAACGTGATGGGGCTGGTGTTCAGCAATCGGGCCAAGCTGAACCTGACCCACGTGGCCTATCGGGGCGAGCCGCCCGCGCCAGCTCGGCGTGGAGCTCAACGTCACGATCGAGATCGATTCGGTCGGGCCGACCAAGACGCTCGTCGAGCAGGGCTTCGGGTTTGCGTTCCTGCCGCCGATAGCGACCCTCGGCGAACGCGAGCAGGGCCGCCTGACGACGCGCCGGCTGGCCGCACCGGAGCTCGAACGATCGGTCTACCTGGCGGCCTTCCAGAGCAAGCCGATGAGCGCGACGGCGAGCCTGGTCCGCGAGCTCTGCCGCACCGTCCTTCACGATCTCGTGCAGGACAGCACATGGGACGCCCGGCTCGAACCGGGCGCGTAGGAGACTCGATGGAGATCACGGGAGATGGCGGTCGGGCCGCTGGAGGCGCGCTTCAACGGCTCGCTCGCGTTCACCGAGCAGGACCCGCCGAATTCTTGCGTGATGCGCTTCAAGGGCCAGGGCGGTGCGGTCGGGTTTGCTCAGGGCAGCGCGCGCGTCACGCTCGAGGAGGCGGCCGGCCAGACCGCGGTGCGCTACACGGCCGAGGCCAACATCGGCGGCCGGCTGGCGCAGCTCGGCTCGCGCATGATCGAATCGGTCGCGCGCCGCAGCAGCGACCAGTTCTTCTCGGCGTTCCAGCAGGCCGTTGGCGGGCCGCGCGACGGCACGGGCGAACGCAGCGCGGGCGTTGCCGAGGCGGCGTTGACGCGCGCGGTGGCCGACGTGGCCGCGCCGGGTGCCCGGCGCGGTGCCGGGGTTGCGTATCTGGTTCCGGCGTGGTGGTTGTTCGTCGCCACGGCGGTCGGTGCCGGCCTCGCGATGGCTGCATTCGTCGTCGCGCGCTAGCCAGCATTTGCGGCGTTTGCGGCGCCTCTGCGGCCTCAGGGCGCCTCGGCCAATATCACTTCCACCCGCGCGCGCGCCAGCGCCTTCGCCAGCGCGCCTTCGGGCCGGCGGTTGATCACGAGGCGCGAGACCGCGCTCAGCGGGCAGACTTCGAACAGCGCTTCCTTGTCGAGCTTGGAGCCGTCGGCGATCACCGTCACCGTGCGTGCGCGTTCGACCATGGCCCGTGCCACGCCGACCTCGTCGAGCGAGAAATCCATGATGCCGGAGGCCGTGATGGCGCCGACGGTCAGCACGGCATGATGGGCGTTGAAGCGCGAGATCTGTTCGATCGCCAGCGGGCCGACGTTTTCGGCCGCGTCGTCCTTGTACTCGCCCCCGAGCATGAAGATGGTGTTGCTTCCCTTGCCCCGGGCCAGTGCCTGTGCCACCAGGATGGAGTTGGTGATGATCGTCATGCCGGATTTGCGCGCCAGCGCTTCGGCAAAGAACAGCGTCGTCGTGCCGGTGTCCACGAACATGGCGTCGCCGCTGTCGAACAGGTCGGCCGCACGTTCGCCGACGACGCGCTTTTCGGCGGCGGCCTCCTTCATGCGAACGTGGAACGCGCTTTCGGCGTTGGACTCCGACAGCACGGCGGCACCGTGGACCTTGCGGATGCGCCCTTCCTCGGCCAGCAGCGTGAGGTCGCGGCGGATGGTTTCGCGCGAGGCCTGCAGGTTGTCGGCGAGGTCGTCCACGCTGATCTTGCCCAGTTCGCGGACACGATCGACTATCTTTTCTCGGCGGCTGGCAGGTTTCATCGGATGGGGACGTCTATCGCGCCAGGCGCTGGCCGGGCGCCGAATCGAGCAGGCGCTCAGTGTACGAATGCTTCGGCCGGCCATAGATCTCGTGCGTCGGGCCCGTCTCGACAATCTCGCCTTTGTACATCACGGCGACCTCGTCGCTGATGTGCTGCACCACGGCCAGGTCATGCGAGATGAACAGGTAGGACACCTGCAGCCGCTGCTGAATCTGCGCCAGCAGGCTCAGGACCTGCGCCTGGATCGACACGTCCAGCGCGGACACGGCCTCGTCGCACACGATCAGCTCGGGCTCGGCGGCCAGGGCGCGGGCGATGACGATGCGTTGGCGCTGCCCGCCCGAAAATTCATGCGGATGGCGCGGCAGCGCGGCCGCCGTCATGCCGACCTGCTCCAGCAGTTCGACGACGCGCTCGCGCATCCGAGCGACGGCGCAGAGGCCAAAATTGCGCAGCGGCTCCGCGATCACGTCCTCGATGCGCATGCGCGGATTGATCGAGGAAAACGGGTCCTGGAAGACCAGCTGGATCCTCTTGCGCGCACGACGCAGCCGGCCGCCGCGCAGGGCCAGCCAGTCTTCGCCGCCGATCTGGATCGCGCCCTGCGTGGGCTCGACCAGCCGCATCACCATGCGTGCAATCGTCGACTTTCCGCTGCCGGACTCGCCCACGATGCTCAAGGTGCGGCCCTTGGCGAGCGTGAACGAGACGTCGTTCACCGCGCGCAAGGTCTTCTTGCGCGACAGCGCCGTCGCACGTGCGGGGTAGTCTTTGATCAGGTGCTGGACCTGCAACAAGGGGGCGGCTTGCATCGTGGGCGACAAGAGGTGGTGGGTGGGTGTCAATCCGCCGCGGCGGGCACCGTCAGCAGCGCCTGCTGCCGGCGTTCGCGCAGTTGCAGGGCCTGCTCGCCGCGCAGCAGCATCGGCCGGGCGGCGATCAGCGCCCGGGTGTAGTCGTGGCGCGGCGCCAGCAGCACGTCGCGCGTGGCGCCCTCTTCGACGACGCGGCCGCGGTGCATGACCATGACGCGGTCCGCGACGTCGCCGATCACGCCCAGGTCGTGCGAGATGAAGACGATCGCGGTGCCGAAGTCGCGCTGCAGCTCGCGCAGCAGCGACAGCACTTCGGCCTGGATCGTCACGTCGAGCGCGGTGGTCGGCTCGTCGGCGATGACGACCTGGGGGTCGCACATCATCGCCATCGCGATCATCACGCGCTGGCGCATGCCGCCGGAGAACTCGTGCGGGTAGCTGCCCAGCTTGGCGGCGGCGTCCGGAATGCGCACCCGCTCCAGCAACGCCACTGCCTTGTCGCGCGCCTGGCGGGCGCTGACGTCCCGGTGCGCCCGCAGCGTCTCGACCAGCTGGCGGCCGATCGTGAGCACCGGGTTCAGGGAGGTCATGGGCTCCTGGAACACCATCGCGATGCGGTCGCCGCGCAGGGTGCGCAGCGTATCTTCGCGCATGCCGGTCAGCTCGGTGCCGGCCAGCACGATGCGCCCGCGGCTGACGCGCAACGGCGGCTGCAGCAGCCCCATCAGCGACAGCGCGGTCAAGGTCTTGCCGCTGCCGCTTTCGCCGACGATGCCCAGCGTTTCGCCGTGCGCGAGCGAGAACGACACGTCCTCCACCAGCGCCACGTCGCCCGCGCCGCCGGCAGCGGCGACATGCACGTGCAGGCCCTCGACCGAGATGACGGCGGGCTCGGCATTCGTCGTCATTTCTGCGCCCTCGGGTCGTGGATGTCCCGGATCGCATCGCCCAGGAGGTTGACGGACAGGATCGTCAACGCCAGCACGACGCCCGGATACAGGATGCTCCAGAACGCGATCTGCACCGACACGCGCCCGCCGCTCATGATGTTGCCCCACGAGGGGATGTCCTGCGGCAGGCCCACTCCAAGGAAGCTCAGGTACGCCTCCAGCAGGATGGCCGATGCGCAGACGAAGGTCGCCTGCACCGCGAGCGGCCCGGCCGCGTTGGGCAGCACGTGCCGGAACAGCACGCGCGCCAGCGACGAGCCCGACACGACCGCCGCCTGCACGTACTCCTGCTCCCTGATCGACAGCGCGATCGAGCGCACCAGCCGCGCCACGCGCGGCACTTCGGGAATGGCGATCGCGATGACCACGGTCTTCACGTCGGCGTTGAACAGCGCCATGAGCGCGACGGCCAGCACCACGCCGGGCACGGACATGATGCCGTCCATGACGCGCATCAGCACCTTGTCGAGGATGCCGATATAGCCGCTCAACAGCCCGATCAGCGTGCCCGCCGCCGTGGCCAGCACCGTCACCGCGGCGCCCACCAGCAAGGACACGCGGCCGCCGTACAGCGTGCGCACGAACACGTCTCGCCCGAAGGCGTCGGTGCCGAACCAGTGTTCGAGCGACGGCGGCTTCAGCCGCGCCATCGGCGACATCGCCAGCGGATTGACGCTGGACAGCCACGGTGCGAACGCCGACGCTAGCGTGAGCACCAGCAAAAAAACCAGGCAGATGCACGCCAGTGCATGGCGCCGCGCGAGCTGCCTCATGAGCGCACCCTCGGATCGACGATGACGTACAGCATGTCGACCAGCAGGTTGACGACGAAGTAGATGGCGGAGAACAGCAGCAGCAGCCCCTGGATGACCGGATAGTCGCGGCGCAGCACGACGTCGATCGTCAGCCGGCCGAGCCCGGGAATGGCGAAGACGCTCTCGGTGACGACCACGCCGCCCAACAGCATCGCGACGCCGGCGCCCACGGTGGTGACGATCGGCGGGGCGGCGTTCTTCAGCGCATGCAGGCCCAGGATGGTGGCGGGGCGCAGGCCCTTGGCGCGCGCGGTGCGCACATAGTCCTGGCGCAGCACGTCCATCATCGACGAGCGCGTCATGCGCGCGATGAGTGCCGCATAGACCAGGCCGACCGTGATCGCGGGCAGCCACAGGTGACGCAGCGAGGTCAGCGGATCGACGAAGAACGACACATAGCCCTGCACAGGAAACCACCCCAGCTGGATCGCGAACACCTTGATCAGCCCGTAGCCGATCAGGAACACCGGCACCGAAAAGCCGAGCACCACGAACAGCATCACGGCCCGGTCGATCCACGCGCCTTGCCGCGTGGCCGCCAGCACGCCCAGCGGCACCGCGAAGGTGATCGAGAACAGCGTCGCCAGCGCCGCCAGCATCAGCGTGGGCTCCAGCCGCTGGCCGATCAGCTCGGTCACGGGAATGTTGGCGAACAGCGAGGTGCCCAAGTCACCGTGCAGCACGTTGCCCAACCAGATGAAGAAACTGATCAGCAGCGGCTTGTCCAGCCCGAGGTGGGCGCGGATGCTCGAGACGTCGGCGGGCGTGGCGCTGTCGCCGGCCATGATCAATGCCGGATCGCCCGGGCTCAGCCGCAGCATCAGGAAGATCAGGAACGCGACGATCAGGACCACCGGCAGCGTCGCCAGCAGGCGCTCGAGCAGCTTCTTCAGCACGCCGCCGCCCTCCGCTCCTGCGTGCGAGCGCCTTCCATCACTTGGAGACGTTCCAGAAGACGGGAATCGACGACTCGATCAGCCCCTTCAGGCCCTTGCGGTAGGCCGCGGGCTGGCTGAACTGGCCCCAGATCACGGCCGGCATGATCTCGTAGGTGACCTTCTGGATCTCGGCGGCCAGGCGCTTTTGCTCCTTCGGGTCCGAGGTCTCGCGGAAGGCCACGAGGTCCTTGGAGATGCGCTCGTCGCAGCTCCAGCCGGCGTAGTCCAGGCAGTTGTTGCTGATGTAGAGGTTGGTCAGCGGCGACATCATGTCCCAGCCCGAGGTGTGCACGCCGAAGATGTGCCATGCGTCCTTGGTGGCGCGCTTGGCGATCACGCTGTTCCAGTCCATGCTTTGCAACTCGACGTTAAAGCCGACTTCGCGCAGCGTCTGCGCCAGCACTTCGGAGGACACGCGCGGCGCCTCGATGTCCGTCGCCTGGAGGATCACGATCTTCTCGCCGGCGTACTTGGTCTTCTTCAGCGCTTCCTTCGCCGCCGCGACCGAGGGCTTGGCGTAGGGCTCGCTGCCGGCATCGGTCGCCAAGACCGAGTTGCAGATGTAGTAGCTCTTGCAGTTCTTCACCGAGAACTCGGCCGGCACGCCCAGCGCGGCCACGGTCTTCTCCTGGCTCACCGCCATCGCGACCACGCGGCGGATCGCGGGATCGTCGAAGGGCTTGTTGACCGAATTCAGCCGGTAGAAGCCGAGGTACATGTTGGGGCCCTTCAGGTCGACCAACTGGATGTTCGGGTCGCTCTTGAGGATCGGCAGCATGTCGAAGGCAGGGTACTGGACGTAGTCCACCTCGCCGGCCTGCAAAGCGGCCAGCACCGTGTTGCTGTCGGGGATGTACTTCCAGACCACGCGATCGAGCTTGGCGACCTTGCCGCCCGCCATCAGGTCGGCCGGCTCGGAGCGCGGCACGTAGTCCTTGAACTTCTCGAACACGATCGTGCTGCCGGGCTTCCACTCGTCGCGCTTGAACACGAACGGGCCGGAGCCGATGACCTCGGGCACCTGCTGGCCGACCGGCGTCTTCGCGAGCCGCGCCGGCATGATGAAGGGCACCATCGCCGCCGGCTTGCCCAGCGTTTCGAGCACCGGGCCGTAGGCCGTCTTCAGCTTGAGCGTGAAGGTCTTGTCGTTGTCCGCCGTGAGGCTGGCTGCGGCCGCGAGCAGTTGCTTGCCGAGCGCGTCGCGCTGACCCCAACGCTGCAGCGAGGCCACCGCGTCGGCGGCGGTGACCGGCTGGCCGTCATGGAACTTCAGCCCGGGGCGCAGCGTGAAGGTCCAGCGCATGTGGTCGGGCGAGACCTCGTAGTGGTCCACCATCTGCGGCTTGATCTCGCCCTTGGCGTTCATGCCGAACAGCGTGTCGTACACCATGTAGCCGAAGGTGCGGGTGATGTAGATGGTGGTGAACGACGGGTCGAGGATGCGGACGTCGGACTCCAGCACCGCGGTCAGCGTCTTGTCGGCCGGCGCGGCGGCGTGGGCCGCCTGCAGGCCGCTGGTGGCCAGGGCGGCGAGGCTGGCGGCGAGCCACAGGCGGGCAATCAGTTTGTTCATGGCGTATTCCAGGGGGTTGAATGGGAGCGGGTCAGCGCGCGTGGACCAGCGGCAAGCGCTGGTCCCAGCGCAAGGACTGCTCCAGCACGGCGGCGATGGCCAGCAGCTGGTCTTCGCGGCCCTCGGCGGCGACGATCTGCACGCCGATGGGCAGGCCCGATGACGACATGCCGATCGGCAGCGAGATCGCGGGCTGGCCCGTCACGTTGAACGGTCTCACGAAGGTGGTGATGACCTTGTTCTTGTGGAACGGGGCCCACGGGTCGTCGGTGGTGCGGTAGGCGCCCAGCGCAGGCGGCGGTTCGCACACCGTGGGCGTGACCAGCAGGTCGAAGTCTTCCCACCAGCTCTCGACGTCGCGCGACCACAGGTGCATCGCGTCGAGCGCGCGCACGTACTGGACCGAGCTCATGGCCTTGCCGAGCTTGTAGTACTCCCAGTTGATCGGCTCGATGTCGCTCTCGACGATCGGGCGGCCGATGCGCTCGCCCCAGACCTCCAGTGCCGCCGCCACATTGGTGCGGATGATGACGGCGATGTTGGTCATCATGATGTCGTTGTCGAGCGCGGCGGGGTGCGCTTCCTCGATGGCATAGCCCATGGTTTCGAGCATCGAGGTGCACTGCAGCGTCGCCTGGCGGACGTCCTCGTGCACCGCAAATTCGTTGGCCGGCGTGCGCAGCATGACGCCGACCTTCAGGCCCTTCGGCAGCTGCAGCATCGCCTTCTCGTAGCCGCCCGCGGGGGCCGGCTGCATCGGGCCGTAGGGGTCGCCGGACATCGGGCGCCCGAGGATGTCGAGCACGGCCGCGCTGTCGCGCACGGTGCGCGTGACCACATGGCGCGACACGCAGCCCGCCCAGCCTTCGCCCTCGACCGGGCCGAGCGAGACGCGGCCGCGCGACGGCTTCAGCCCCACCAGGTTGCATTCGCTCGCCGGCACGCGGATCGATCCGCCGCCGTCGCCCGCATGCGCGACAGGCACCATGCGCGAGGCCACCGCCGCGGCCGAACCGCCGCTGGAGCCGCCGGTCGAGTGGCCAAGGTTGAACGGGTTGCGCGTGGGGCCGTGCGCCAGCGGTTCGGTCGTCGTCATGGTGCCCAGCTCGGGCGTGTTGGCCTTGCCGATGATGACGAAGCCCGACTCCTTCAACAGGCGGAACAGCGTGGAGTCCTGCTTTTCGGTCCAGCCCAGGTCCTTGAGCACGCGCATCCCGCCGTGCCACGGCTCCCCCGCCAGCGTGCCGTCGAGATCCTTCACGACGATGGGCACGCCGTGAAAGCGCCGGTCGGCGTTGCCGGCGTCGACCTCGTCCAAGGCTTTGTCGAAGCGGGGGTGGATCACGGCGTGGATCTGCCCGTTCACCGCTTCGACGCGGCGGATGCCGGCCTCGACCATTTCGCGCGCGCTCACGTCGCCGCGCGCCACCAGTTCAGCGGAGGCTACGGCATCCAGGCCGGCCAGGTCCTTGCTCATGAAAGCTCCAATCAGTCAGACAAACGAAGAAAGATCACCCGACGGTCCGTCGCGATGACCTGAATATATCTACTCGGTCACTTTTTTGCACTAATAATTTTCCATGTGGTCATGTTTGTCGTCCATACGGGCAAACATGACTAGAATTGGGGCATATTCACCTGCAAAAGCCGACGCATGCCCCGTTCCGATGCATCCCTGCCCACTTTCGACGTCGCCGTGATCGGCGGCGGCGTTGTCGGTTGCGCGACGGTGCGGCGTTTTGCGCTGGCCGGCCGGCGCGCGGTGCTGGTCGAACGCTCGGCGGACATCCTCTCGGGCGCGAGCAAGGGCAACAGCGCGCTGCTGCACACCGGCTTCGACGCCCCCTCGGGCAGCCTCGAGCTGGCCTGCATGCGGGACGGCTACCGGGAGTTCATGGCCATCCGCGAGCGGCTGAACCTGCCGCTGCTGCGCACCGGCGCGATGGTGGTGGCGTGGTCGGCTCAGGAGCAGGCGCAGTTGCCCGCGATGGCCGCGCACGCGGCGGCCAACGGCGTGACCGACGTGCAGCTGCTCGACGCCGCCGGCGTGGCGCGGCGCGAGCCCCGGCTCGCGAAGTCCTGCGGCGCCCTGTGGGTGCCCGGCGAACACGTGATCGATCCTTGGAGCACGCCGCTCGCCTACCTCACGCAGGCGAAGGCGCACGGCGCCGTCACGCAGTTCGACACCGAGGTCGAAGGCGGGCGCTTCGACGGCAAGGCGTGGACGCTCGGCACCTCGCAAGGCGACCTGCGCGCCGATCTGGTGATCAATTGCGCGGGGCTTTACGGCGACGTGCTCGAGAGCCGGCTGCTGGGCTCGTCGCGCTTCGAGATCAGGCCGCGCAAGGGCCAGTTCGTGGTCTTCGACAAGCCCGCCGCGGCATTGATCAGCCACATCGTGCTGCCGGTGCCGTCCGAGCACACCAAGGGCATCGTGATCGCGCGCACGATCTTCGGCAACGTGCTGGTCGGGCCGACCGCCGAAGAACAGCCCGAGCGTGACCGCGCCGACGTCGACCCCGCCGCGCTGAAGATGCTGATCGAGCAGGCCGTGCGGCGCGTGCCGGCGCTCGCCGGCGTGCCGGTGAACGCGACCTACGCCGGGCTTCGCCCCGCCAGCGAGCGCAAGGAATACCGCGTGCACCACGACGCGCGGCAACATTACCTGGCGCTGGGCGGCATCCGCTCCACCGGGTTGACCTCGGCGCTGGGCCTGGCCCGGCATGCGTGGGCGCTTGCGGGCGACGGTACCGTGCCCGTCGATGACGAGCCGGCTTCTCACGCCGTCCATTGGCCGCACATGCCGAACCTGGCCGAGCATCTGCCGCGCGATTGGGAGGCGCCCGACCACGGCGAGATCGTCTGTCACTGCGAGTTCGTGACCCGCCGCGAGATCGAGGCCGCGCTGACCTCGGCCGTGCCGGCGCGCGACCTGGGCGGCCTGAAGCGCCGCACGCGCGCCTGCATGGGGCGCTGCCAGGGCTTTTATTGCAGCGCCCAGGTCGCTGCCCTCACGGCCGGCCGCTTCGCCCAGCCTCTGGCGGAAGACAGGACCTGATGCGCCCCGAATTGCGGGCCGATGTGATCGTCGTCGGAGCCGGCCCCTCCGGGCTTGCCGCCGCCATCACGTGCCGCCGCCTGGGCATCGAGCGCGTGGTCGTGCTGGAGCGCGAGGACGAGGCCGGTGGCATCCCGCGCCATTGCGGCCACCCACCATTCGGCATGCGCGAATTCAAGCGCGTTCTGAGCGGGCCGGCGTACGCCGCGCGCCTCGCCGACGCGGCGGGGCGTGCCGGCGTCACGGTGCTCACGCAACATCACGTCGTCGCGCTCGAGGCCGCCGGGCGCCTGCGCCTGAGCACGCCCGAAGGCCTGCGCGATGCGCACGCAACGCGCGTGCTGCTCGCCACCGGCGCACGCGAGACGCCGCGCGCCGCGCGCCTCGTCGGCGGCCAGCGCCCGATCGGCGTCATGAACACCGGCGCGCTGCAATCGCATCTGTACCTGCGCAAGCTGGTGCCGTTTCGCGCCCCGCTCATCGTCGGCACCGAACTCGTCAGCCTGTCTGCCGTCTGGTCGTGCCTGAAGGCCGGCATCCGGCCGGTGGCGGTGGTCGAAGCGAACGACTGGCCGACGGCACGCCGCCCGCTCGCCTGGTTTCCCGGCCTGTGCGGCATCCCCGTGCTCTACGGCACGCAGGTCGCCGCCATCCACGGAGCGGCGCGCGTGAGCGGCGTCACGCTGCAGGACGCGTCGGGGCGGCGCGTCGAGCGCGCCTGCGACGGCGTGCTGTTCACCGGGCAATTCCTGCCCGAGGCGTCGCTCGTCCGCGCATCGCATCTGGCGCTCGATGCGGCCAGCGGTGGCCCGCTGATCGACCAGCAGGGCCGCACCTCCGACCCGAGCTACTTCGCCGCCGGCAACCTGCTGCGGCCGATCGAGACCGCGGGCTGGGCGTTTCGCGAAGGCCGGCGCATCGGCGCGACGATCGCGCGGGACATCGGCGCGGACAGCGCGGGTCGTGCACCGGCCGTGGCGGTGACGGTCGGCCCCCACATCAAGTTCGCGGTGCCGGGTCGATGGCGCCCCGGCCCACCGGACGCCGAGGGGCTCTCGGCCCTGCAGCTTCGCGTGACGCAAGCGATGCGCGGCGTTCTGGTGCTGCGCGCCGACGGCCGCGATGTCTGGCGCCGGCGCATGGCCGCGCTGCCGGAGCGACGTATCCTCGTGCCCGTTCCGCCCCTGGACGCCGGTGTGCGCTCGCTCTGGGTCGGGTTCGAATCGCCAGCTTCGGGGAACTGACCGTCATGCGCATCGCCAGCGTGGACCAGGGCACGACGAGCACGCGCAGCGTGCTGCTCGAAGACGGCCGCCCGCCGCGCCTGGTGCGCGCGCTGCGACACAGCGCACACTATCCGCGTCCGGAGTGGGTCGAGCACGATCCGCTGGAACTGCTCCGCAACGTCCGCGCCTGCCTGAGCGAGGCCGGCGATGTCGCGGCGTTCGGCCTCGCCAACCAGGGCGAGAGCTGCCTGGCGTGGGACCGTGTGAGCGGCGAGCCGCTGTCGCCTGTCATCGTCTGGCAGGACAACCGCAGCGCCGACCTGA
This sequence comes from Burkholderiaceae bacterium, assembly GCA_036500445.1. Classification (GTDB taxonomy): domain Bacteria; phylum Pseudomonadota; class Gammaproteobacteria; order Burkholderiales; family Burkholderiaceae_C; genus LMDS01. Next base: position 313 of record DASYCA010000173.1, on the reverse strand, counting down.
TCGAAGGCTTGCGTGCCGACGGCGCGCAGGCGGTCACGCTGGCGCGCGCGGGCCTGCTGTTGGAATCGTATTTCTCCGCGAGCAAGCTCGCATGGCTGTTGCGGCACGTGCCGGCGGTCGGCGCGGCCCATGCCGCAGGACGGCTGCGCCTTGGAACGACCGATGCGTTCTTCATCCAGCACCTGACCGGCCGCTGCGCCACCGACGTGACGACCGCATCGCGAACGTCGCTGATGAACCTGCGCACTTGCGAATGGGACGCCGAGCTGTGCCGGTTGTTCGGCGTGCCGATCGAGTGCCTGCCGCCGATCCG
>DASYCA010000172.1:0-1864 GCA_036500445.1 Burkholderiaceae bacterium | reverse complement strand
CTGTGCTGTGCCTGGGTCAGCTTGAGCGCGCGCGCATAGGCCTCGGTGGTGGCGGCGTAGAGCTCGCGCTGCTGGTCGGTGATGCGCAGCTGCAGATAGTCCTGCGCGAGCGCGGCCTGGATGCTCAGGTGCACGCCGGCGAGGTCGTCGGCGCTCGCCTGCGCGTTGGCGTTGCCGGCCTCGATGCTGCGCCGCACGCTGCCCCAGAGGTCGGGCACCCAGCTGGCCGACAGGCCGGCGCTGTAGGTGTCGCCTTCCTTGATCACGCCGGTGGTGTTGGTCAGCCCGCGCTGCGCGCCGACGTTCGCGCCGACGGTCGGGTACAAGCCGGCGCGCGCCGCGTCGGCGAGCGCCTGGGCCTGGCGGTACTGGGCCTCGGCCAGGCGCAGGTTCTGGTTCGCGCCCTCGGCGTCCGTCATCAGGCCGTTCAGGATCGGATCGCGGTAGGCCTCCCACCATGGCGCATGGCTGTCGGCCGGCTGCGGCTCGGCGGTCTTCCAGGCGCCGTTCTCCTTGTAGGCCGTCGGCACGTCGAGGGTCGGCCGGACGTAGTCGGGGCCGACCGCGCAGGCGGCGAGCAGGGCGGTCAGCCCGAGGGTCGCGAGCGGTGCGAAGCGGCGCGCGGCGGACGGGGTCGAGGAGCGGGGAGGTGCAGGCATGGGGCGATGAAAGCAGGACGAGCCCGTGGTGGCCGAACTCTAGGCCGCGCCCCGGCCCCCCACGCTGTCGCGAAACTGACCGTTTTGTCAGTTTCGCGTTGTGAAATCGGAGGACTTAAGCGGCTCGAAAGGGTGGCTTCGGGAAACGCGAATTGCCCTGGCCGGCGCGATGGCGCAAGCTCGCCGGATGAGCACCTCGACCCCCTCTTCTTCTTCCTCGTTGGAGCACCTGCGCGACTGGGTCGGCCGCAGCGAACAGCGCGACGACCTCGTCACCGCCGCGCCGCTGGCCGGTTTCAACGCGACGCTGGACCGCGCCGAGGCCCCGGCGCCGGTCGCCGGCACGCCGCTGCCGCCGCTGGCGCACTGGCTGTACTTCCTGCCGCAGGCGCCAGCGCGCGAGATCGGCGTCGACGGCCACCCGAAGCGCGGCGGCTTCCTGCCGCCGGTGCCGCTGCCGCGCCGCATGTGGGCCGGCGGGCGCTTGAGCTTCGCGCACCCGGTCGCGGTCGGCGAGGCGGTCAGCCGCCGTTCGACGATCGTGCGCGTCGACGCGAAGCACGGTCGCAGCGGCGCGCTGGTGTTCGTGACCGTGAAGCACGAGGTCTCGAACGCCCGCGGCGTCGCGATCACCGAGGAACACGACATCGTCTACCGCGACAACCCCGAGCCGAATGCCGTGCCGCCGACGCCGGCGATGGCGCCGACCGACGCGCAGTTCAGCCGCGCCGTCGAACCCGACCCGGTGCTGCTGTTCCGCTACTCGGCGCTGACCTTCAACGGCCACCGGATCCACTACGATCGCCCCTACGTGACGGAGGTCGAGGGCTACCCCGGCCTGATCGTGCACGGACCGCTGATCGCGACGCTGCTCGTCGACCTGCTGCGGCGCGAGCGCCCGAATGCGGTGCTGAAGCAGTTCGAGTTCAAGGCCGCGAGCCCGCTGTTCGACATCCACCCCTTCAGCGTCTGCGGCAAGCGCGAGGCCGACGGCGGCTTTGCGCTGTGGGCGCGCAACCCCCTCGGCCAGCTCGCGATGAGCGCGCGCGCCGTCATCGAGCACTGAGAGAACGTACCGATCCCCATGAAGACGACGCCCGATCAATACCAGGACATCCGCGACGCGGTGCGCGCGCTCTGCGCCGAGTTCCCCGGCGAGTACCACCGCAAGGTCGACGCGGCGCGCGCCTACCCCGAGGCCTTCG
>DASYCA010000171.1:0-3151 GCA_036500445.1 Burkholderiaceae bacterium | reverse complement strand
TCTCGCTCATCCGCGAGCGCCCGGCGATGCCGGTGCCGGCCACCGACGGCAGCTCGGCACCGCCGGCGACCGCGCGCTGCGCGCGTGCCTCGCGGATGCGCAGTGCCGCGCTCTGCAGGTCGAGGTTCTGGCGCGCCGCTTCGTCGACGAGTTGGTCGAGCAGCGGGTCCTGGAAGACGGCCCACCAGCGGCGGCCGTCGAACGCGCCGGGCACCGCGCGGCTCGCGCCGCCCCCGGCCTGCGGCGCGGACGCGGCGGCCCACGCGTCGGGCGCCGGAACGTCCGGGCGGTGATAGTTCGGGCCGACGGTACAGCCGGCCAGCAATGCGAGCGCGCCGCCGCACGTGGCGAGCCCGCGCTGTCGGCGCTTCGAGCAAGGTGGGTCAATGTCCATGGGCTTGCCCCGCTGGCGCGGACCTGAGAAAGAGGGCGATCGGAATCACGCACAGCGCCGCGATCCCGAACAGCCAGAAGATGTCCAGGTAGCTCAGCAGCTGCGCCTGCGACTGCACCGCGGCCTGCGCCGACGCGAGCCCGCCTTGCGTCAGCATCTCGCCGCGCGGGCCGATCGAGCTGACCTGTTCGCCCAGGCGTGCGTGGTGGAACTGGATCCGCCACGCGAGCTCGGTCGTCGCGGTCGCGACGCCGATGCTGCCGCCCAGGTTGCGCGAGAGGTTCACGATCGCCGAGGCCTCGTTGTTGCGGTCCGGCGGAATGCCGACATAGGCCGCGGTCGTCAGCGCGACGAACAGGAAGGGCAGCGCGATGCTTTGATAGACGCGCGTCATCGACAGGTCGAAGAAGCTGATCTGGCCGTTCAGCCCCGAGGTGTGCAGCAGCGCCAGACCGGTCGCGAGCAGGCCGCCGCCGACGACCCAGCGCGCCGGTGCCTTGCTCGCGACCAGCCCCGCGAACGGCATCATCGTCGCCGCCGCGACGCCGCCGAGCGCGAGCGACTGCCCGGCCTTCAGCGCGTCGTACGCGAGCAGGTCCTGCGCGAGCTGCGGGATCAGCTGCGTGGTGCTGAACAAGGTGAAACCGACCAGCAGCATCACCATGTTGGCGGCCGCGAACGACGGCACCTTGAACAGCCGAACGTCGAACACCGGCTGCGGGTGCTGCAGCTCCCACAGCACCAGCGCGATCGCGGAGCCGACGCAGATCGTCGTGAACACGACGATCAGGTTCGACGAGAAGCCGTCGTCCTGCTCGAAGCGGTCGAGCACGACCTGCAGGCAGCCGAAGGTCGCGGCGACGAGCACGAAGCCGAGCCAGTCCGGAACGAAATGGCGGCGGAAGTTCGCGGTGTCGTCCTTGACCGCCTGCGGCTCGTCGACGAGAAAGTAGATCAGCGTCAGCGCAACCAGCCCGACCGGCAGGTTGATCAGGAAGATCCAGTGCCACGAATAACTTTCGGTCAGCCAGCCGCCCAGCAGCGGGCCGATCGCCGGCGCGACGATCACGGTGACGCCGTAGAACGCGAAGGCCTTCGCGCGCTGGTCGGGCGGGAAGGTGTCGGCGAAGATCGACTGCTCGGTCGGCGCCAGGCCGCCGCCGCCCAGGCCCTGCAGCACCCGGAAGAAGATCATCAGCCCGAGATTGGGCGCGAGCGCGCACATGAACGAGCTGCCGGTGAACAGCGCGACGCAGATCATGTAGAAGCGCTTGCGGCCGATCAGCGTCGCGAGCCAGCCGCTGACCGGCAGGATGATCGCGTTGGAGATCAGGTAGCTGGTCAGGATCCAGGTGCTTTCGTCCTGGCTCGAGCCGAGGCCGCCGGCGATGTGGCGCAGCGAGACGTTGGCGATCGTCGTGTCCAGCACCTCCATGAAGGTCGCGAGCGAGACGACCATCGCGATCACCCACGGGTTGCGGCCGCCCGCGGCGGAGCGCGGCAGTGCGGGCGAGGCGGCGGCAGCGGCCATGGCTCGGGTGGCGGGCCGGCGTTCAGTGCAACTGCACGTCGGGCGTCACCGACATGCCGGGGCCGATCGCGTAGCGGCTCAGGTCGTCCGGCCGGTCGAACACGATCTTGACCGGCACGCGCTGCACCACCTTGACGTAATTGCCGGTCGCGTTCTCGGCCGGCAGCAGGCTGAAGAACGAGCCGGTGCCGCGCTGGATGCTGTTGACGTGGGCGGCGAACTTCACGTCGGGGAAGGCGTCGACCTTGATGTCGACCGCCTGGCCGACGCGCATCTCGGTGAGCTGCGTCTCCTTGTAGTTGGCCGTCACCCACAGGTCGTGACTGACGATCGACAGCAGCGGCTGGCCGATCGAGATCACGTTGCCGACATCGACCGAACGTCGCGTCACGCGGCCGGCGATCGGCGCGACGACGTGGGTATACGACAGCTGCAGTTCGACCGCGGCGTTGGAAGCGCGCGCGGTCTCGACGCCGGCCCGCGCGACGCGGACCTGCGCCTGCGCGGCCTTGGTCTGCGCGACGGCGGCGCGTGCGGTGCTGCGCGCCGCGTCCAGCTTCGCGCGCGCGCTGCGCTCGTCGGCGAGCGCGCTGTCGGCCTGGCGGCGCGAGACCGCGTCGGGATCGACGCCGCGAAAGCGCGCCAGGTCCTGCGCGGCGCGCGTTTCGTCGGCCTCCGCCTGACGCACCGTCGCGTCGGCCTGGGCGGCGTTCGCGCGCACGCTGTCGGCCTGCGCCTCGGCCTGCTCGACCTGGCTCTCGGCCGTCGCGAGCTGGGCCCGGGCCTGGTCGACGCGGGCCTGGACGTCGCTCGAATCGATCTCGATCAGCGGGTCGCCGGCCTTGACCTCCTGGTTGTCGGTCACGTGCAGCTGCGTGACCCGGCCGGCCGCCTGCGCGGCGATGCGGCTGGCCTGGCCGTCGATGAAGGCGTCGTCGGTCGTCTCGTGGCGGCTCGAATGGCGCCAGAAGAGCAGGCCGGCGATGATCAGCGCGATCACGACGACGATCGCGATCAGCACGACGATCGGGCGTTTGTAGAGCGGCGGCTTGGCGGGATCCTTGCCGTAGTTGTCGCCGTCCGGCTTCTTGGCACCGTCCTTGTCATCCTTGCCATCCTTGGCGCCGCTCTTGTCGGCCGGCTGGTCTCCGCCTTTGCCGGGGTCCTCCGGCTTGGCCGGCGCTTGCTGCTTCGCCCCTTGCTCGAAGCCGTCGCCGAAGCCGGTG
>DASYCA010000170.1:0-3661 GCA_036500445.1 Burkholderiaceae bacterium | reverse complement strand
CACCGGGATGCCGGCGTTGCAGCTGCCGCCCTGCGCCTTCGTGCGCACCGCGTTGCCCGGGCCGATGCTGGCCGGCGTCGTCACGGTCGGGAAGCCGCTCGCGGCGTTCTGCTGCGCGGGCGTCCACGTGAGCGTCGTGCCCTGCAGGTAGTGCCAGAACAGGTCCGCGTCGGTGATGCCCAGCGTGATGCCCGCCGTCAGCTCGGGGAAGCTGCAGCCGATCACGATGCCGTCCAACAGGCCGGGGAATTCATCGCTGATCGGCTGCGCCTGCTCCGAGCCGCCCGAGCAGCCGAAGCCGATCGTGAAGGCGGCCGGGCCGAAGTTCTCGATGAAGCGCTCCTTGACCATCATCAGGCTTTCGGCCGCCAGCACCTCCTGGCAGTTGTTGCCGAACACGTTCAGGCTCGACGACGCGACGCCGTAGCCCTGGCGCAGCATCAGGTCTTCCAGGATGCCGCTGTTGCCGACCGTCTTGCCCTGGATGTAGTAGCCGCCGACGCAGCCGCCGCCCAGCGTGTAGACGAGCCGCTGGTTCCAGCTCGGCGGCGGCGCGAACGGCGTGGGCGCCGGGTCCTTCAGCGGGTCGTGCAGGATCGCGGTCTGGTAGATCGCGCGGTTGATCGTGCCGGTCTCGACGCGCACGATGTAGTTGACCGTCTTGCCCGTCGTGGTCGTGGTCTGCACCAGGTCCTGCGGGTAGGCGTTGCCGGCCGGCAGCGGCGCGAACGTGGCCGCGCTGGTGCGGTAGACGTAATCGACGCGCGTGGCGATCGAGCAGTCGCTGTCGAGCGCGGCGCCGAGCATCACGGTGGTCGAGCCGGGCACCGGGAACTGCGCCGTCATGCAGACGAACGGCGACTCGTGCGGGCCCGAGAAGATCGGCCCGGTGATGGGGTAGTTCGTCAGGTTCAGCGTGGCCTGCTCGCCGTTGCGCCCGGAGGTCTCGGCGATCAGCTGGCTGCGCCCGAAGCCCAGGCCCGTGACCAGCCCGAGCAGCGTGCCGTCGGCCTGCTGCTGGAAGGCGCCGCTGACGTCGCGGCGATTCAGGTAGACGTGCACGCCGGCGCGGCCCTGCCCCTCGACCCGCACGAGCACGTTGCCGCCGCTGACCATCTCGGGCCGCGCCGACACGCTGACGAGCTGCAGACCCCCGTTGCGGTCGCGGTCGCGGTCATGGTCGCGATCACGGCCCGAGCCATCGTCTCTGTCGTTGCCGGCGCTCGCTGCGCCACACACCATCCACATTGCTGCCGTGATCAGCAGAACCATCAGTCTTCGCACGTCCGTCTCCTTCGAATTGTCCGAACGGGGCCTCGTTCTGTCGGCCCCGTCCTAATATCGGCGAAGTCAGCTTTTGTGCAACCTTGATCCCACGCTTTCAGGGAAAGTCCCAGGCATGAGTGAAAATCACCATGCGCGGTTGACAGGCCCGCAACGCGCACGGTATGTTGCTTGCAACCATCCGCTCGATGTGGCCGAAGGGAATCCGATGAATCTGCAAGCGTTGCGCCGCGACCCGGCCATCGGTTGGTCCGTCTCGACCGTCGCGCTCGGCGTCCTCGCAGTCCTGCTGGTGGCCTGGAACGTTCACCGCGAGTTCGGGCTTCAACGCGCCCAGGCCGAATCCCGATTGCAGTCGGTCGCCGAGTTGCGCGCCTCGCAGGTCGAGGACTGGGTCGCGCGCAAGATGAGCCTCGCCTACTTCCTCGACGACAGCGCGCCGCTGGCCGATCAGTTCATCAAGTGGCGCGAGGGCGATGCTGGCGCCGGCGAGCGGCTGCTGAAACGGGCGATCGACTTTCGCAAGGCGGACGGCGACGACGACGTGCTGATCCTGGACCGCCAGGGCAAGGTGCTGGCCAGCGAACGCCCCGACCGGCCCGCCGTCGCGAATGAGTTGAAGGCCGCGATCGACAGCGCGTTGACGCTCGGCGAATCGACGCGCACCGGCATCTATGAAAGCCCCGAGGCGGAGTCCCCGCTGCGCATGGACATCGTCATCCCGCTGCTGAAGACGGGCACGCAGGCGCAAGGCTTTCTGGCCTTGCGCGTCGATGTGCGACGCTCGCTGATGCCCCTGCTCGCGAGCTGGCCGGTGCCGAGCCGCAGCGGCCAGTCGAACTTGTGGGCCCGCAACGCGGATCGCCTGGTGCCGATCGCGGACGACCCGGCCGCCTCGGCCCTGGTCTCGAACCCGCCGCCAGGTCATGAAGGCAGCGAGGCGCCGATCGCGACGTGGCTGCGCGAGCGGCCGTCCAGCGGGCAGGCGGTTCGCTCGATCGACCGTCGCGGGGTCGACGTGCTGGCGACGGCCCGCCAGGTGCACGGCGCCAACTGGTGGCTGGTGTCCAAGCTCGATGTCCAGGAGGTCGACGCTCCCGTCTGGTCGGCCGCGAGCTGGACGCTGGTCGTGGCCGCCTGCGCGCTGCTCGGCCTGTGGTTGACGGGCCGGCTGATGCTCTCGCGCGGCCTGATCGCGCGCGTGGCGCGTGCCCGAGCGGGCGACCGCAAGCGCCTGCGCACGCTGGGCATGCTCGACCTGATCACGCGCAGCTCGCACGACGCGATCTTCGCGAAGGACCCGCAGGGCCGCTACCTGTTCTGCAACCGCGCCGCGGCCGACTGGATCCTGAAGTCCCCCGCCGACGTGGTCGGCCGGACCGACTTCGAGCTCTTCGAGCCCGCCATCGCCGAGCGGCTGACCCGCAACGATGCCGCGGCGATGGCCGGCAGCGGCCCCACCGTGTTCGAGGAGGAGATGCCCGCGCCCAATGGCACGCAGGCGATGTCGATCTGCGCCAAGGGCCCGTTGCGCGCGCCCGACGGCACTTTGCTCGGCGTGTTCGGCATCGCGCGCGACATGGCCGAGGCGCACCGCGACGAGCGGGCCCAGCCCCCTCACGCGGCGCCCGATGCGCAGCCGGCCCTGGAGGCGCTCGAGCGGCGCCATCGCGAGAGCATCGATGCACTGGCCGAGCGCACGCGCGAACTGCAGGTCGCCGAGGAGGCCTTGAACGGCGCGCGCCGCCTCAACCACGCGATCGCCGAGATCTTTCCGGGCCGCGTCGCCTATTGGGACGGCGCGCTGTGCTGCCGCTTCGCGAACGCGCGCTACGCCGCGGCGCTCGGCCTGCCGATCGACAAGGTCGTCGATCGACCGGCGGGCGTGATCTTCGGCGACGCGTTCACGGGCGAGCTGCGGCCGCGCCTGGAGGCGGCGCTGGCCGGCGAGCCGCAGCGTTTCGAACGCCGCGGGCCGCTGGGCGACGGCAGCATCGGCGCGATCGACGTTCGCCTGCTGCCGGAGCGCTCCGCCGCCGGGGTGCGCGGCGTCTACGAGCTGAGCCTGGAGCTCGCGCCGCCGCGCCCGGAGGCCGCCGTCGCCGCGTTCGCCCCCGGCCCCGGTGCGCCGCGGGTCGCCGGGCTCGCCGCGCCGGCCACGCAAGCGGGCCGCGCCACGCTGAAGCAGCGCCTGTCGATGATCGCCGGCTTCGACGTCAGCGCGGGGCTGCGCACCGTCAACGGCTCCGAGGCCGCGTTGGCGCGGGTGCTGCGCACGTTCGCGTCGACCTACCGCCGCGGCGTGGCCGACCTGCTGAACACGGCGCCGCCCGACCACCTTCAGCGCTGGCGCCTCACCTGCCATTCACTGCGCGGT
>DASYCA010000169.1:0-16364 GCA_036500445.1 Burkholderiaceae bacterium | reverse complement strand
CGTGACCTTGCCGCTGATCATCCTGGTGCTCGCGTTCCAGCGCAAGATCGTCGGCGGCCTGACCTCCGGCGCCGTCAAGGGATGAGCATGAGCGCTCCTTCGACGAACGGCTGGTGGCGCGGCGGGGTGATCTACCAGATCTACCCGCGCAGCTTCCAGGACAGCAACGGCGACGGCATCGGCGACCTGCGCGGCGTCATCGGGCGCCTGCCGCAGCTCGCCGCGCTCGGCGTCGACGCGGTCTGGCTCTCGCCGTTCTTCAAGAGCCCGATGAAGGACTTCGGCTACGACATCGCCGACTACCGCGACGTCGACCCGATGTTCGGCACGCTCGCCGATTTCGACGCACTCGTTTCCGCCGCCCACGCGCACGGCCTGAAGCTGCTGATCGACCAGGTCATGAGCCACTGCTCGGACGAGCACCCGTGGTTCGTCGAATCCCGTTCGAGCCGCGACAACCCGCGCGCCGACTGGTTCGTCTGGGCCGACCCCAAGCCCGACGGCACGCCGCCGAACAACTGGCAATCGGTGTTCGGCGGCAGCTCCTGGCAATGGGACACGCGGCGCCGCCAGTACTACCTGCACAACTTCCTGGCCGGCCAGCCCGATCTGAATTTTCATCACCCTGCGGTGCAGGCCGCGACGCTCGCCAACCTCCGCTTCTGGCTCGACCGCGGGGTCGACGGCTTCCGCCTGGACGTCGCCAATTTCTGCTTCCACGACGCGCTGCTGCGCGACAACCCGCCGCGCGACACGGCCGAGTACAACCCGGCCGTCAACAACGCCACGCCGTACGCCTGGCAGCGCCACGTCTACGACAAGAGCCGGCCCGAGAACCTCGCCTTCCTGCGCCGCCTGCGCGCGCTGATGAACGAGCAGCCCGGCACGACGACGGTCGGCGAGATCGGCGACGACGACACCCTCGCGCGCATCGCCGAATACACCGGCGGCGGCGACAAGCTGCACATGGCCTACGGCTTCGACCTGCTCGGCCCGCGCTGCGACGCACGCTTCGTGCACGACGTGATCGCGCGTTTCGAAGCCGCGGTCGATGCCTCCGGCTGGGCCTGCTGGTCGCTCTCGAACCACGACGTGCCGCGCGTCGCGACGCGTTGGCAGCCCGCCTGGGCGACGACGCCGGCGCTGCGCGCCGCCTGGCTGCGCGTGATCTTCGCGCTGCAGCTCAGCCTGCGCGGCTCGCCCTGCATCTACCAGGGCGACGAGCTCGGCCTGACCGAAGTCGACTTGCCGCGCAAGGCCTTGCAAGACCCGTTCGGGATCGCGATGTGGCCTGAATTCAAGGGCCGCGACGGCTGTCGCACGCCGATGGTCTGGGACGAAATCACCGCCCACGCCGGCTTCAGCACCGGCGTGCGAACCTGGCTGCCGGTGGCCGCCGAGCACCTGCCCTTGAACGCCCAGGCCCAGGCGCGCGAGCGCGGCTCGCTGCTGAATTTCTACCGCGCGATGCTCGGCTGGCGCCGCGGCCAGCCGCTGCTGCGCGATGGCGCGATCGAGCTGCTGCCGGCCGACGACGCGGTGCTGGCGTTCGTGCGCCGCGACGCCGCGGGCGCGCCGAACGCGCTGCTCTGCGCCTTCAACCTCGGCGCCACCGAGGCCCGCTACACGCTGCCGGCCGAGGCCACCCCGCGCAGCTGCGACACCTCGCACCCGCTGCCGCGCGGCTCGCTCGCGGGCCGGGCGCTGGTGCTGCCGCCGTGCGGCGTCGTCTTCGGTGCGCTCTAGGGCAACGCAGCGAGACGCATCGAGCCCCATCGAGATTCACCCAGCTCCACCGAGAACCACCACCATGTCCGCCATCCGCTTCCGCGACGTCCACAAGCGCTACGACAAGGCCACGCTCGACACGATCCGCAAGGTCGACCTCGACATCGACGACGGCGAGTTCGTCGTCTTCGTCGGCCCCTCGGGCTGCGGCAAGTCGACGCTGCTGCGCATGGTCGCCGGGCTGGAAGACATCAGCAGCGGCGAGCTCAGCATCAAGGGCAAGCGCGTCAACGAGACCCCGCCGTCGCGGCGCGGCGTCGCGATGGTGTTCCAGAGCTATGCGCTGTACCCGCACATGAGCGTGTACGACAACATGGCCTTCGGCCTGAAGCAGATCAAGACCGAGAAGACCACGGTCGACCAGCGCGTGCGCAAGGCCTCCAGGATCCTGCAGCTCGATCCCTTGCTCAAGCGCCTGCCCAAGGAGCTCTCCGGCGGCCAGCGCCAGCGCGTCGCGATCGGCCGCGCGATCGTGCGCGAGCCCGACGTGTTCCTGTTCGACGAGCCGCTGTCCAACCTGGACGCCTCGCTGCGCGTGCAGACGCGCCTGGAGATCGCCAAGCTCCACAAAGACATCGGCACCGCCAGCATGATCTACGTGACGCACGACCAGGTCGAGGCGATGACGCTGGCCGACAAGATCGTGTTGCTCAATGCCGGTGAGCCCGTTCAACGCGACGGCAGCGTCGCGCAATTCGGCGCGCCGCTGCAGCTCTATCACCACCCGGTGAACAAATTCGTCGCCGGGTTCATCGGCAGCCCGAAGATGAACTTCATCGCCGCGCGGCTGCACGACGCGGGCCCCCAGCGCGCCGGTGCGCGCGTCGGCGATGTCGAGTGCCAGGCCGAGGTCGACGCGCGCGCGCTGCCGGCCGACGCCGAGATCACGCTCGGCGTGCGGCCGGAGCACGTGCAGATCGCAACGGGCCCGGGCCAGAACGTCGTGACCGGGCTGGTCGCGTTCCTCGAACAGCTCGGCGAGGCGAGCTACCTCTATGTGCGGCTGTCCGGCGGCGAGCTCGTCACGGTGCGCGAGAGCGGCCAGTCCCTGGTCGCGATCGGCTCGCCCATCCACCTGTTCTTTCCGCCGAATTGCCTGCACCTGTTCGATGCCGACGACGTCGCCGCGAAGCGCACCGTCGTCGAGACCAGCCCGCTGGGCCAGCCGCACCTGGCCGGCGTGTCGATCACCCGCACCGCGACGGCCTCCTGAGTGCCGATGTCCAACCCCACCTCCAGCCTCGACGCGCTCGGCCGCGATCCGTGGCAGCTGCTCGAGTTCACGTCCGACCCGGCGCGCGCGGCGCTGCACGAGACCTTGTTCGCGCTCGGCAACGGCCGCATCGGCATGCGCGGCGCGCACGAGGAAGGCCGCGTGTGGCCGGGCACCACGCAAGACGCGATCTTCATCAACGGCTTCTACGACACCGAAGACATCCACTACGCCGAGCCCGCCTACGGCCTCGCGCGCGAGAACCAGTTCATCGTCAGCGTGCCCAACGGCAAGGCGATCCGCTGGTGGGTCGACGACGAGCCCTTCGATCCGGCGGTCGGCCGCATCGACTCGTATCGGCGCAGCGTCGACTTCCGCAGCGGGCTGCTGACGCGCGAGTTCGTCTGGGTCTCGCCGGGCGGGCGGCGCATCGAGGTGCGCAGCCGGCGCCTGGTCTGCCTCGAGCGCGAACACCTGTATGCGCTCGAGTACGAGCTGCGCCCGCTCGGCTCGCCGGTCCGGCTCGTGATCGAGTCCACGCTTGACGCCCAATCCCACACCGCTGCCGCGAGCGAGGACCCGCGCGTCGGCTCCGCGCATGCCGCGAACGCGCTCGAGCGCGTCGCGCTGGAGCGGGCCGGCGACCGCGTGACGCTGACGCACCGCACCCGGCGCAGCGGCCTGAGCCTCGTCAGCGCGATCGAGCAGATGGTGCACGTCGCCGCTGCCAGCGCGGTCGTGCAGGAGGAATGCGGCGACGACGACAGCCCGGGCCTGTCGTTCAGCGTCTCGCTGGCGGCCGGCGAGCGCGCGATCCTGACCAAATACTGCGCGCTGGTCAGCTCGCTCGACGCGCCGGCCGCCGAGCTCGCCGGCCTCGCCGGGCGCCAGCTCGCCGAGGCGCGCGCGAAGGGCTTTTCCGCGCTGTGCGTCGAGCAGCTCTCGAGCCTCACGCGCTATTGGCAGGACGCCGACGTCGAGATCGACGGCGACGACGCGCTGCAGCAGGGCCTGCGCTTCAACCTGCTGCACCTGCTGCAGTCGACCGGGCGCGACGGGCGCACCAACATCGCGGCCAAGGGCGTGACCGGCAGCGGCTACGACGGCCACTACTTCTGGGACACCGAGATCTACGTCTTCCCGGCGCTGCTGCACACCCGGCCGCAGGTCGCGCGCAAGCTGCTCGAGTACCGCTTCAACACGCTGCCGGCGGCGCGGGCGCGCGCGCGCGAGCTCGATCATCGGCAGGGCGCGCTGTTCGCGTGGCGCACGATCAGCGGGCCCGAGTGCTCGGCCTATTTCCCGGCCGGCACCGCACAGGTCCACATCAACGCGGACATCGCGTTCGCCGTCAAGCGCTACTGGGAGGCGACCGGCGACGACGCCTTCATGCTCGCGTTCGGCGCCGAGCTGGTGTTCGAGACCGCGCGCCTCTGGCGCGGCATCGGCCACTTCGACGCGCCCGCTGCCAGTGGCGCGGCGAGCGCCTCGGGCGAGCCGCAGTTCCGCATCCACACCGTCACCGGGCCGGACGAATACACGGCGCTGGTCGACAACAACTTCTACACCAACGCGATGGCGCGCATGCACCTGGCGTTCGCGGCCGAGCTCGCGCAGTGGCTCGCGATCGAGCAGCCCGAGACGCTGCAGCGCCTCACCGGCGCGATCGCGCTCGGGCCGGACGAGCCGGCCGCCTGGCGGCGCGCGGCCGAGCGCATGTTCGTGCCCTATGACCGCGAGCGCGGCATCCATCCGCAGGACGACAGCTTTCTCGCCAAGCCGCGCTGGGAGGTGGCCGACATCCCGGCGAACAAGCGCCCGCTGCTGCTGCACTATCACTCGCTCGTGATCTACCGCCACCAGGTCTGCAAGCAGGCCGACGTGCTGCTTGCGCTGTGGCTGCTCGACGAGCAGTTCGATCTGGCCGACAAGCGCCGCGACTTCGACTACTACGAACCACTGACGACGCACGATTCCTCGCTGTCGCGCTGCATCTTCGGCATCGTGGCTAGCGAGGTCGGCTACCCCGACAAGGCCTACCGCTACTTCGTCGACGGCGCGCGCGCCGACCTCGACGACCGCCACGGCAACACCGCGCACGGCGTGCACACCGCGGCGATGGCCGGCGCGTGGCTCGGCGTCGTCGCCGGCTTCGCCGGATTCCGGATGCGCCGCGGCGTGCCGGCGTTCGCGCCGCAATTGCCTTCGGCGTGGTCGCGCATGGCGTTCAAGCTGCGCGTCGGCGCGGCCCGGCTGCAGGTCTCGATCGACCGCCACGGCAGCAGTTATCGCCTGCTCGGCGGCGACGCGCTCGCGCTGCAGCACTTCGGCCAGGACGTGCGGCTCAGCGCCGAGCGGCCGCTCAAGCGCTTCGCCGCTCCGCATTGATCGATTGCCCGCGTCGCGCCTCCCTTTTCCCGTCCTGATCCGCTCCCACCCGTGACCGCCTCGCCCAGCGCCTTCATCTTCGACCTCGACGGCGTCATCACCGACACCGCGCACCTGCACTTTCGCGCCTGGCGCGATCTGGCGCGCAGCCTCGGTGTCGAATTCGACGAGGTCTTCAACGAGCGGCTCAAGGGCGTGTCGCGCATGGACTCGCTCGAGCTGATCCTCGGGCGCTCCGGCCTGCAGTTCAGCGCGGCCGAGAAGCGGGCGCTGGCCGAGCGCAAGAACGCGGACTACGTGCGCCTGATCGAGACCATCACGCCGGCCGACCTGCTGCCCGGCGCGGTCGCGGCGCTCGAGGCGGCGCGCGCGGCCGGCTGCCGCGTCGGGCTGACGTCGGCGAGCAAGAACGCCGCCGCCGTGCTGAGCCGGCTCGGCATCACCGCGTTGTTCGACCACGTCGTCGACGCCCATTTGATCGCCCGCAGCAAGCCCGACCCGGAGGTCTTCATCGCGGCCGCGCACGCGCTCGGCGTCGCCCCCGCGCGCTGCGTCGGCATCGAGGACGCGGTCGCCGGCGTGCAGGCGATCCGCTCGGCCCGCATGTTCGCGCTCGGCGTCGGCGACGCCGGCGTGCTGGGCCTGGCCGATCAGGTGATCCCCGACCTGCGCAGTTTCATTCCCTTGAACTACCTGCGCGCCGGCGTCGCGCTGCGCTGGGTCGCGCAGGGGTAGCGGCGCCGGCATTTCTTCAACGACTCACCAGGGAGCTTTCAGTCCAAGCAACGCCGCCCCTTGCGGGAGGGGTGATTTTTTTCCCGTGTTCCATGCCAGACCCACAAACCAACAGGAGATGACCAGATGAAGACCCACACCCTGCGCGCCACCGCGATCGCGGCAGCTTTGCTCGCCGCGGCAATGTCGGCCACGGCGGCCGACGAGACCGCGACGGAATCCCAATCGGCTCCGGCGGCGGCCGCGCCGGCGCTGAACGTCGCCGAGGCGGCCGCCAAGAAGGCGCTCGACGACCTCGGCATCCAGCTTTGGGGCTACATGCGCAGCGGCGCCTACGGCAGCGCCAAGGGCGAGCCCAAGGGCCAGTACCAGCTGAGCTACGGCAGCGGCAGCGACATCGACCACTACCGCTTCGGCAACGAGGGCGACAACTACCTCGAGTTCGGCATCGGCAAGAAGTGGGACATGGGCGGCGGCCTGAAGTGGGGCACCTACTGGATGCCGACGTACTACAACGGCGCGACCAACACGGCCCAGGTCTACACCGACATGACCGGCCTGGATTTCCTGCCCGGCGCGACGATCTGGGCCGGCCAGCGCTATCACCGGATTCAAGACGTCCACATCCTGGACAACTGGGTCATGGAAGACGGCGACAACTACGGCGCCGGCATCGACAACATCGGGGTCGGTTTCGGCAAGCTGAACTTCTCGGCCTCGACCGAGGGCAATTCGGGCAACCTGAACAGCAACGTCAACAACGCCAAGCGCGTGAACTTCCAGTGGCACGACATGCCCACCAACCCGGGCGGCACGCTGACCCTGACCGGCGCCTACATTCGCGGGCAATTCGCCGACAAGAACAACGGCTACGCGCTCGGCGCGCTGCACAACCAGAAGGACTTCCTCGTCAAGGGCCTGATCAACTCGCTGTTCCTGCAGACCTCCACCGGCCACGCGGCGGTCAAGGGCGAATTCTTCAACCTCGACAGCGCGGGCGCCGCGCCGCTCGCGGGTGCGAAGCAAAGCCGCATCATCGAGTCCATGAACTGGCAGTTCGGCAAGCTCGGCGGGCAGGCGGTGATCGGCTACCACGTCGTCAAGCCCGACGCGGTCGGCGGTCTGGCCGCACCCCGGACGAAGAACTTCTCGGCCGGCGGCGAAGTGACCTACGGCGTCGCGAAGAACACCAAGCTGATCGGCGAGCTCGGCTACAACAACCTGAAGACCGACGGCCTGGGCACCCAGAACCTGGACAAGGAAGTGATCGCGGTCGCGTTCGCGCCGAACACCGACTTCTGGACTCGCCCGGAATTCCGCGTCTACCTGCAGCGCGCCGGCTGGAACGGTGCGGCGCAGCTCGCCAACTCGGCGGCAGGGCAGTTCGGCGCCACCGGCAAGACCAGCGCGATCACCTTCGGCGCGCAGGTCGAGGCCTGGTGGTAAATCTGACGGTCTGACGGCGAGACCGCAGCTGCGCGGGTAGCCCGAGCAGCCGGCGCCTCCGCTCAGCGGGGCGCCGGCCGCACGGTGCGCAGCACCGCGTCGATCAGGAACGCCTCCCAGTGCGCCAGCGCCGCGGGGGTTTCCAGTGCTTCGCCGAGAAACGCCGACAGCGTGAAGCGGTTCGACAGGTAGAAGTAGCCCAGCGCGGCGATCATCAGGTAGACGTCGCGCGCGGTCACGTCGGTGCGAAACAGCCGCTGCTCGGCGCCGCGCGCCAGCACGTCGCCGAGGATGCTGACCGCCTCGGACGAGAACTCGCGCGCCCGCAGCGATTTCGCGATGTGCTTGCCGCGGTGCAGGTTCTCGGTGTTCAGCAGCGTGATGAACTCGGGGTTGCGCTGGTAGTAGCCCCACATGAAGCGAATGACCTCGGTCAGCGCTTCGAGCGGCTCGGTCGTGTCGAGCACGAGCTTGGCCTCGGCCGCGTTGAAGCGCCGGTACATCTCCTCCAGCACCGCGATGAAGAGGCCTTCCTTGCTGCCGAAGTAGTAGTAGATCATCCGGTCGTGCGACTTCGCCGCCGTCGAGATCTGCTCGATCCGCCCGCCCGCGAAACCGTGTTTCGCGAAGACCTTGGTCGCCGCCCGCAGGATCGCCTCGCGCGTCGCCTGCGCGGACAGCGCCCTGACTCCCAACGGCTTCGCAGGCATGCTCGCTTCAGCGCAGCGGGCCGAGCGCCGGGCCGCCCCGAGCCGGCCCGCGTCCCTTCGGGGGACCGACCGACGTACCCGGCGGGCGAGGGGCTGTCATCATTGCTCGGCGAAGGCCCGCTCGATCACGAACGCGCCGGGCGTCGAGGTGTTGCCCTCCTTGAAGCCGCGCGTCTCGAGCAGGTGCTTCAGGTCGCGCAGCATGCCCGGGCTGCCGCAGATCATCACGCGATCAAACTCGGGGTCGAGCCCCGGGACGCCGAGGTCCTTGAACAGCTTGCCGGACTCCATCAGCTCGGTCACGCGGCCCATGTTCTTGTAGGCCTCGCGCGTCACGGTCGGGTAGTAGAGCAGCTGCCTGGAGACCGTCTCGCCGAGGAACTCGTGCTCGGGCAGGTGCTCGGCGACGAGGTCGTGGTAGGCGAGCTCGTCCTTGGTGCGCACGCCGTGCACCAGGATCACCTGCTCGAAGCGCTCGTAGGTCTCCGGGTCGCGGATGATGCTCATGAACGGTGCGAGGCCGGTGCCGGTCGACAGCAGGTACAGGCGCTTTCCGGGCGTCAGGTAGTCGACCACGAGCGTGCCGGTGGGCTTCTTGCCGACGATGATCTTGTCTCCCACCTGGACGTGCTGCAGCCGGGACGTCAACGGGCCGTCGGGCACCTTGATGCTGAGGAACTCGAGGTGCTCTTCGTAGTTCGCGCTGACGATGCTGTAGGCGCGCAGCAGCGGCTTGTCGTTGACGCGCAGCCCGATCATCGTGAAGTGCCCGTTGGAGAAGCGCAGCGCCGGGTCGCGCGTGGTCGTGAACGTAAAGAGCTTGTCGGTCCAGTGGTGCACGCTCAGCACCGTCTCTTCATTGAATGCGGCCATGAGTGAAGTCGGGTATCTATGTGGGTGCCGACGGCTTGCGCGAGGCCATGCCGCCATGTAGTATTTGCAACATCGTCGTTCAGTGAATACTACATGAAATGACCGAGCACACCAAGACCGATGGCTTGCCCGAAGTGGCCGAGGTGCTCGAGCGCGCGCGCCCCCGCAACGAGCGCATGGCGGCGAGCAAGGTCGAGTGCAACGCCTGCCCGGTACTCTGCCAGATCTCGCCGGGCAAGACCGGCGCCTGCGACCGGTATGCGAATGCCGACGGCGTGCTGATCCGGGTCGACCCGGTCGTGCTGCTGCGGCGCACGCTGGACCAGGCGGACACCGCGCTGGTGCCGTTCGTCGCCCGCAGCGAGGCGGCCGCGGCCGAAGTCCAGGCCAACCCGCTCGCCGCGCAGGACGAGGTCTTCGTCACCGGCATCGGCTCCGGCACCACCTACCCCGACTACAAGCCCGCGCCCTTCATCGTCGCCTCGCAGGTCGCCGGGGTCGACATGGTCACCGTCGTCACCGAAGGCATCTTCAGCTACTGCAGCCTGAAGCTGAAGATCGACACCGACCGCTGGCTCGGCCCCGAGCAGGCGAACGTGCGCTGCAAGGGCGAGATCGTCGGCCACGTCACGACGGCCGAGTACGGCTCGCAGATGCTCTCGCTCGGCGGCGTGCACCACCTGACCGGCGGCAGCAAGAAGGAAGGCCGCGTGACCTGCGAGCTGATGCTGGCGCTCGGCAACAAGCAGCCGGCCGAGCTGACGATCGACGGCGGCGCGCAGCTGGTCGTGCAGGCCGGCCGCGCACCGATCGTCGACGGCGCCCTGGAGCAGCGCATGCGCGTCGGCTGCGGCTCGGCGACGGTCGGGATCTTCGCGAAGCAATTCTTCGGCGTCGCCGACGAGGTCGTCGTCGTCGACGACCACATCACCGGCGTGCTGACGCAGCACCAGGCCGGCCGCTGCCTGGACATGCGGCCCTCCGGCATCCAGATCCGCGGCCGCAAGTCGACGCCGGGCCGCTACTTCCAGGTCGCGAACCCCGGCACCGGCTGGGGCGGCACCGACCTCGTCGACCCGCTCGCGATCGTCGAGGGCTGGGACGCCGAGCTCGCCTGGCCCGGGCTGCGCCTGCTGATGGTCTCGACCACCGGCGAGCACAAGGCGTGGTACGTGCTGGACGACGCACTCGTGCCGCGAGCGCAGGCGATGCCGGCGGCGGTGCAACATGTCGTCGACCGCATCGGCGAGAACTGCGAGCCGTATCTGACGACCGTGCTCTTCCTCGGCGGCGCCGGCGGCAGCCTGCGTGCCGGCGTGACCGACAACCCGGTCCAGCTGACGCGGCGCATCAAGCAGGCCATGGTCAACGTCACCTGTGGCGGCGCGCCGGCCTATGTCTGGCCGGGCGGCGGCATCACCGTGATGGTCGACGTGATGCGCATGCCGGACCAAAGCTTCGGCACCGTGCCGACGCCGGCGATCGTCGCGCCGATCGAGTTCAGCATGCGCCTCGAGGACTACCAGGCGCTCGGCGGCCACATGGACTACGTGCGCCCCCTCGGCGACGCGCTCGCCAGCGGCGCCTGGCACAACGACGGCGCGCCGACCGCGCGGCGCTTCGAGGCGCTGCCGGCGCAGGCCGTCTGGCCGCTCGGGGCACCGCCCCTGCTGGGCTGATCGCGATGCAGGCGCGGCGCGCGTTGTTGCCCGATGGCCGCTGGCATTTCCAGCACGGGCCGATCGACCTGGTGATCGGCGCCGACGGCGATGCCGGCGCGATGGTCGCCGCACACGCCGCCGCGTGGCAGCGCTTCGAGACGGTGCTGGCCGAGCTCGTCGGCGAGCTGCCGGCGTTGCGCTCGCCGGTGCGCGAGACGAGCGCGCCGTGCGGCCCGATCGCGCGCCGCATGTGGCAGGCCTGCTGGCCGCACCGCGCGGTCTTCATCACGCCGATGGCGGCGGTCGCCGGCGCGGTCGCGCAGGAATTGATCGGCCACTACGAGCGCGCGGGCATCGCGCGGGCCTGGGTCAACAACGGCGGCGACATCGCGCTGCACCTCGCGCGGGGGGCGTCGGTGCGCGTCGGCCTGTTCGCCGACCTCGCGCGCCTCGACGACCCCGCGCGCATCGACCTCGACGGCCACTTCGACGTGCGCGCCGAGATGCCGGTGCGCGGCGTCGCGACCAGCGGCTGGCGCGGGCGCAGCTTCTCGCTCGGCATCGCCGACAGCGTCACCGTGCTCGCCCGCGACGCGGCCGCGGCCGATGCGGCGGCGACGATCATCGCGAACGCCGTCGACGTGACCGACCCGCGCATTTGCCGCGCCCCGGCGAACACGCTGAAGGACGACAGCGACCTCGGCGAGATCGCCGTCACCGTCGACGTTCCGCCGCTGGAGGCGGCCCTGATCCAGCGCGCGCTGCAAGCGGGGCAGAATCGCGCCCAAGCCCTGCAGCGCGAGGGCCTGATCCATGCGGCGATGATTCACTGCCAGGGCCGCTGGTGTCGGGTCGATGCCGCAGGCGGTGTCGGCGCGTCGGCGCTGGAACATCACCCCGCACTGGGTTCGGTATTTGCTTGATGGACCATTCATGATCGAGATCCGCCGCATCCTCACGCAAGTCGAAGACATCCACCACGAGTTCGGTCCGGTGGCGGCGGTGCCGCTGCGCCGCGGGGCGATCGCCGCGGTGCTGACGAACCCGTTCGCCGGCCGCTACGTCGCCGACCTCCTGCCGATGATGGACGCGCTGCAGCCGGTCGGCGTCGACATGGCACAGAAGCTGCGCGCCGCGATGGACATCCCCGTCGAGCGCATCGAGAGCTACGGCAAGGGCGCGATCGTCGGCGCGAACGGCGAGCTCGAGCATGGCGCGCTCTGGCACGTGCCGGGCGGCTATGCGATGCGCGAGCTGCTCGGCTGGAAGGGCGACCGCGCGGCCTACGCACAAGGCAAGGCGCCGGCCGCGGGCGCCGCGGGGGCGCAGGCCGGCAACGCGCTCGCGATCGTCGCGTCGACGAAAAAGGTCGGCCCGCCCGGCGCCGCGCTGGACGTCCCGCTGACCCACATCAACGCGTCGTACGTGCGCAGCCATTTCGATGCGGTCGAGGTGCGCGTGCCCGGCTCGCCGCTGGCCGATGAGATCGTGTTCATCCTGGTGATGAGCACCGGCGCCCGCGTGCACGCCCGCGTCGGTGGCCTGAAGGCGGCCGACATCGCGCAGTGGAACGGCCTGCGCTGAAACCAACAAGGATCACGACATGCCCGCACAAATCCGCAAACTGATCGTCCAGGTCGACGAAATCCGCATCGAGATGGGCCGGCCGGTCGATCCGCCGACGCGCCGCGCGCTCGCGATGGCGGTGATCGCGAACCCCTACGCCGGCCGCTATGAAGAAAAGCTCGACGAGCTGATCGCGATCGGCGAGGAGCTCGGCGGCCTGCTCGGCGCGAAGTGCGTCGCCGCGCTCGGCATCGCGCCGGGTGCCGCGCAGAGCTACGGCAAGGCGGCGATCGTCGGCGAGGCCGGCGAGCTCGAGCACGCGGCCGCGATCCTGCATCCCAAGCTCGGCGCCCCGCTGCGCGTCGCGGTCGAAAAAGGCGCCGCGCTGGTGCCGTCGGCGAAGAAGCGCGGCGGCCTCGGCACGTCCATCGACGTGCCGCTCGGCCACAAGGACGCCGCGTTCGTGCGCAGCCACTTCGATGCGATGGAAGCGCGCGTCGCCGACGCGCCGCGCGCCAACGAAATCGTCGTCGCCGTCGTCGTCACCGACAGCGGCCGCCCGCTGCCGCGCATCGGCGGCCTGCAGGCACATGAAATCAAGGGCGAGGACGGGCTGCGCTAGCTTTTTCACTCGCTCATTCGCCCGCTCATTCGCCCGCACATCCCGTCACGCACACTCGTCACCCCCGCACCCGCGCTTTCTCCCCCCTCATCCGTCCGGACCTTCAGGAGCCTCGCCCATGATTCAACGCCGCCACATCGGCCCCCTGGCACTCGCCGCCGCCCTCGCCTCGACCGGTCTCGCCGCGCAGGCGCAGGCGACGATCAAGATCGGCGAGGTCAACAGCTACAAGTCGCAGCCGGCCTTTCTCGACCCGTACAAGAAGGGCATGGAGCTCGCGGTCGAAGAGGTCAACGCGGCCGGCGGCGTCAACGGCAAGAAGCTCGAGCTGATCACGCGCGACGACAACGCGAGCCCCGGCGACGCGGTGCGCGCCGCCGAGGAGCTCGTCTCGCGCGAGAAGATCGACGTGCTCGCCGGCGCGTTCCTGTCCAACACCGGCCTCGCGCTGGCCGACTTCGCGAAGCAGAAGAAATTCTTCTACCTCGCCGGCGAGCCGCTGACCGACAAGATCATCTGGGGCAACGGCAACAAGTACACCTACCGGCTGCGCCCCGGCACCTACATGCAGGCCGCGATGCTGGTGCCCGAGGCGATCAAGCTGAAGAAGAAGCGCTGGGCGATCGTCTACCCGAACTACGAATACGGCACCTCGGCCGTCGCCGCGTTCAAGGAGCTTTTGCGCGCCGCGCAGCCGGACGTCGAGTTCGTCGCCGAGCAGGCGCCGCCGCTCGGCAAGCTCGATGCCGGCAGCGTCGTGCAGGCGCTCGCCGATGCGAAGCCGGATGCGATCTTCAACGTGCTGTTCGGCGCCGACTTGTCCAAGTTCGTGCGCGAGGGCAACACCCGCGGGCTGTTCCAGGGCCGTGAAGTGGTCAGCGTGCTGACGGGTGAGCCGGAGTACCTCGACCCGTTGAAAGACGAAGCGCCGAACGGCTGGATCGTCACCGGCTACCCGTGGTACGGCATCCAGACGCCCGAGCACAAGGCCTTCTTCCTCGCCTACCACGCGAAGTACAACGACTACCCGCGCCTCGGCTCGGTGGTCGGTTACACGCTGATCAAGTCGATCGCGGCGGGCGTGAAGAAGGCCAGGAGCACCGATGCCGACAAGCTCGCCGCCGCGTTCGCGGGGCTGCAGGTCTATTCGCCGTTCGGCAAGTTCACGTACCGCGCCGAAGACCACCAATCGACGATGGGCGCGTTCGTCGGAAAAACGAAAAACGACAACGGCAAGGGCACGATGGTCGACTACAAGTACCTCGACGGCGCGAAGTACCTGCCGAGCGACGCTGCGGTCAAGAAGCTCCGCCCGGCGGACTGATTCGCGGCGCATGGACCTGTCCGGCTTCTTCAATCAGCTCCTGAATGGCCTGGCCGGCGCGTCGTCGCTGTTCCTGGTCGGGGCCGGGCTGTCTTTGATTTTCGGCGTCACCCGGATCGTCAATTTCGCGCACGGGTCGTTCTACATGCTGGGCATCTACATCGCCTACATGCTGACCGACAAGCTCGGCTCGGGCGCGTGGTTCTGGCCGTCGCTGCTGCTCGCGGCGATCGCGGTCGGCGTGATCGGCGCGCTGGTCGAGATGGTCCTGCTGCGCCGCGTCTACCGCGCGCCGGAGCTGTTTCAGCTGCTCGCGACCTTCGCGCTGATGCTGGTGATCAAGGACGCGGCCTTGTGGATGTGGGGCCCTGAAGACCTGCTCGGCCCGCGCGCGCCGGGTCTCGCGCACGCGATCCCGATCTTCGGGCGGCAGTTTCCGACCTACGACCTGTTCCTGATCGTCGTCGGGCCGGTCGTGCTCGGGCTGCTGTGGCTGCTGCTGACGCGCACGCGCTGGGGCACGCTGGTGCGCGCCGCGACGCAGGACCGAGAAATGGTCGGCGCGCTCGGCGTCAATCAGGCCTGGCTGTTCACGGCGGTGTTCGCGCTCGGCACGATGCTCGCGGGGCTCGGCGGGGCCTTGCAGCTGCCGCGTGAACCCGCCAACCTGGGGTTGGATCTGCAGACGATCGGCGACGCCTTCGTCGTCGTCGTGGTCGGCGGCATGGGCTCGATTCCCGGTGCGTACGTGGCGGCCCTGTTGATCGCCGAAATCAAGGCGATCTGCATCGGGATCGGCAACGTCGACGCGTTCGGCATCGCGTTCTCGTTTTCCAAGCTCACGCTGGTCGTCGAGTTCCTCGTGATGGCGATCGTGCTCGTCGTGCGGCCCTGGGGCCTGATGGGCCGGCCGCAGGCGGTGAGCCGCAATTCGGCGCCGGCCGAGGCGCCGCTGCGGCGTGCCGACACGCTGACCAAGGTCGCAGGCGGCGTGCTGCTGCTGGCCCTGATCGCGTGGCCGATCGCGACCGCCAGCTCGCCTTACCTGACGGTGCTCGCGATCGACCTGCTGACGGCCGCGCTGTTCGCCGCGAGCCTGCACTTCACCATGGGCCCGGCCGGCATGCACTCGTTCGGCCACGCCGCGTACTTCGGCCTCGGCGCGTACGGCGCGGCGCTGCTGGTGCGCGCGGCGCACCTGCCGATGGAACTCGCGCTGATCCTCTCGCCGCTCGCCGCGGCGCTCGGCGCGCTCGTGTTCGGCTGGTTCTGCGTGCGGCTGTCCGGCGTCTACCTCGCGATGCTGACGCTCGCGTTCTCGCAGATCGTCTGGTCGATCGTCTACCAGTGGGACGACTTCACCGGCGGCAGCAACGGCCTGACCGGTGTCTGGCCAGCCGAGTGGCTGAGCGACAAGCGGGCCTATTACTTCCTGACGCTCGCGCTGGTTGCGCTCGGGGTGTTGCTGATCCGCCGCGCGCTGTTCGCGCCGTTCGGCTATGCGATGCGCGCCGGCCGCGATTCGCCGCTGCGCGCCGATGCGATCGGCATCGACGTGAAGCGCATCCAATGGGTCGCGTTCGTGATCGCCGCGGTCTTCGCCGGCCTGGCCGGCGGGCTGTATGCGTTCTCCAAGGGCAGCATCTCGCCCGACACGGTGGCGGTCGGGCGCTCGGTCGACGGCCTCGTGATGGTCCTGCTCGGCGGCCTTCAGACGCTCGCCGGGCCGATCGTCGGCGCCGTCACGTTCACCTGGCTGCAGGATGCGGTCGCGCGCAACACCGACTACTGGCGCGCACTGCTCGGCGGCATCATCCTGCTGCTGGTGCTCGTGTTCCCGCAGGGCATTGCGGGCTCCGCAGGCCGCCTGTTCGAGCGGCGCAAGGGCGCGAACCCATGAGCCTGCTGAAGGTCAGCGGCCTGGGCAAGTCGTTCGGCGGCAATCGCGCCGTCGACGACGTGAGCTTCGAGGTCGCGCCCGGCGAGTTGCTCGCGCTGATCGGGCCGAACGGCGCGGGCAAGTCGACGACCTTCAACA
>DASYCA010000168.1:0-4177 GCA_036500445.1 Burkholderiaceae bacterium | reverse complement strand
ATGTCGACGATGCCCGAGCCGCTCAGGAAGCCCAGGCCGAGCGAGGCGACCTTGGTCGTCAGCAGGTAGTCGCCCTGCGCGCGCATCTGCTTGACGTAGCCGCGCGCGTTCAGCTCGGCGAGCAGGCGGTGGCAGGCGCTCTTCGGGCTGGCGATCGTGTCGGCGATCAGCGCGAGCGGCAGGCCTTCGGGATGGGCGGACAAGAGTTCGAGAATGCCGAGCCCGCGGTCGAGTGCCGTTGTCATTCTCGCAATATAAAACGAGATTCCGAATTGGAACAGGGGGTTTTCGCGCTTTCGACAATTGCATCTGCCCACTCACAGAAAGCCGGCGTCATGGCACACCCCTTGTTCGTTCTCAACGGTTCCAACCTGAACCAGCTCGGCAAGCGCGAGCCGCAGCTGTACGGCACGACGACGCTCGCACAGGTCCAGGCGCGCACCGAGGCGCTCGCCGCCGAGCTGGGCCTCGCGTGCGATTTCCGCCAGACGAACCACGAAGGCCTGCTGATCGACTGGATCCAGGAGGCGTTCGAGCAGGGCGCCGCGTTGATCATCAACCCGGCCGGTTTTTCGTTTCGCTCGATCCCGGTGCTCGATGCGCTCAAGCTCATCCGCAAGCCGCTGATCGAGGTGCACCTGACCAACATCCACCAGCGCGACGAGCTCTACCGGCACTCGCTGGTGTCGCTCGTCGCGACCGGCGTGATCTGCGGCCTCGGGCCGCAGGGTTATCTGCTCGCGGTGCGCGCGGTCGCCGAGGCCTTGCAGGCGGCGACGGCCTGATTTCGCCGATTTCGATTCTTCATTCAATCAAGACGGAGACGTGTTCATGTTCAAACTCAAGTCGACCCTCACCGCGCTGTTGATCGCAAGTGCATTCGCGACCACGGCGACTTCCGCATCGGCGCAGGCGGTGAAGATCGCCGGCATCATGGAGCTCTCGGGCAGCGGCGCGACGCCGGGCACCAACTTCAACAACGGCGTGAAGCTCGCGGTGAAAGAGATCAACGCGGCCGGCGGCATCCTCGGCCGCCAGGTCGACTACCAGCCGGTCGACACGCAGACGAACCCGGCGGTCGCGAAGGCGCTGGCGCAGAAGGCGATCGACGACGGCGCCTACGTCGTGCTCGGCCCGGTCCATTCGGGTTCGCAGCTGGTGACGATGGCGGAGACGCAGCGCGCGGCCGTCACGAACTTCACCGGCGGCGAAGCGGCCAGCATCACGCAGCAGGGCGATCCGTACATCTTCCGCTCGTCGTTCACGCAGCTGACCTCGATGCCCAAGGTCTCGCGCTACATCAAGGACACGGTCAAGGCCAAGACCGTCGCGATCATGTACACGAACAACGACTACGGCAAGGGCGGCCACGACGCGATGCTGAAGGCGCTCGCGGCCGACGGCATCAGCGTCGCGGTCGACGTGCCGACCGAGCCGCTGCAAGTGGACTATTCGGCCGCGGTGCTCAAGGTCAAGCAGTCGGGTGCCGACGCGCTGTTCCTGTACACGCTCGAGGAGGAATCGGCGCGTGCGCTGCGCGAGCTGCGCAAGCAGGGCTACAGTAAACCGATCATCGGCGAGACGACCGCCGTGAGCCAGAAGACGATCGAGCTCGCTGGCGAAGCCGCCAACGGCATGCTCGGCCACGTCGGCCTGACGGTGGACGCGCCGGAGCCGCGCATCAAGGCCTTCGGCGAGAAGTTCGAGCGCGAGTACAAGTACAAGAGCGAGCACAACGGCATGAAGGGCTACATCAGCATGTACGTCGTGAAGGCGATGACCGAGAAGATCGGCAAGTTCGATTCGAAGGCGTTGTCCGAGGCGCTGCACGGGGCGAAGATCTCGGCCGCGCAGAACCCCGGCGTACTGATGGACCTGGCCTTCGACAAGAACGGCGACATCGAACGCGAGAGCTTCCTGATCAAGGTCGAGCAGGGCAAGCAGACCGTCGTCGCCACACTGCCCGCACTTCCGAACAAGTGACCGACTTTCTCCAACTGCTGCTGTCCGGTCTCGCGACCGGCGGCATCTACGCGGTCGCGGCGCTCGGCTTCACGCTGCTGTGGCAGGCCTCGGGCACGATCAATTTCGCGCAGGGCGATTTCGTGATGCTGCCGGCGTTCATGATGCTGGGCTTCTCGGCCTTCGGGATGCCGCTGCTGCTCGCGTTCGCGCTGACCTGCGTCGTCGCGGTCGTGGTGCTCGGCTGGGGCTTCAAGCGCGCGATCGCCGACCCGCTGCTGCGCTTCGGGATGATGCCGGTGATCGTCGCGACGATCGGCCTGGCGATCGCGATGCGCGCGGGCATCCGGGCCGGCGTCAGCGCCGAGGCGCAGCCGTTCCCGAGCCTGTTCGCCGACAAGATCTACAACTTCTCCGGCGTCACGGTGACCCTGGCCGACATCGGCACGCTCGGCGTCGCGCTGCTGCTGGTGCTCGGCACGCAGGCCTTTCTGGCGAAGACCGTGACCGGCCGCGCGATGCAGGCGGTCGCGCAGAACACCGACAGCGCGACCGTGCTCGGCATCGACGTGCCGCGCATGGTCTTCTACACCTTCTCGGTCAACGCGCTGCTGGCCTGCGCCGCGGCGCTGCTCGTGACGCCGAGCTACCTCGCGAAGTTCGACATGGGCGAGTCGCTCGGCATGAAGGCGTTCTTCGCCGCGATCATCGGCGGCTTCACGAATTCGCGCGGCGCGCTCGTCGGCGGGCTGATCGTCGGCGTCGCCGAGAACCTGGCCGCGGCGTACGTCTCGCCGACCTACAAGGACGCGGTCGGCCTCGTGATCTTCATGCTCGTGATCATGTTCAAGCCCGAGGGCTTATTGGGCCAGAAGGCGGAGCGCAAGGTTTGATGATGAAACGTCACCTCGTTGTCGGGCTCGTGGCTCTTGCGGCCTTGTTGATCGTGCCGGCGTTCCTGAAGAACTACGGCATCTACCTGTTCACCTACTGGGCGATCTTCGTGATCGCGAACATGGGGCTGAACCTGACGGTCGGCTACGCCGGCCAGAAGTCGCTGGGCCACGCCGCCTTCTTCGGCATCGGCGCGTACAGCGTCGCGATCCTGATGAAGGCCGGCTTCAGCTTCTGGCTCGGGCTGCCGGTCGCCGCGATCGGCTGCTTCGTGATCGGCTTGGGCCTCGGCTTTCCGGCGCTGCGCGTGCAGAGCATCTACCTCGGCTTCGCGACGCTCGGCTTCAACACGC
The DNA here is from genome assembly GCA_036500445.1 of Burkholderiaceae bacterium. Classification (GTDB taxonomy): domain Bacteria; phylum Pseudomonadota; class Gammaproteobacteria; order Burkholderiales; family Burkholderiaceae_C; genus LMDS01. The sequence continues at coordinate 968 of DASYCA010000168.1, read as the reverse complement.
TGGTGTGGCTGGTGATGCGCAACGAGCAGTGGCTGACGGGCGGCACCTTCGGCATCAACGGCATCGGCCGGCCGACGATCCTCGGGCTCGACCTGGGCGCGAACCTGCCTTATTACTACTTCGTGCTCGCGTTCGCGCTGGTGCTGGCGTGGCTGCTGTGGCGGCTGCTGAATTCGCCCTGGGGCAAGGCCTTCACCGCGCTGCGCGACAACCCGATCCGCGCCGAGAGCCTGGGCATCGACGTGCAGGCCTACACGCTGCTGTCGTTCGCGATCGGCGCGGCCTATGCCGGCGTCGCCGGCGGGCTGCTGGCGTCGCTGGTGAACTTCGTCGAGCCGGTGCCGTTCTCGGTCGGCGCCTCGATCATGATGTATTTGATGGTCGTCGTCGGCGGCCCGGGCTACTTCTTCGGCCCGCTGCTGGGCTCGGCGGTCGGCGTGCTGCTGCCGGAGTGGTTGCGGTTCGCGCAGGGCTGGTACCTGTTCGTGTTCGGGATCGCGGTGGTGCTGCTGATGCTGTGGCTGCCCGACGGCTTGCTCAGCCTGCCCGATCGGCTCAAGGCGCGCCGCCTCGCGCGGGGAGGGGTTCGATGAGCGCGCCGTTGCTGAAGGTCGATGGCCTGAAGAAGGCCTACGGCGCGATCCAGGCGGTCGGGGGCGTCAGCTTCGAAGTGATGCCGGGCGAGATCTTCGGCGTGATCGGGCCGAACGGCTCGGGCAAGACGACGATGTTCAACAGCGTGCTCGGGCAGATCACGCCGGACGCCGGGACGATTGCGCTGAACGGCCGGGACATCACCGGGCTGTCGCCGCTGGAACTGAACCGGCGCGGCGTCGGCCGCACCTTCCAGACGTTGCAAGTGTTCGGCAAGATGAGCGTGCGCGACAACCTGCTCGTCGCGGCGCAGGAGCACCAGGGCTCGATGTGGGGCCGGATGTTCGCCCCGGGCGACTCGAAGCTCGGCGCGA
>DASYCA010000167.1:0-6579 GCA_036500445.1 Burkholderiaceae bacterium | reverse complement strand
CTGCCAGCCGATTCCCGCCTGCGCCGCGGCGATCGCCGCGGCCGACGGCGCCGACGCGACGCGGCCGGGCGGCCCGAAGCCCCACAGGTCGACGAGCGCGCCGGCGCTCGGATCGAAAGTCCCTTGGCTGAGCGCCGAGAGTTCCAGTGCGTGACCCAACACCCTCAAGAATTCGGGCGGCAGCTGATGCCACGAGCCGGCCGGCGCGGCGTTGAACCGGCTGATGTGCGAATCGGGCCGCCACGGGCTCATCTGCGCGACGATCTCGTCGAGCGGCTGCTGCAGTTCGCGTTGCAAGGCCTCGAGCGCAACGCGCGGCGGCCCGGCGAGCTTGACGCACCAGCTCGTCCCCATCGTCAAGCCGCGCAGCGTGTGCGTGACGGCGCCGAGCGCCGGCGGCCGCGCATCGATCGCGAGCGGCACCGCGACGCGTGGTGCGCCGGCGCGCGTCGCGATCACTGCGGCAACACCTCCAGCGTCGCGCTGTAGCTGACGCGGCGCGTCGGCTTGTCCAGCGTGCCGGCCGGCGCGTTCGGGCCTTGCAGCGCGGGATCGCGCGGCGGCGCGGCGCCGAGCCAGTACATCCCCGGCGCGCCCCACGCGACGCTGACCTCGCCGCGCGCATCGGTCGTATAGCTCTGCTCGCCCAGCCGCTCGCGGTAGCGCACGCCGCCGGCGACGACGCTCACCAGAATGCCCGCGGCCGGCTGGCCGTCGAGCAGGAAGCGGAATTGGGTCGTGCTGCCCGCGCCGATGTCGTTCGGGTGGCTCTGCGGCATCATCTCGAGCCCGTGGCCGCTCGGCTTCAGCACCGTGTCGGTCGGCTTGCCGGCGGTCACGAAGGTCTCGTTGCGGCTGATGCTCTGCGTCACGCGCAGCTCGGTCGCGCCGGGCGGGATCTCCTTCGCGACGGCCTCGGCGCTGCCACGCGCGCGTTTCATTTCGCCATTGACGCGGTAGCTCGCGAACAGCGTGTCGCTCACCAGCGCGGCGCGGTAGGTGCCCGGCGTCGACAGCTTCAGGTCGAAGCTGCTGCGCAGGTGGCCAGTGCTGGGGTTCTCGGGCTGCACGGAGGAGCCGTCGGGCGCGAGCAGCACCAGGCCGTCGAGCGGCAGCGGCACGTGGTCGATCGTGAACACGGTGTCGGAGACCTCGGCGTCGAAGGTGACCCAGCCGTCGTTGAGCGAGAGCATCGTCGACGACGGCAGCAGCCAGGTGCGGTCGGCGTGCGCGAGCGAGCAGGCGAAGAGCGCCGTCGCGGCGAGCACGGATTTGAGAACGGTCGGCCTGATCATCATGAGTGTTCGGGTTTTCAAACGGCGCTCCTTCACGGCGTGACGGTGACGGAGACCGCGCCGAGCTCGTTCTCGCCCTTCGCGCTCGTCGTCGTCGCGGCCTTCGGCGGCCACGCGAACGGCACCCGGACGACCTCGCGGCCGCCGCTTTCGCGCGCCGCCTCGACCGCCAGCACGTAGTCGCCGGCGGGGAGTTTGTCCAGCGCGGCCTTGGCGGCCGGGAAGCTCACGCTCTGCTCGCCCGCCGGGTGCGTCGCGCTGGTGAGGCCGTCGGCCGGCAGCGTCATGTCGCGCCCGGCCTTGCGCCACCAGGTGCGCAGCTCCTTCAGCCACTTCGCGCCTTCGTCGTTGCGCTTCTTCAGGTCGTACCAGACGGCCAGGTTCGCGGCCACGCTCTGGTCGGGTTTTTCGAGCCACATCGCGACGTAGGGGCGGTGGTATTCGGCGACCGCGAGCCGCGGCAGCTCGATCTTGAGCTGGAGCTCGGCGGCGAGCAGCGGCGCGCTGCCGAGCGCGGCGACGGTGCCGAGGGTGATCGAATAGCGCAAATGCATCGGAACAGTCCTTGAACGAGGCGGATCGGTGAATGGGATCAGTGATTGAAATCAGTGAATGAACAGGATCGCGAGCACCAGCGGGATCACCAGGCCGGCGCCGACCATCGGCCAGGTGATGGGCCGGTGGCCGGCATGCATCTTCAGGATGAACAGCCCGGTGATCGAAAACACCAGGCAGGCGGCGGCGAAGACGTCGATGAACCAGCTCCAGGCGGCGCCGGTGTTGCGGCCCTTGTGCAGGTCGTTCAGGAAGGAGATCCAGCCGCGGTCGGTCAGCTCGTACTCGAGCGCGCCGCTGGCGCGGTCAACGCGCAGCCAGGCGTCGCCGCCGGGGCGCGGCAGCGAAAGATAGACCTCTTCGGGCGACCACTCGGCGTCGCGCGCGTCGAGCTCGAGTTTCAGATGCTGCGCGATCCAGTCGCGCAGCGCCGGCGGCAACGGGGCGCTGCCCTTGTCGCCGCGCGGGGTGCCGGGCGCATTCAGCAGCGCCGCGACCGGCGGCGGCAACTGCTGCTTCAGCGACGTCACCTTCGGCGTCGCGCCGATGCGGGACGCGTTGTTCAGCGTGATCCCGGTGAGCGCGAACAGCAGCAGCCCGACCAGGCACAGCGCCGAGCTGATCCAGTGCCATTGGTGCAGTGTCTTGAGCCAGTAGGCGCGGCGTGCGGGGGATGCGGAGTTGGTCGTGAGCGGTTCGATGGCCACACCCGAGGCGTGAAGTCGTTACGAATGATAAGTGTTCGCATTCGTCCGTCAAGCCGAACCGGGTATTTTTTGCAGCCGTTCGCTCCGCAAGGTCTGCAAAGTTTTGCGACACGCCGCCTGTGCGGCGTCGCGCGTCAGGCCAGGACCTTGCCGTGCACCCCCGCGGCCAGCGTCTTCTTCTCCCAGCGCTCCATCGGCACGACCTCGCCGACCGGGCCGTTGGGCGAGCGGAACTTCACCGGCAGGTGGCCGGGCGCCGTCAGGATCTCGCCGCCGTTGGCCTTGATCGACGCGATGAATTCGTCCAGATTCTCGACCTCCATCCCGATGTGGTGGATGCACGGCGCCGGGCCGGCGAAATCGGCCTCGTCGGCGCCGGGCGCTTCGTAGTGGATCAGCGTCAGGTCCATGTAGCCGTCGGTCATGTGGTGCGAGACGTGGTCGCCGTGCTTGCCCTTGCGCAGCACCGTGTTGACGTGCTTGTAGCCGAAGACGTTTTCGTAGAAGGCGCGCGTCTCGTCGACGTTGTCGACCTTCATCGCGATGTGCTTGATGAAATTGGGCATGGGGTTCTCCGGTAGGTGCGCGCCGCCGCGGCACGCTTGGAAAGCCACTCTAGGCCGCTCGTGCGTCTATGTCAATCGAATCATTCGAATGAATCGATTGAACTGAAGATGTCGATTCGCGTGCGCTTGCGATATCCTCGGCCGACAATGCAGACCGCCTCCGTCAAGTCCACGCAACGTCTTTACGAATCGGTGCGCGCCCGCGTCGTCGACCGCCTTCAATCGGGCCACTGGTCGCCCGGCGACCGGATCCCGACCGAGACGCAGCTCGCGTCGGAGTTCGGCGTCGGCATCGGCACGATCCGGCGCGCCGTCGGCGAGCTCGTCGCGGAGGGCGTGCTGGTGCGCCGCGCGCGGCTGGGCACCACGGTCGCGCGGCACACCGACGAGCACAGCTTCGACCTGTACTTCAGCTTCGTCGACGCCGCCGGCAAGCCGGTCAAGCTCTCGGCCCGGCTGCTGAGCTTCAAGAAGGAACGCGCGAGCCCCGAGGTCAGCGCCGCATTGCGCCTGGAGCACGGCGCGCGCGTCGCGCGGATCGAGAACCTGCGCTCGCTGAACGGCGAGCCGCTGATGCTGGACCGCATCTGGGTTCCGCTCGACCGCTTCGCCGATCTGAACGCCGAGCTCTTCGCGGCGCGGCCGAGCTCGATCTACCGGTTCTACCAGGATCACTTCGGCATCTCGGTCGTGCGCGTCGTCGAGGACCTGGGCGCCTGTGTCGCCGACCCCGCGCTGGCGCGGCCGCTGGCGCTGGCGCCGAACGACCCGCTGCTGCGCATCCAGCGCACCGGCTTCACGTACCATGACACGCCGGTCGAGTTCCGGCTCCGCTTCGTGAATTCGGCCGGCTGCCAGTACCGGAACATCCGGGGCCTGCAGGACTGAACCGAACGGAGCTTCACGATGAGCGCAGCCCAGGGCCACCCGAAAGAAATCCGCTTCGACAACGGCGCCGAGTACGAGGAGTTCATGGGCCGCTGGAGCCAGCTGGCCGGCGACACCTTCCTGGACTGGCTCGCGCCAAGCACCGGCCTGCGCTGGGCCGACATCGGCTGCGGCAACGGCGCGTTCACCGAGAGGCTGGTGCAGCGCTGCGCGCCGCTCGAGGTGCAGGGCAGCGACCCGTCCGAGGGCCAGCTCGCGTTCGCGCGCACGCGGCCCGCGATCAGCGGCGCGCCGGTTCGGTTCCAGCTCGGCGACGCGATGGCGCTGCCGTACGCGGCCGGCGCGTTCGACGCCGCGGTGATGGCGCTCGTGATCTTCTTCGTGCCCGAGCCGGCCCGGGGCGTGGCCGAAATGGCGCGCGTCGTGAAGCCGGGCGGCAGCGTCTCGGCCTACGCGTGGGACATCCTCGGCGGCGGGTTCCCGTACGCCGCGATGCAGCAGGAGATGGCCGCCCTCGGCGCGCCGCCGCTGTGGCCGCCCAGCGTCGAGGCGGCGCGCCTGGACGCGATGCGCGCCCTGTGGGCCGGTGCCGGCCTGGCGCAGCTCGAGACGCGCGAGATCGAGGTGCAGCGCAGCTTCGCCGACTTCGACACCTACTGGACGGTCGTGCAGACGGGCCCGCGCATGGCGCCCAGGCTCGCGTCGATGGCGCCGGCCGATGTTCAGCGGCTGAAGGATCGCCTGCGCGAGCGCCTGGGCGCCGACGCGAACGGCCGCATCACCTACAGCGCCCGCGCGAACGCGATCAAGGGCCGCAAGCCGGCATAGACGGCGCGACCGGCCCAGAAACCTCGGCGCCCGCCCCCGGGGTGCTGACGACGCAGTCGCGCCCGGCGTGCTTGGCCGCATAGAGCGCCGCGTCGGAGGCCAGCAGCACCTCCTCGAGCGTCGTCGTCTCGCTGCGCACCGCGACGCCGAAGCTCGCGGTGAAACGCGTCGAGCCGCCGTCGCCGAACGCGAGCTCGGTCCCGGCCAGGATCTGGCGCAAGCGCTCGGCGAGCGCATGGGCACGCTCCCCGGTCGTCTCGGGCAGCAGCATCACGAACTCCTCGCCGCCCCAGCGGGCGATGACGTCGCCGAGGCGGCAGGCGCCGCGCAGCTGCTCGGCCACGGCCGTCAGCGTGCGGTCGCCGGCGTCGTGGCCGTGCCGGTCGTTGATGCGCTTGAAGTGGTCGATGTCGATCATCACGATCGCGAGCGGCCGCGCCCGCCGCATCGAGGTGCTGTAGACCGGCAGCGCGTGCTCGAAGAAGCCGCGCCGGTTGTACAGGCCCGTCAGCGGATCGTGGCGCGCGAGCTCGAGCGCCCGGGCGCGGTCTTCCTGCTCGCGCCGCAGGCGCAATCCGAGCGCGAGCGCCCAGACCGAGGCCTCGACCATCACGCCGACCTCGACGGCGCGAAAGGTCAGCGTGCTGAACGGCAGCCGGCCCATCACCGCGAGCGTCGTGACGAAGGCGCCGGCCATGCTCAGCAGCGTCGCGGCCAGGAAGATCCGCGCCTGGTCGCGGCCGTGGCGGACCGCGAGAATGCCCAGGCCGACCATCACGACCGTGAACCCCATGATGTAGGCGAACGCCAGGTCGACCGCGCTCGCCGCGGCGTTGGCGAGCACGCAGGCGGCCATCGCCGCGAGCGCGGCGCGCACGGTCCAGGCGACGACGCGGTCGACCTTCGGCGCGAACTCGGCAAGCCCGAGAAAGCCGCGTGCAAACCACAGCCCGGCGCTGGAGAACAGCGTCATCCCGATCAGGATCGCGAAGCGCGCGACCGCGGGGGACTCCGGCCAGACGTCGCGCGCGGCCAAGCCCGAATAGGCCAGGTGCATGCCGAGGTAGCTGCCGACGTAGGCGACGTAGCGCAGCAGCGCCGGCTCGCGCAGCGCCAGCCACAGCAGCCCGTAGGTCGCGACGAGCGCGAGCAGGAAGCCGTGCACGAGCCCGAGCCACTGCTGCGCCGCCCCTTCGAGCGCGCCGGTCTCGGCGAGCGGAACCAGGCGCAGCGACAGCGCGACCGAGTCGATGCTGTCGGCGCGCACGAAGAGCTCGCTGCGGCCGGGCGGCAGCACCGCATCGAACGCGAAGCCGAGCCCCATGCGCAGGAAGCGCGCCGGCGAGCGGTCGTCGCCGGCCAGCCAGTGGTTCGTCGCGCCGGCGCCGTCGCCCGGCACATACAGCCAGACGTCGAGCCGGTCGGCCCAGCCTTCGGCGACGTACAGGCGGTAGGCGAGCGGCGCGGCGCCGGGGTTGTCGATGTCCAGGTGCATCCAGCGCGGCGGCGCGCGGTTGCCGAGGTTCGGCACCGCGGCGGTCGAGCGTTTGAATTCGCCGGCGGCCAGCGCCGCGCGGGCCGCCTCGATCGTCAATGGATGGCCGGGGCTTTCATCGAGCAGTTGTGCGTAGCGGCCGAGCGGCTCACCGGCATCGGCGGGTTCGGTGGCGGCGGTGGCCGCCGACGCGCGGCCGCCGGCCTCGGCGGCGCGCTCGATGCCGACGGCGCCGCGCGCATCGA
>DASYCA010000166.1:0-2752 GCA_036500445.1 Burkholderiaceae bacterium | reverse complement strand
GGGGTGCTGGTCGTCGGCGTCGAATCGCTGATGACGAGTCTCGCGCGCTGCTGCCGCCCGGCGCCGCCGGACGCCATTTCCGGCTACGTCACGCGCGGCCGCGGCGTCGCGGTGCACCGCGCGGGCTGCAGCAACTTCCGCCAGATGGCGGCACGTGCGCCCGAACGCGTGATCCCGGTGGCGTGGGGCGCGTCGCGTGGTGACAAGGCGGCGCTGTACCCGGTCGACGTGATGGTCGAGGCCGCGGATCGCCAGGGGCTGCTGCGCGACGTCTCCGAGTTGTTCGCGAAGGAGAAGATGAACGTGACCGGCGTGAAGACCTTGAGCGTGAAGGGCGGCGCGAAGGATTCGGCCGGCGGCACCGCGTGGATGACCTTCACGATCGAGGTCGCCGACGCGGCCCGCCTGGGCCACGTGCTGGGCTTGGCCGCGCGCATCGACGGCGTGCGCTCGGTGCGCCGGAAATGAGGCGCCGAAATTCCGGCTATACTGTGAGGCTCCCAGGCGCGTAGCTCAGCTGGTTAGAGCACCACCTTGACATGGTGGGGGTCGTTGGTTCGAGTCCAATCGCGCCTACCAAATACGGTAGGGATCGTCGGCAAGATCTGCCGGGATCAAAAAAGCACCCAGCCCACACGCTGGGTGCTTTTTTTTTCAGGCGCCGGCTGCCGAGTACAGCGCCCAGAGGATCAGCGCGGAGCTCAGCAGCCCTTTCGCGACGAAGGCCAGCAGCAGCCATCGCGTGAGCCCGCCGAGCTTGCGTCGGCGCAGGGGCGGGGTGAGGAGGCTGTTCATCGCGCGCGGCGGCTTAGAACTCTTCCCAGCCGTCGCCCGACGCGGCGGCCGCCGGCTTGGCCACTGCCGCCGCGGCTGTGCTCCCTGGCGCGGGTGGCTTCTTCGGTGCCGCCGCGGCGGGCTTGGCCGCCGCGCGCGATTTGGCGGGCGACATCACGGCCGGCTTGGACGATTGCAAGCGGGCGATGTTGTCGGCCCGGTTCGGGCCGCGCCGCTCGTTCGCGAACCCGCGGTCGCCGAGCCTGAACACGCCGACCGCCTGGGCCAGCGAGTCCGCCTGGCCCTTCATCGCTTCGGAGGCCGCGGCCGCCTGCTCGACCAGCGAGGCGTTCTGCTGCGTCATCTTGTCCATCTGCGTGATGGCCTGGTTGACCTGCTCGATGCCGGCCGACTGTTCCTGCGACGCGGCCGTGATCTCGCCCATGATGTCGGTCACGCGCTTGACCGACGCGACGATGTCTTCCATCGTCTTGCCGGCCGATTCGACCAGTTTCGAGCCTTCGCCGACCTTCTCGACCGAGGTGCCGATCAGGGTCTTGATCTCCTTGGCGGCCGCGGCGCTGCGCTGCGCGAGGTTGCGCACCTCGGCGGCGACGACCGCGAAGCCGCGGCCCTGTTCGCCGGCGCGCGCCGCTTCGACCGCCGCGTTCAGCGCCAGGATGTTGGTCTGGAACGCGATGCCGTCGATCACGCTGATGATGTCGACGACCTTCTTCGAGCTCTCGGTGATCGAGCTCATCGTGCCGACGACCTGCGAGACGACGGCGCCGCCGCGCAGCGCGACCTCGGAGGCCGTCGCCGCGAGCTGGTTGGCCTGGCGCGCGTTGTCGGCGTTCTGCTTCACCGTCGCGGTGAGCTGCTCCATGCTGGAGGCGGTTTCCTCCAGGCTGGAGGCTTGCTCCTCGGTGCGCTGCGACAGGTCGGTGTTGCCGGCGGAGATCTGGATCGCCGCGGTGTTGATCGACTCGGTCGCCTCGCGGATCTGCGTGATGATCCCGGTCAGCTGCGCGACGGTGCTGTTGGAGTCGTCCTTCAGCTGGCCGAAGGTGCCGGCGTAGGCGTTTTCGATCGTCTCGGTCAAATCGCCCTTGGCGAGCGCGCCCAGCACCCGCACGACCTCGTTCAGGCCGACCGAGCTGGTCTGCATCAGCAGGTTGATGCCTTCGCCGAGCTGCTTGAAGAAGCCTTCCTTGCCGGCGAGCTCGAAGCGCTTGCTGAAGTCGCCTTCGGCCGCCGCGCCGACGATGCCGGCGACTTCCTGCTCGACCGCGACCTCATGGGTGCGGTCCAGCCACTCGACGACGGTGCCGACGCGGCCGCCCTGGTCGTCCAGGATCGGGTTGGCGATCAGCCCGAAGGTCAGGCCGCCGACCTTGATCTCGGTCTTGTAGCTGCTGCGCAGGTTGGCCAGCATGCCTTGCTGGTGGCGCGGGTTCTTGTGGAACATGTCGATGTTCGCGTTGATGAGCTTGTGCGAATCGAACTGCGGCAAGACCTTGCGCAGCTGCGTCTCGTTGCGCGTCATCATCTGGGCCACCGAGTCGTTCATGTAGACGATCTCGTTGGACGCGTTGGCGATCATCACGTTGGTCGTGCACTTGTCCAGCGCGTTCTTGATGCGCAGGTTCTCGGCCGCCATGCGCTGCTCGCGCTCGCGCGCCGCCAGCGTCTCGGTCAGGTCCTGCCACTCGACGACCGTGCCCAGCCGCAAGCCCTTCTCGTCGACGATCGGGTTCACGATCAGGTTGAAGGTGCGCCCGCCGATCGGCAGCTTCGTCGTGTAGGTGCTGTTCAGGTTGTCGAGCATGCCGCGCTGGTGCGCGGGGCTCTTGTGGAACACGTCGATGTTGGTGCCGAGCAGCTTGCGCGCGGAGAAGTTGGGCAGCTGCTTCTTGATGTCGGTCTCGGCCTCGTCGAGCATGCGGCCGAGCGAGTGGTTGCCGTAGATGATGTTGTA
>DASYCA010000165.1:0-27661 GCA_036500445.1 Burkholderiaceae bacterium | reverse complement strand
GACCTGACGTACGTCGGCAACCCCTCTCCGATCGTTCCCGTCGTCGTCGGCGACGAAGCCCTGGCGCGTTTGGTGAGCCGGCGTCTGCCCGCGCTGGAAGTCATCGCCAACCTGGTCGAATATCCGGCCGTCGCCAAAGGCAACGCCCGCCTGCGGCTCCAGATGATGCCGATGCACAGCCTCGCGAACATTCAGGCGCTGGCATCGAGGCTGCGCACGGCGATCGAACTGGCGCAGGTCGAGTACGCGCGTCATCGGGCCGCGGTGACGGACGCCGCCCACCCTTCCGTTGCCGTCGCTTAAGCGGTTCGGACGCTGCAGGGCCGACCCATGCTGTTCACCGACCGCTTGATCCAAGCCATCGATTGGTTCGTTCCGGTCGAGTTGCAAAAGAGCACCGCGACGCTTTGGCGGGCCAGAATATTCGTCATCAGCCACTTCCTGGGCCCCTTCAGCGCGGTGGCCATCATGGGCTACCTCTATCGCGTGCTGCCGGCGCACGATTGGGTCTTCTGGATCCTGTGCGCCTTCTGCGCCTCGTTCTGGACCTTGCCGTTCGCGCTGAAGCTGGCGCGAACCTTGTTCCAGCCCGCGCTTTTCTCCTTCTGCGTGCTGACCTGCATCAGCGTGCTCGGGTCGTTCTTCTACGGCGGCGTGAGTTCCCCGTTCATGCCGTGGTTCCTGACGGCGCAGTTGCTCGGATTCTTCTATCTGAGTCATCGGCCGCTGATGGTTCTCGGCATCATCGCGACGAGCTTGGCGGCCTTCTCCGTCGCCTATCTCGTCGTCGGCTCGTTTCCCGAAAGAGTCCCGGTTGCAAACCTTTCCACCGCCGGGATGATGTCGGTTTGCGCGGCCACCATGTACAACTCGATGATGGCGATCTACTACGCCTATGTCATGGTCGCCCAGTCGGCGCTGCAGCACGAAAGCGACGAGCATTTCGAAACCGCGGCCAAGCTGCGAATCGCCAAGCGCAATGCCGAAGAGGCCAACGAAGCCAAGGCCGTCTTCCTGGCCAAGATGAGTCATCAGCTTCGGACCCCGCTGAACGCCATCATCGGCTACAGCGAAATCCTGCTGGAGGACACCGAGGCGAGCGAGCAGGTCGCGGACACCGAGGAATTGCAATCGATCAACAAGGCCGGTCGCCACCTGCTGTCGCTGCTCTCGGATGTGCTGGACATGCCGAAGATCGACTCGGAAGACACCGTCGTGAAGCTTCATCCGGTCGATCTGGACGACTGCCTGGAGGACGTGGTGGCCACGTGTCGCAATCTGATCTCGCACAACGGGAACACGTTTGCGCTCGAGAAAGACGCCGAACTCGGAACGATCGAGACCGACGAAATCCGCCTGCGCCAGATCTTGATCAACCTGTTGGGCAACGCGGGCAAATTCACCAAGAACGGCAAGGTGTCGCTGCGCGCGAGGCGCGCGGAAGAAGAAGGTTCCGAGCAGGTGCTCATCTCGGTTCAGGATACCGGCATCGGTATTCCTCCGGAGGCGATCGCAAGCCTCTTCGAGAATTTCAATCAGGTCAACCCGGACCTGTACGGTGGAACCGGATTGGGCCTCGCGGTGAGCCAGAAGCTGGCGCAGTTGCTCAACGGAAAGATCTCGGTGGAAAGCCGGTTGAGCCGCGGCTCCGAATTCACGCTTCGACTTCCGTTCGCCACGCCGGCGATCGCTGTCGCGGCGTGATGGCTTCCATCAGGGGTGAGATGATGAATCCGATCAGAAGAGGGCTGGCCAATCTCGTCTCGAGACTGAACGAATTGGTCGATTGGTTCATCCCTGCCCATCTGAAGGAATCCCGGGACGTCCTGCAGGCCGTGCGGATGTTCATGTTCAGTCACCTCCTCGGCCCGTTCCTGGGGCACACGATCTCCTTGTTCATGTTGTTCATCGGGGCCCGGGCCGATCTGTCCTGGTGGATCTTGTTCCTCAGCATCTCTGCCTTCTGGCTGTACCCCATCGTCCTGCGCCTGACGGGTTCGTACATCCCGCTGGCCTTGCTGTCGATCCAGAACCTGATGTTCTGCATCTTTTGGGGTTGCTATCAATACGGAGGCATCAGTTCGCCGATCATGCCGTGGCTGGTGACGGTTCCGCTGCTCGCCTTTTTCTACTTGCCCAAACGTTCGACCAGAATCACCGTGGGCGCACTGATCGTCGCCAACCTGGCGCTGTTCTTCATCGTGTACAGCACGATGGGGTTTCGACAAGCCGTGGAGCCCCACAGCCTGGTCGTCCTCGGCTTGGTCTCGACCCTTTGCGCCAGCGCCTACGTCTCGATGATGGCGCTCTATTTCGCGAGCATCGTCTTCTCCCAAGGCGAGCTCGAAGAGGAGATTCAGCGCCATCAGGCGACGGAACGGCAGCTTCGCGACGCGACCGACCAGGCGCAGCGCGCGCTCCTGGCGAAGTCGGGGTTTCTCGCCAAGATGAGCCACGAATTGAGAAATCCGCTCAACGCCGTGATCGGCTACAGCGAGATTCTCATCGAGGAGGCCGATGAGGCGGAGTCGCAGAAGTGCAAGGACCTGACCTCGATCAGAAGTGCCGGGCACCGGCTCCTCGGGCTCATCAACGATCTTCTCGAACTGTCGAGGCTGGAAGCCGGCAAGGTCGAAGTTCGCGTCGAGGAATTCGAATTGGCGGATCTGCTCGACGCCCTGGTATTGCGCTACCGGCCGACCATCGTCGCGAGCGGAAACGAGCTGGTCGTGAAGCCGTTTCCCGCGGGGCGGATGGCGTGCGATTCGCAAAAACTGCTGCGCGTCGTCGAGGGCCTGCTGAGCAATGCCTCGAAGTTCACGCGCAACGGTCAGGTCACGCTGTCGGCGTCGGTGCAGGACGACTCCGTGGTCGTCTCGATCGCCGACACGGGCGTGGGGATCGCGCAGCCGCGAATGGCGAGCCTGTTCGAGACCTTCGGCCGCTCCGAAGACGAGACCGCGAGCAAGTACGGTGACGAGGTCAGGCTCGGGCTGCCGCTGGCCTACCGGTACTGCAGATTGATGGGTGGAACGCTGTCCGTTCAGAGCGAGCTGGGTCAGGGTTCCACGGCCACCGTCACGTTGCCCAGGCGGTCGCACGACGCCCGAGAACAGACCCCCACCGCACCTGCGACGCAGCTCGTGCCCGCGTAGTTATCGAATCGAGTGAACACAGATGGACACCATGGAAACCAACTACACGGCCCCGCGTCGAGGCGCCGAGCACACGGCGATCGACCACCCCGTCGATGAAAAGCAGAGCACGGCGAATGCGGCAAAGGCGCGGCTCCTCATCGTCGACGACGTCCGCGAGAATCGCGACATCCTGAGGCGTCGTTTCGAGCGCCACGGCTTTCACACCACCGAAGCCAGCGGCGGGCCCGAAGCGCTCGAACTGATCGAACGCGAGACCTTCGACCTCGTCCTGCTGGACATGATGATGCCCGAAATGGGCGGGCTGGAAGTCCTGGAGCGCGTTCGGTCGGAATACTCGCCGGGCGTCTTGCCGGTGATCATGGTCACCGCCAAGAGCCAGAGCGAAGACGTCGTCGAAGCGTTGAACCGCGGTGCCAACGACTACATCACCAAGCCGGTCGACTTCTCGATCGCGCTCGCCCGCGTCGTCACGCAGCTCGACAGAAAGCGGGCCGAAGAGAAGATCAAGCAGATGAACGAGGAGCTGTCGCGGACCAACGAGGCGCTCGAGGGGCGTGTCGCCGATCGAACCAAAGACCTGGTTCAAGCCAATCAGCAGCTTCGAAGCGAAATGGAGCAGCGCGAGATCTCGCAGGCGAAGATCGTGCACCTGGCGCACCACGACGCGCTGACGGGACTCGGCAACCGCTTGCTGTTCCACAAGGAGCTTCGCGACGCGGTCGCGCACCGGCAGCGGCTCGGGGGCGATCTGGCGGTTCTGTTCATGGATCTGGACGGCTTCAAGGCCGTCAACGACACGCTCGGGCACGGCATCGGCGATACCGTGCTGAAGCACCTGGCGTCCCGCGTCCAGAATGTGCTCCGGGAAGGCGACAAGGTCGGACGCCTCGGGGGCGACGAATTCGCGGTCATCCTGCGCGGCAACGAGCAGGAAGCCGCGGCCCTCGCGACGCGTCTGATCGAACTGTTCAAGGTTCCGTTCAGCATCGACGACCACAAGCTGGCGATCGGCGCCAGCATCGGCATCGTGGTCGCAGGCGGCGACTATCAGGATTCCACGCAGTTGCTCAGGGCCGCCGACCAGGCGATGTACCGCGCGAAGGCGGACGGGCGCGGCCGGTTCCGCTTTTTCGAGCCGGAGTTCGACCGGCAGGTCCAGGAGCGCCGCGACCTCGAGCTCGCGTTGCGCACGGCCGTCGACCAGGACGCGCTCGAGATCTACTACCAACCCTTGGTCAATTTACGGACCGGTCAGATCAGCGGGTTCGAAGCGCTGTCGCGCTGGGAGGATCCGCAACGCGGTTTCGTGCCGCCGAGCGATTTCATCCCGTTGGCCGAAGAGATCGGACTGATCAGCACCATCGGTCGGCGCGTTCTCAAGCGCGCCTGCGCGCAGGCCGCGACCTGGCCCGGAGAAATTTCGGTGGCCGTGAACCTGTCGCCCGCGCAGTTCCAAAGCGGTCATTTGATCTCCGCGGTCAAGGACGCTCTGACGTCCTCCGGGTTGCCGGCGAGCAGGCTGGAGCTGGAAATCACCGAATCGATATTCCTCCAGGGCATCGAATCGAATCTTGCGATTCTCAGCCAGTTGGGAGAGCTCGGCGTCAAGATATCGATGGACGATTTCGGAACGGGCTATTCCAGCCTGAGCTATCTGCGCAGCTTCACGTTCGACAAGATCAAGATCGACAAATCCTTTGTTCGCGATCTCACGACGAGTGAAAGCAGCCTCGCGATCGTGCGAGCGGTTTGCGAATTGGCGCGCAGCTTCGGCGCGTCGACGACGGCAGAAGGGGTCGAGACCGACAGCCAGCTCGCGCAAATCAGGGTCGAGGGCTGCACGGAGATGCAGGGCTACATCTTCAGCAGGCCTTTGCCCGCGGACGAGATTCCCGCGCTGCTGACGCGCCTGCTGCCCGTGCCGGATCAGAGTTGAGTTTAACGGTCGGTCAAGAATTTGACTGCAGGGCCGACAACGTCCTGACAGACGTGAACTCAACTCCAGGAAGTACCCCATGAAACGTGCCCCTTTCAACCCTGCGCTCGGCTATGGCCTCGCCGTCGCCCTCGCCTTCGCCATGGCCGACGCGCGAGCCGACGAACCCCAGAACACGCTGAAGCTCGGATATGCGCACATCGGCTTCAACACGAAATCCGGGGACCTCAGCGGCCCCGCAGGCACCACGCCTCCCGGCGTTCAGGCCGATTTGAAGAATGCCGACGCCTTGGCCCTGATCTACGAGCGACACCTCTCGGGCCCCTGGTCCGTCGTGCTGCAGGTCGGAACCCCGCCGGTGATCAAGCTGGTCGGCGCAGGCAACGGCGCCGCGCTGGGCCAGGTCGGCACGACCCGGGCCTGGTTCCCTGCCGTGCTCGCTCAGTACACCTTCGACGGGCCGTTCGGCACCCACCCCTACCTGGGCGCCGGCCTGAACTACACCGTCTACACCGATGGGCAGGTGAGCGCGGCCTACACCGGCGCGTTCGGCGGGACCAGCAGCACGGCCAAGATGGACAGCGCCTTGGGCTATGTCCTGAAGATCGGCGTGGGATTCCCGTTGAGCGAGAACTGGGTCATCGATGCGGCTTACTGCCGCTACGGCATCCGCACGACCGCCACCATCACCACGGCCACACCGGGCGCCGGCGACATCGTCCGCACGATCGACGTCCGGGCAGATCCGGACATCGTCGCGCTGACGCTGGGTTACCGATTCTGACGAAAAGGCCCGCATCAGCGGGCCTTTGACAACGCAGCGGCGAACCGATCAGCGCGTGAAGCCGCCCGGCCGCGGGCGCTGCGGCTTGAAGCCGCCCTTGGCCGGTGCGCCCGGCTTGCGCGGCGCGAAGCTGCGCTCGCCGGCCTTGTTGTGGTGGTCGACGCGACCGGCGGCCGGCGCGCGGTCGAACGGGCTGCTGCGGTGCGCGTCGCCATGCTGCGGGGCGCCGTGCGGAGCGCGCGGCTCGAAGCGGCTGTCGCGGTCCTGGTGCGGCGCGCGGTCGGCCGGCGCACGATCGAACGGCGCACGATCGCGTGCCGCATAGCCCTCGCCGCCGCGCGGCGCGAACGGCTTCTTGCCGAAGCCGGGCTTGTGGCCGAACGGCTTGCCGCCGAAGCGGCCCGACGGCGCGCCGCCTTCGGGGCGCTGCGCGTAGATCTTCGGCTCGGGCGTCTTCGGCTCGAGGCCTGCGACCACCGTGACCGGGATGTTCTGCGTCGTGAACTGCTGGATGCGGCGGATCATGCCGACGTCCATGCGCTCGGCCAGCGTCACCGCGAGGCCATTGCGCCCGGCCCGGCCGGTGCGGCCGATGCGGTGGACGTAGTCCTCGGCCTTCATCGGCAGGCCGTAGTTGATGACGTGGCTGATCGTCGGCACGTCGATGCCGCGCGCGGCGACGTCGGTCGCGACGAGGATCTTCAGCTGCTTGTTGCGCAGGCCCTGCAGCACGCGGTTGCGCCGGCCTTGCGGGTGGCCGCCGTGCAGCGACGCGACGTGGTGGCCCATGTCGGCGAGGCGGTCGGCCAGCCAGTCGGCGTCGCGCTGGGTGCTGGTGAACACCACGGCCTGCTCCATCTCCTTTTGCGTCAGGATGTGGTCGAGGATCGCGTTCTTGTGGTTGACGTTGTCGGCCCAGTGCAGGCGCTGCTCGATGTTGGCGTGGGTGTCGGTGTGCGAGGCGACGTCGATGCGCTTCGGGTCGCGCAGCAGGTTCTGCGCGAGCCGGCCGACGTGGCCGAGGAAGGTCGCGCTGAACATCACGGTCTGGCGCGTGGCCGGGATCTGCTCGGCGATCGTGTTGATGTCGTCGATGAAGCCCATGTCGAGCATGCGGTCGGCCTCGTCGAGCACCAGCATCTCGACGTTCTCGAGCACGCAGCGGCCGCTCTGGATGTGGTCGATCAGGCGGCCCGGCGTGGAGATCAGGATGTCCAGCGGGCCGCGCAGCGCGGCGATCTGGGCCGGGTACGGCACGCCGCCGACGACGGTCGCGACACGCAGGCCCGGGACCCAGCGGCCATACGTGGCGGCGGCCTTCGCGACCTGCATCGCGAGCTCGCGCGTCGGTGCGAGCACCAGCACGCGCGGACCGTAGACCGTGCCGCGCACGCGCGTCTTCTCGCCGCTGCGGGCGGCCAGGACGCGCTGCAGCGCCGGCAGGATGAAGGCGGCGGTCTTGCCGCTGCCGGTGCTGGCCGAGACCATCAGGTCGGCGCCTTCCATCGCGGGCGGGATCGCCTGCGTCTGGACTTCGGTGGCGGTGTCGTAGCCGGAGCTGGCGACGGCTTTCAGGAGGGCTTCGTGCAGGCCCAGGGATGCAAAACTCATGATGTCTACTTCTTTCAAACACCCGCGCGCTGCAGGCCGTCTTGTGGACGGCGCGCATC
The DNA here is from genome assembly GCA_036500445.1 of Burkholderiaceae bacterium. Classification (GTDB taxonomy): domain Bacteria; phylum Pseudomonadota; class Gammaproteobacteria; order Burkholderiales; family Burkholderiaceae_C; genus LMDS01. The sequence continues at coordinate 20,113 of DASYCA010000165.1, read as the reverse complement.
GACAGGGCGGTGCCTCCCGCGAGGGAGCCACCAATCAGTCGCTGGGGAGAAGGTCCGAACCGGCCCGCTCAGAAAGGCTCTGGGGGCAAAAAATCAGGAACAGTCAAAGCGACGGCATCGCCGCCAACCATTCCCGCCAGCGCAGGGGGCCGCTGGGGTTCGAACAGAGCGCCGCAGGTGCTGCGCTGAAGACTCGATGAGGTCAGAGGGGATGAACGAAACGCTGCGACAAGGGCTTGCGACCCAGATCCGCAGCGAAGCTCGTATTCTAGCCCGCCTGGGGTTTTCCCGCAAGAGTGCGGGCCCTTCACAGCGCCAGGAAATGCTCGCGGTAGTACGCGAGCTCGTCGATCGACTCGACGATGTCGGCCAGCGCGGTGTGCGCCTGCTGCTTCTTGAAGCCGGCGAGGATGTCGGGCTTCCAGCGCTTCGCGAGCTCCTTCAGCGTGCTGACGTCCAGGTTGCGGTAGTGGAAATAGGCTTCCAGCTTCGGCATCGTGCGGGCGAGGAAGCGCCGGTCCTGGCAGATGCTGTTGCCGCACATCGGCGACTTGCCCTTGGGCACGTACTGCTGCAGGAATTCGATCACCTGCGCCTCGGCGGCGGCCTCGTCGACCGTCGAGGCCTTCACGCGCGCGGTGAGGCCGCTGCGGCCGTGCGTGCCGGTGTTCCAGGCGTCCATCGCGTCCAGCGCGGCGTCGCTCTGGTGGATCGCGAAGACCGGCCCTTCGGTCCGGTTGCCGAGCTTCGCGTCGGTCACGATCACCGCGATCTCGATGATGCGGTCGGTCTCCGGGTACAGCCCGGTCATTTCCAGGTCGATCCAGACCAGGTTGTCGTCGGCCCGCGCGAGCAGGCTGGTGGGGGTCGCGTCGGTCATGCAGTGTTCTCCATGCGGGGATTTTCGCAGGTCTACACTCCGGCCCATGCAGCCCGTGATGATTCTCACCCTCCTGTTCAGCGCCGCGCTCGTCGTTTCGCTGGGCATCAAGTTCTGGCTCGCGAGCCGGCAAATGCGCTTCGTCGCCGCGCACCGCGAGGCGGTGCCGGCCGCGTTCGCGCAGACGATCCAGCTCGGCGCCCACCAGCGCGCGGCCGACTACACGCTCGCGAAGGGCCGCTTCGGCGTGCTGAGCATGGCCTTCAGCGCCGCGGTGCTGCTGGGCTGGACGCTGCTCGGCGGGATCGACGCGCTGAACGGCCCGCTGCGCGACGCGATCCAGCCGCGCTTCGGCGCGATGGCCTATCAGCTCGCGCTGCTCGCCGCGTTCGCAGTCATCGGCAGCCTGCTCGAGCTGCCGTTCGAGCTCTACAGCACCTTCCGGATCGAGCAGCGCTTCGGCTTCAACCGCATGACCTGGACGCTGTACCTGGCCGACATGCTCAAGGGCGCGCTCGTCGGCGCACTCGTCGGTTTGCCGGTCGCCGCGCTGATGCTGTGGCTGATGGGCGCCGCCGGGCGCCTGTGGTGGCTATGGGCCTGGGGCGCGTGGATGGTGTTCAACCTGCTGATCCTGGTGCTGTATCCGACCGTGATCGCGCCCTTGTTCAACAAGTTCGAGCCGCTCGCCGACGAATCGCTGAAGGCCCGCGTGCAGGCGCTGATGACGCGTTGCGGCTTCTCCGCGAAGGGCTTGTTCGTGATGGACGGCAGCAAGCGCTCGGCCCACGCGAACGCGTATTTCACCGGCTTCGGCGCGGCCAAGCGCGTCGTCTTCTTCGACACCCTGCTCGCGAAGCTTTCTCCCGGCGAGGTCGAGGCGGTGCTCGCGCACGAGCTCGGCCATTTCAAGCACAAGCACGTGATCAAGCGCATCGTCGCGATGTTCGCGCTGAGCCTGGCCGGCTTCGCGCTGCTGGGTTGGCTGTCGACCCGGCCGTGGTTCTACCTCGCGCTCGGCGTGCGGCCCTCGCTGGACGCCCCGAACGACGCGATCGCGCTGCTGCTGTTCCTGCTCGTCACGCCGGTGTTCGGCTTTTTCGTCTCGCCGCTGTTCGCGCAGCTGTCGCGCAAGCACGAGTTCGAGGCCGATGCCTACGCCTGCCGCCAGGCCGACGGCCAAGAGCTCGCCGCCGCGCTGCTGAAGCTGCACGAGGACAACGCCGCGACCCTGACGCCCGACCCGCTCTACGTGCGCTTCTACTACTCGCACCCGCCCGCCTCGGAGCGGCTCGCGGCGCTGTCGGCCCACGGCGCGGCGGCGCCCCTTCTCCACCCACGCACCTCGACGCCATGAGCAACCTCCTGCACCAACACTGCCAGGCCCAGCAGAGCGGCCCGATGAGCCAGGCCGTGATCCACGATCACCTCGCGCAACTCAGCGGCTGGCATCTGACGAACGGCGCGATCGAGAAGACCTTCGCGTTCAAGGATTTCTACGAGACGATCGCGTTCGTCAACGCGATGGCCTGGGTCTGCAACACCGAGGACCACCATCCGGCGCTCGCGGTCAGCTTCGACCGCTGCGTCGTGCGCTTCAGCACCCACTCGGCGGGCGGCATCACGGTCAACGATTTCATCTGCGCGGCCAAGACCGACGCGCTGATCTCCTTCGTCGCCTGATCGCCGCTTGAGCCATTTCGCCGCGCTCGACACCGGCCTGATCGTCGCCGGCCATGGCCGCCACTACATCGTCGAGACGCCCGAAGGCACCCGACTCACCTGCCATCCACGTGGCAAGAAGAGCGACTGCGTCGTCGGCGACCGGGTGCGCTGGCAGGCCTCCGGCGACGAGGGCGTGATCGAGCACGTCGAGCCGCGCCGCAACCTGCTGTTCCGCCAGGACGAGTGGAAGACCAAGTCCTTCGCCGCGAACCTGGACCAGCTGCTGGTGCTGGTCGCCGCGCAGCCGGTGTTCAGCGAATCGCAGCTCGCGCGCGCGCTGATCGCCGCCGAGAGTGCCGGCATCCCGGCGCGCATCGTGCTGAACAAGACCGACCTGCCGGAGATCGGCACCGCGCGCGCACGCCTGGCGCCCTACGCCGCGTTCGGCGTCGACGTGATCGAGCTGGCGCTGAAGGCCCGACCCGACGAGGCGCGCGCGCGCCTGATGCCGCTGCTGGCGGGCCGCTCGACCTTCGTGCTGGGGCCGAGCGGCACCGGCAAGAGCACCTTGATCAACCTGCTCGCACCGGATGCGAAGGCGCAGATCGGCGAGATCTCCCAGGCGCTGAATTCTGGCCGCCACACGACCACGACGACGCAGTGGTACTGGCTCGACGCCGAGCGCACGACCGGCCTGATCGACTCGCCGGGGTTCCAGGAGTTCGGCCTGCGCCAGATCGACGCCGCGCAGCTCGCGACGCTGATGCCCGACCTGCGCGCGCATGCCGATTGCAAGTTCTACAACTGCAGCCACCAGCACGAGCCCGGCTGCGGCGTGCGCGCGGCGCTGGAGCGCGGCGAGATCAGCGAATCACGCTACCGGATCTACGGTGAGATCCTGAGCGAGCTGGTCTCGCGGCGCTAGCAGGCCCGGGGGACGCTGCGGCACCGGCCCGGGCTGTTTCCAGTGCAGTTTCCAGCGCAGCGCGGGCGACTCGACGCCGTGCCACAGCACGACGGCCCCCAGGATCGTGCAGGGCAAGGCCGCGGCGGTCAGCCCCGCGGGCGTCAGCGCCGGGAACGAGGCCATCAACGCTTGCTGGATCGGAAACGCCAGCAGGTAGGTGCCGTACGAGTAGTCGCCGATGCGGTTGTAGGCGGCCAGCCGCCGGTTCGTGCCGTGGGCCAGGCTCAGAACGATGACCGGCACGGCCAGCGCGTAGACGAGGTTGACGCCCAGCCCGCTGGCGATCGAGGCGATCAGCGCGAGCAGCCCCAGCAGCGGCCATCGGATCGCGTAGCGGTTGAGCTTCAGCGTCCAGGCCGTTGCACCGGCGAAGAACATCCACAGAAAGCGCGGGACCGGCGGCAGGTTCTCCCAGCGGCCGTCCAGGCAGACGATCACCGCGAGCGCCACCAGCGCGAGGCCTGCCGCCGCCCAACGGATTCTGCGATGGCGGTCGAGCCGCGGCAGCCACCGGTGGGACAGCCACCCCAGGACGCCGAGCAGCAGATAGAACCGAATCTCGTACGGCAGCGACCACAGCGAGCCATTGACCGTCGAAGCATACGGGTTCAGCTCGAACACCCCGGGAAGCCTCGGATAGAAGCCGAAAAGCATCCACGCGTTCTTCGCGACGAAGGTCCAGGTCGAAGAGGTCGAGACAAAGGTGGCGAGCGGCAGCCGGGAGAAGAACGCGCCGCCGGTCAACACCATCAGGGCCACGACGGCCAGCAGGGCCGGGTAGATCCGAAGCGCCCGAGCCCGGGCGAACGCGGCGAGCGAGGGCTGCCGGAGCAGGCTGCCCGTCACCAGGAATCCGCTGCAGACGAAGAACACGTCGACGGCCACCGACCCCAGCGACAGGCCCAGCCCGGCGCGCAGCGGTTCGGCGTCGTCGCGGCCGGTGGCCAGCACGTGGCTGTGGCTGACCAGCACGGCCACGGCCGCGATCATCCGGATCAAATTGAAATGATTGAGAGCGCGCTTGGTTTCTTCGTCCGGCGTGAGCGTCACGATTTTTGTTTTCGCTGTGTGTGAAGCAATGTAAACACATTGTAGACACCCGCACAGGCCGGTTCTAGGCCGGGTCGACCTCGAAGGTCATGCGCACCAGGTCGGCCAGGCTCTCGCACTTCATCTTCGTCATCACGCGCGAGCGGTGGATCTCGATGGTGCGAAAGCTGCCGCCGAGTTCGCGTGCGATCAGCTTGCTGCTCTTGCCGGTGATCATGAAGTCGTAGACCTGCCGCTCGCGGCTCGTCAGCGTGCCCAGGCATTCGGCGAAGTCCGGATTGCTGCGGCGGACCGCGGGGTCGGGGGGCGCGGACGCCGTCAGCAGGCTGCGGCGCACCCGTGCCAGCAGCGCCACCGGATCGAACGGCTTCTCGAGAAAATCGGCCGCGCCGCAGCGCATCGCCTCGACCGCGGTCGGAATGTCGGACGAGCCGGTCAGGAAGACGATCGGCAGCGACACCCCGCGCGCCTTCAGCAGCGCCTGCAGCTCGATCCCGGAGATCCCCGGCATCCGCACGTCCAGCAGCAGCACGGCGGGGGCGTCGAACGCGGCATGGTCCAGCAGGTCCCGGGCCGAGTCGAAGGTCTCGACCGCGAGGCCCGCATCGCCGAAGACGCGCCGCAGCAGCGCGCGCATCACGGCATCGTCGTCCACGGCCAGCACCGTCGGGAGGCTTCTCATGGCGCAGGGTAGCATCTGCCCGCGCCCGCGCGAATCGTCGTCAATGCCGGGCCGAACTCCAGAGGTCGCCCGGCATCGTCGGCAGGCTGTGCGGCATCAGCACCTCGCCGAGGATGCCGCGGTCGACGATGTCGATCAGCCGGCGCGGCTCCGCGTGGCTGCTCGGGTTCGGCGCCTCGGCGGCGGCGCCACCGCAGCGCGCGAGCTGCAGCGCTTCCGCACCGAGGCGGTCGGCACCCAGGTGCGCGGCATGCGCGAGCGCGGCGCCGACGTGTTGCAGCAGCAGGTCCATGTCCCAGGGTTTGGTGATGTAGCGAAACACCTTGCCTTGCCTCGGGTCGTTGACGATGCTGCCGATGTCGCCCAGGCCGACGAGCATCAGGCAGACCAGATCGGGCTGGAGCGCGCGCGCCTCGGCGAGAAAGTCCAGGCCATCGCCGCCGGGCATGCGCAGGTCGCTGAGGACGACGTCGACCGCCCCCCGGCGCAGCCGCGCCAGTGCCTCGTGCCGGCACACGCAGCTTTCGATCTGCAGCTCGCTGCCGAAGCGCCAGCCGATCTGCTCGCTCAGCCGCACGACGACCCAGGGCTCGTCGTCGAGGATCAGGATCGTCTTCGCGGCCTCGCTGCGAAGCCGCAGGGCCGCCGGGACGTGCGCGCCGCTCTGCAGCATGCGCGCGATGTCGTCGGCCTCGATCGCCGGGCTGAAGTGGTGGCCCTGGAAGCGATCGCAGCGGCTTGCCGCCAGCAGTTCCAGCTGGCCCTCGTTTTCGACCCCTTCGGCGATCGTCGTCATGCCCAGGCCGTGGGCCATCGCGATGATGGCGCGCGTGATCGCCAGCGTCTGGGTGCTCGAGGTGATCGTCTGCATCAGCGACCGATCGATCTTCACGCTGTCGATCGGCAGCCGGCGCAAGCAGGTCAGGCTGGAGCTGCCGGTGCCGAAATCGTCGAGCGCGATCGCCACGCCGGTCGCCCGGACCCGGCACAGCTGCGCGGCGACGTCGTCGAGCCGTTCGAGCAGGCGGTGCTCGGTCAGCTCGATTCCGAAGTGCTGCGGCTCGACGCCGTGGCGCGCCAGCGCGGCCGCGAGCCGGTCCGCGAACTCGGGGTGGCGCAGCTGCTGCGCCGAGACGTTGACGGTCAGCCGCACCAGCGGAATGCCGGCCCGCTGCCAGGCCCGCGCCTGCGCACAGGCCGCGCCGATGACCCAGTCGCCGATCTGGCCCATCAGGCCGAGGTCCTCGGCGATCGGAATGAATCGGTCCGGCCCGAGGGGGCCGAAGGTCGGATGCTGCCAGCGCAGCAGCGCTTCGATGCCGACGATCTTTCCGCTGCGCAGGTCGAGCTGCGGTTGATAGACCAGGCGCAGCTCATGGCGCGCCGTGGCCGAGCGCAGGGCCTGCCCGATCGCCTGCCGGCTCGCATCGGCGCTGGCATCGGCCGGGTCGCAGGTCACGCAGGAGCCGGGGCCGGCCGCTTTCGCGCGCTGGACGGCGGATGCGGCATGGCGCAGCAGGGCCTCGGCCTTCATCGAGCCGGCGGTGGCGTGGGCGATGCCGATGCTGGCGCTGACGAAGACGTCGTGCCCGGCCACCACGATCGGGCGCGCGATGGCGGCGCGCAGCGCGGCGGCCAGCGCCGTCACGTGCCTGCCGTCGCCGGCGTCGGTGCCGAGCACGACCAGGAATTCATCGCCGTCCAGCCGCGCCAGCGTGTCGGCGCTCGACAGCGCGGCTTCGATGCGCCGCGCCACCACCAGGATCGTCTGGTCGGCATCGGCACCGCCGAGCTCGGCATCGATCCGCGCGAAGCCGTCGAGGTCGATGTGCAGCGCGGTCGTGAGGCAGCCCGGCGGCACCCCGCCCTGCAGTCTCGAACGCAAGTGCTGGCGGATCGCGCGCCGGTTCGGCAAGCCGGTCAACGGATCGCGCAGGCACGGCTCGGCGCGGTCGACATCGCCGCTCGGCGTGGGCAGCTCGACCGGGGCCACGGTCTTCGGTACGAACAGGGATGACCACGGATTTTTCATCCGCCGAGCGTAGGCCACGGGTCACCGCGGCGGAATGCGTGCGCGCACGTACGCGCGCCGGCGACGCGGCGCTCAGGGGCCGAACAGCGGTGCGAGCTTGGCCTCGAGCGCGCTCCGGCTCAGCGGCTTGACGACGAACGCGATCGCGCCGGCCTGCATGCTGCTCATCAGCGTCTCGCGGCGCGCATCGCCGGTCATCATCACGATCGGAATGTCGGCGAGCTCCGGGGTGGCCTTCAGGCGCCGCGTGAACTCGACGCCGTCCAGGTCCGGCATGCGCACGTCCATCAGGATCACGTCGGGGCGGACGCGGCGCAGCCTCAGCAAGGCGTCGGTGGCGTCCTTCGCGAAGCTCACCTCCCAGCGCTCCGGATCGAGCGCCTGGGCGGCGATCCGCCGCGCCAGCTCGTCGTCCTCGACCACCATCACCCGCGGGCGCAGCGTGCGGATCGCCGCGGCGAGCGGGCGCGTCCCGGCGAGCGCTGGCTCGATGCGTTCGCGCAGCGCGGTGAGCGAGGTCTCGGTGTCGTCGGCGACGACGCGCTCGAGCTGCGCGAGGTGGCGCGCATGCGCGGCCAGCGAGGTCGGCCCGAGGGCGGCGGCCTGCGCAGCGCCGGCGGATCGGCAGGCGTTCCAGACGCTCATCGCGAGCCGCTTGCCGTCGAAGCTCTGCGGCCAGTAGAGCACGTAGTCGTCGAAGTAGTCCTGGGTGCAGAGCTCGTAGGCCGCGGAGACCTCGTCCTTGCGGCACAGCAGGACGGTACGGTGCGGCGGGACCGGCCCGGCGCTCAGGCGGTACAGGCCGAGGTAGTAGCGCTGCGCCTTGTCCAGCGTGTCCATGCCGAGCACCAGCACGTCGGGCTTGCAGCGCTCGAAGTCGGCGCCCGCGTCGGCGGCTACCGTGGTGGCGTGGACCGTGTCGAACACGGCCTCGAGCTGGCGCACGATCTGCTGCGCGTCGTCGGTGCTGTCGCTGGCGACGAGCACGCGCGAGGCGGCGGTGCGCCGGCTCATCGGGAGGGCCTGAGCTTCATGCGCAGAGCGCGGCACGCCGCGCTTCCCACCGGCCGAGCCATTCCGGGAACTGCGCGGCGCCCATCGGCCGGCCGATGAAATAGCCCTGCGCGACGTCGCAGTCGAGCTCGCGCAGCAGGCGCCAGTCCTGCTCGGTCTCGACGCCTTCGGCGACGCAGAGCATGCCGAGCCGCTTCGCGATGCCGATGCTGCCCTCCAGGATGGGGCGGATGATCTGGTTGCCGCGTGCGCCATGGACGAAGCCGCGGTCGATCTTGAGTTCGGTGAACGGCACGTCGCGCAACTGGGCCAGCGACGAATGACCCGTGCCGAAGTCGTCGATCGACAGCTTGAAGCGCTGCAGCCGCAGCCGGACCAGGCTCTCCAGCGGCTCCGGCGACGGCGACATCGCACGGCTTTCGGTGATCTCCAGCGTCACGTCCTGCGGCGCGACGCCGGCCTCGCGCACGATGCTCTCGGCGCGCCGGGCGAAGTCGGCGGCGCGCAGGTTGTCCATCGACAGGTTGATCGCGACCTGGATCGCCACGCCGCCCGCGGCCCAGCGTGCGAGCTGGCCCATCGCCCGGCGCATGACCCAGTCGGTGACCTGATCGATCGCGCCGCACTCCTCGGCCGCGCCGATGAAGCTGTCGGGGAACAGCAGGCCATGGATCGGGTGGTTCCAGCGCACCAGGGCCTCGGCGCCGACCAGTGCGCCGGTCTGCAGATCGACCTTGGGCTGGTAGTGCAACAGCCACTCGTCGCGCTCGGTCGCGGCGTGGACCTCGGCGGCGGTGACCGGCCGCGCGATCGCCGGCGCCGGCGCGGCGCCGGCGCTGGTCTTCCAGCAGCCGATCAGCTCGCGCAGCGATTCGGGCCGGGCCGGCTTCTCGAGCGCGCCGAGGATCGTCATGCGCCCGCCGCTCAACAGCTTGCGCACCGTGTGCATGATGCGGGCGCCCTCTCCGCTCAGCAGGATCACGCTGCCGGTGAAGAGCCCGCCGTTCAGCCGTTGAAGAAACTCGACGCCGTCCATGCCCGGCATCTTCAGGTCGCACACGATGATGTCGGCCGAACTCGCGTGCTGCTGCAGCGCCGTCAAGGCCGCCTGGCCGCCGCCGGCGGAGCGCACGTGTTGGTAGCCCATGCCGCGCAGCATGCGCGACTGCAGCGCGAGCATGAACGGATCGTCGTCGACCAGCAGGATCCGCGGTTCGGCGCCCGGGCGGTCAGAGGGCATCGAGGAACCGGAAGACATCGGCGAGCTCCATGTCGAAGCGCTGCAGGCGCTGCGCGTCCTCCCGGGTCTGCGCGGCGCCGGAGGCGCCCTCGATCTCGGCGCAGACATCGCCGAGGCGCCGGGCGCCGATCGACCAGGCGCCCGACTTCAAGGTGTGCGCCGCATCGGAGACCAGCTTGGCGTTGCCGTTCGCGGAGCCGGTTCGAATCTCCTCGACGGAGCGTTCGGCGCTGGTTCGAAACGCCTCGATGATTTCGCTGACGACCTGCGGGTCGCTGCCGACCAGCGTCGTCAGCACGTTCAGGTCGACCGCCTGGTGCGGCGCGGGACGCCGCGCCTCGCCGGCCGGCCGGCGCGGGTTGACGCTCGATCCCGGCGGCTTGCGCAACTCCAGGGGCCGGGCGTCCGCCGGCATCCACTTCGCCAGCATCGCCTGCAGGTCGGTGAGCAGCAGCGGCTTGGTCATGTAGTCGTCCATGCCGACCTCGCGGCAGCGCCGCGCCTCGCCCTTCAGCGCATTCGCGGTCAGGGCCACGATCGGCAGGTGCACGCCGGCGGGCTCGCCGTTGCGGATCGCGATCGCCAATTCGTAGCCGTCCAGGTGCGGCATGTGCAGGTCGGTCAGCAGCATCGCATAGCGGCCTTGCCGCAGGCGCTCCAGCGCCTCGTGGCCGTCGGAGACGAGCTCGGTCATGAAGCCCAGCAGCGCCAACTGCTTGCGAATCACCTTCTGGTTGATCTCGTTGTCCTCGGCCACCAGGATCAGGCGGCCGGCGTCGCCCGCGCCGGCCGGCGGCATCGGCGGCGTCTCGGCGTCGCGCTGCGGGTGGATCTCGGTCGTGCTGTCGAGCTCCAGCAACTCGGCGTGCTCGGACTCCAGGCACTCGAAGGTCAGGCGCATCGCGAAGCGCGAGCCGAGGCCGGGCCGGCTCGTCGCGGCGATCGCGCCGCCCATCAGCCCGACCAGCCGGCTCGAAATGCTCAGGCCCAGCCCGGTGCCGCCGTAGCGCTTGGTGGTGCTGTCGTCGGCCTGCGTGAACGGCGTGAACAGCCGCGCCAGCGTCGACTCGCCCATGCCGATGCCGTTGTCGGCGATCGCGAACTGGACCGAGACCCGGTCCGCGCCGAAGCGGACCTCGTCGGCGCGGACTTCGACGCTGCCGTTGGCCATCCCCGAACTGCTGAACTTGATCGCGTTGCCGACCAGGTTCAGCAGCACCTGGCGCAGCCGCGCGGCGTCGCCCATCACCCGGCCCGGCAAGGCCGGATCGATCACCAGGCTCAGCACCACGCCCTTGCTCGAGGCGAGGTGGTCGAGCGTGTCGCAGACGCCGCGCAACACCCGCTCGATCGACATCGGATCGTTGTCGATCTGGAAATGCCCGGCCTCGATCTTCGAGAAATCGAGCACGTCGTCGACGATGCCGAGCAGCGCGTACGCCGATTCGCGCACCGTCTTGACGATGTCGGCTTGCGCGCTCATCAGGCTGCTCTGCTCCAGCACGTCGATCATGCCGACGACGCCGTTCATCGGCGTGCGGATCTCGTGGCTCATCGCGGCGAGGAAGGCGGACTTGGCCCGATTCGCCTGCTCGGCGTCCTCGCGCGCCGCGGTCAGCTCCGCGGTGCGCGACGCGACGCGCACTTCCAGGTCGGCGTTGAGTTCGCGCAGCGCGGTCTGGTCGAGCCGGGCCTGGGTGACGTCGTGGAAGTAGATCGACAGCCCCGTCTTGGACGGGTAGCAGCTGACGCTGATCCAGGCCTGCCACGGCGGGTAGAACGCGACGAACGTGGTCCCCGCGGAGGCCGCGGCGGCGGCGCGGTAGCCGCGCTCGAAGTCGGTGCCGAGCACGTCCGGGAACTGCTCCCACAGGCTCTGGCCGAGCAGCTCGTCGCGCGTGCGGCCGAGCATGTGCAGGGCCTCGTTGTTGACGAAGGTGTAGCGCCAGTCGTGGTCCAGCGTCAGGAAGCCGTCGGTGATGCTCTCGAGCGTGTCGGTCAGCCGGTCGGCCAGCAGCTGCGTCTCGTGCTCGGCCCGCTTGCGCTCGGTCAGGTCCTGCATCGCGCCTTGCACGCGGCGCACGTGGCCGGCCGAGTCGTACACGGCCTCGCCCATCGCGCGCACCCAGCTGCGCCGGCCGCGGGCGTCGAGAATCTCGTACTCCTCGTCGAACGAGACGCCGTGGGAGATGCAGTTCCCCAGGGCCTCGGCGATCCGTTCGCGGTGCTCCGGGACGTAGTAATCGAGCGCCTGCTGGACGGTCGGCGAGAACCCCTCGGGCTCGCCGTGCAGCGCCGCGGTCAGGTCGGACCAGACCATCCGGCGCGGCGGCACGTCGATGAACCAGGAGCCGAGCTGCGCCAGCCGCCCGGCCATCGCGAGCAAGGCCTTGCCTTCGCGCAGCGCTTCCTCGGCGTCCTTTCGATCGGTGATGTCGCGGCTCACGCCGATCACGCCGACGATCGCGCCCAGCTCGTCGCGGTAAGGGGCCTTCGTGACGAGGAAGGTGCGTGGGCCGTCGCGCCCGGTCAGCGTTTCCTCGGTCCACATCGCGCGCCCGGAGTCCATCACGTGCCGGTCCGCCTCGATCAGCGCACTGGCGCCGCCGGCGCCGAAGATCGTCGCGTTGTCCAGCCCGATCATCTGCTCGACGCCGCGGCCGACGAACTGCGCGAAGGCCTCGTTGCAAAACAGGTAGCGGCCCTGTGCGTCCTTGACGAACAAGGTGTCCGGGGTGCCGGCCGCGACGGCGCGCAGCAGCTCGCTCGATTGGCGCGTCGAGCGCTCGCCGAGGATGCGCTGCGAGATGTCGACATGCATCACGACGGCGCCGGGCGGCGGCGTCTCGGCGAGCGGCGAGATCGTCATGCTGTACCAGCGCGGCTCTCCCGGCGCGTGGCAGGCGTATTCCATCTCGAACGACGGGCGCGCGCCGCTGAGCACCTCGCGCAGGCCTTGCGCGGCGCGCTGCGCGAGCTCGGCGCCGTCGCCGGTGGCGGCGTCGCAGACGCCGAGGTAGTTCGCGCCCAGCGCGAAGGCCGGCCCCTGCAGCGCGTTCGCACGCGCGAACAGCCGCCATCCTTCGTTGACCGAGATGATCACGCCCTGCGGGTCCAGCAGCGCGAGGTGGGCCGGCAGCACATCGAGGATCGCGGCCTGCTTGACCGCCTCGCTGCGGCGCAAGCGCTCCTGCGCGCGCTGCAGCAGGAAGGGCCGACCGCGCTGGTCGGAGATCGCGTCGACCTGCCCGGCGGTCAGCGCCTCCAGCCGTTGCTCGGCAGCCAGCAGGGTCTCGATCAGCGCGGAGATCTCGTCCGACGGATCCGCCAGCGCGCCGGCCTGCGAGGCGTTCATCCGGTGCGCGCCGTCAGGCCCAGCGCGTGCAGCACGGTGTCGGTCTCGCGCAGCGTGCCGATGATGCGGCGGCTCGGCGCGGGCACGATGCGCACCAGCGCGGGCGTCATGAAGATGCCGTCGGCGAGCGCGCGCTTGGGCAGGCGGAACACGTCGACGACCTCGATCTCGTGGCGATCCGGCAGGTGGCGCTCGCAGATCCGGTGCAGGTTGTTCAGGGCTTCGACGGAATTCGGCGCGTTGCCGGCGACGTAGAGGCGAAACTTGTGGATGGTGTCCTGGGCCATGTGCACCTCACTTTCGCGACGGGTGCGCGGCGTCCGCGCCGCGCAGCTCGCGCATCCGCGTGCGGCCGCGCGAGAGTTCCTGCTCGCGGCCTTCGGTCGTGCGCGCCAGCAGGCTCTTCTCGACCTGCTTGGCGACCAGCTCGGTCTGCAGCGACTTCATGCGCACGACCAGCTCGGCCTCCTCGGCGTCCAGACTGACGCGCTTGAGCTTGCGCGCGACCTCGGCGACCTCGTTGGCCAGCCGCTCCGCGCTCTCCTTCTCCCAGCGCAGCGTGCCCATCAGGACCTCGCCGCCGGCGGTGTAGATGTCGGCCAGCGTGACGCCGGCATCGCTCAGGATCAGCTCGCGCACCTGGCTCGAATGCGCGGTGCCGCGCGACTTGATGATCGACATGCCGCGGTTGCGCTCGCCGGCCTGGATCAGGTAGTTCAGGTGGATCCAGGTGTCCGCGAGCGTCGAGATCTGCAGCGGCGAGCCGCCTTCGGTCTGGCTCGACATCTCGTCGAGCAGGCTGGTGCAGACCATCGTGATGCCCTCCGACTTGGACCAGTCGATGAGCCGTTCGGCGACGCCGTGGGCCGTCAGCTCGTTGCCGGACTTGGACAGCGTGGAGACCGGATCGATCACCAGGCAGCGCGCCTTGTGCTCCTTCGCGAGCGTCTTGATGCGCACCAGGTAGGTCTCGGCGCTGCCGGTGATGGTGCGCGCCGAGATCATCCGCAGCAGGCCGCTCTTGACGTAGGGCCCGAGCTTGATGCCGACCGAGCCGAGGTTGCGGATGACCTCGGCGCCGTCGGAGTCGAAGCTGACGAACAGCGTGCGCTCGCCGCGCTTGCAGGCGGCCTCGGCGAAGGCCCCGCTGAGCGTCGTCTTCGCGGTCCCCGGGAAGCCGGTGATCAGCACGCTCGCGGCCCGGTAGTAGCCGCCGCCGAGCATCGTGTCCAGGCGCTCGACGCCGCTGGTCACGCGCTCGTTGGTGACGTTGGCGTCGGCGCGGCCCAAGGTGCGGGCGATCGCGACATCGAAGCCGCTCTTGCCGATCACGAACGGCGATTCGTTCTCGTCGAAGGCCGAGCCGCGGAACTTCTGCACCCGCAGGTTGCGCTGCGACACGCCGAGCACGACGCTGTGGTTCAGGATGACGGCGCAATCGACCATGAACTGCATGAAGCCGAAGGTCTGCTGGCTGCCAGCCGCCGCCTCGTCGCCGCCGGCCTTCGCGGTGATCAGGCCGGTGAGGCCCTGCGCCAGCAGCCAGTCGTGCAGCCGGTAGACCTCGCGCCGCTGCGCGGCCGGGTCCGGCAGCAGCGCCAGCACGATGTCCAGGGCGTCGAAGACGATGCGCTTGGCACCCATCGCCGCGGCCTGGGCCTCGAGCGCGGCGAGCATGCCTTCGAGATCGAACGCGCCGGCGTGGACGAGGTCGGAGGCGGGCTGGGCGTCGAGAAAGAAGAGCCTTTTCGGGCTCAGCGTCTTGAGTTGCCAGTCGAAGCTCTGGAAGTTCGCCCGGATCCGATCCGAGGTTTCCTCGAACGCGACGAAGATGCCGGGCTCGCGCTCGGATTGAACGCCGTGCACCAGGAACTGCAGCGCGAAGATCGTCTTGCCCGAGCCCGGGCCGCCGACCAGCAACGTGGTGCGGCCGCGCGGCAGGCCGCCGCCGGTGATCTCGTCGAAGCCGGCGATCCCGGTCGGCGATTTGGGGTTGACGGGCGGCGCAGCAAGACGGGCGGTCTTCATCCAATGGCTCCTGGGAGGGGCAACGGGATGCCGGGTCGTCTGGTCGGAATGGGCGTCAATGTCGTTCGAGCGGCCGCAGTATGCGCGCTATCGCCCCTATGGGGGGTTTTCATCTCATCAATCCAGAGGGCGAGCCTGACCCGGCGGCAGGAATGCACGCATCGCGTGACAGAACGACGGCACGTCGATCGGCTTGGTCCAGTACGCGACGGCGCCCGCACTGCGCGCCAGCGTCACTTCGCGCGGCATCGCGCTGGCCGACAGTGCGATCACCTTCAGCGCACTGGTGCGCGCGTCGGCCTGCAGGGTCTTCAGCACGTCCAGGCCCAGCATGTCGGGCAGCCGCATGTCGAGCAGCACGACGTCGGGTTGCAGCGCGACCGCCTGTGCGATGCCGCTCGCGCCATCCGCCGCGACCACGAAGCGGACCGACGGCCAGCGCTTCAGCACGTTCTTCACCACCAGCACGTTGACCGGGCTGTCCTCGATGTAGAGCACCACGCCGCCGGGGTCGTCCAGCGGCGCGGCACCGACCGGCATCGGTGCGGTCAGCGCCTCGCGCAGCGGGCGGGCATCAGGCAGGTCGAGCGTGACGATCGTGCCGGCGCCGCTCTGGCTCTCGACGCGCAACTCGCCGCCCATCGCGATCACCAGGTGCCGGGACAGCGCCATGCCGATCCCGGTGCCGGCCACCGCCGAGTTCTCGCGGCCGAGCCGGTTGAACGGCTCGAACAGGCCGCCGAGCTGCTGCTCCGTCATGCCCAGGCCGGTGTCCGCGACGGTGATGCGCACGCTGCCGGGCACGCGTGCGACATCGACGACGACCGTGCCCGCCGGGCGGTTGTACTTGATCGCGTTGGACAGCAGGTTCAGCATCACCTGGCGCAAGCGGACCGGATCGGTGTGCAGCGTGATGCGGGTGGACGGCGGGTAGTTCGCGATCAGTCGAATCGCGTTTTCCTTGGCCAGGGCCTCCTGCATCCGCAGCGCGCCGTCGAGCAGGCCCGACAGGTCGAAGTCGCTCAGCGACAACGCCAATTGGCCGGACTCGATCACCGAGACGTCGAGCACATCGTCGACCAGCGCGCGCAGCTGGGCCCCGGCGAGAAAGATCAGGTCGAGCTGGTGCCGTTCCTCGGCCGTCAGCCGCTCCTTGGCCTGCTCCTGCAGCAGTTGCGAGAAGCCGAGCACCGCATTCAGCGGCGTGCGCAGCTCATGGCTCATGCGCGACAGGAATTCGGTCTTCGCGACGTTCGAGGCGTCCGAGGCCGCGGCGGAGATTCTCGATTGCTCGGCCTCGCGCTTGGCGGTGACGTCGCGGATCAGCAGCGTCATCGAGGTCTCGGAATCGTCGCGCGTGATGAAGCTCGTGACCTCCATCGGAAACTCGCGGCCGTCGCTGCGCAGGCCGGTGAGCTGGCGCGGCGTGCGCAGCGGCGGGCCGTCGCCCGCGGCGAAGCGCGCCACGTGGCGCGCATGCGCGGCGCGGAAGCGCTCCGGGATCAGCGGCGCGAGCGTCTGCCCGACCGCCTGCTCGGCCGTCACCATGAAGGCGCGGCCGGCGGCCTCGTTGAAGACCAGGATGCGCTCGTTCGCATCGATCGTGATGATCGCGTCGGTGGACGACTCCAGAATGCTCCAGAGCTGGCTCTCGCGCCGGGCCAGCTCGCGCACCGTCGCCTCGTGCACTGCCACGGCCGCGAACCGGTCGAGCGCGAACGAGATGTCCGCGCCCATTTCGGACAGCAGGCGCATCAGCTCGTCGTCGAAGAAGCCGAGCTGATCGGCGTACAGGTTCAGCGTGCCGCACACCACGCCGGCCTGCATGAACGGCACGACGGCGGACGCCCGCACCCCGAACTGGACCGCGCTGGCGCGGCACGGCTGCATCCGCGGATCGGCCTGGTGGTCGTTGGCGACGTGGCTGCCGCCATCGCGCACCGCGGCGGCGCACAGGCTGGGCGAGGTCGATGCGTCGACCGAATGCCCGGCGGGGAAGCTGCGCATGTAGCGCTCGGCCGCGCCGCCGAACGCGACCGGCATCACGCGCTGGCCGCGCACCAGGCCGATCCAGGCCATGTGGGCCTGCCCGGTCTCGACGCAGATTCGGCAGATCACGTCGTAGAGCTGGGCCGGCCCGTTCAGGCGCAGGATCGCCTGGTTGGCACGCGTTACCGCCTCGTGGAAGCGGGCGACGCGGCGCACGCGCAGCTCGCTGAGCATGCGCGCCTCGTGCATCGAATTCATCTCGAGCGCGAGGTCGCGGAATTCACCCGGCAGTTGCTCGTCGGCGCGGGCGGTGTCGTCGCCCGCGGCGATGTCGCGGGCCGTCGCGGCCAGGCTGTGGACCGGCAGCGCCAGCCGCTTCGCACCGAGGTAGGCCAGCAGCGTCGCGATCAGCAGCGCGGCGAGAAACACCATCGACGCGTCGACGATTCCCCGCCTCGGGCCCGCGAGCACTTCGTCGGTCGGGATGCTGGCCGACACGCGCAGCGTGTAGCGCGGCAGTTCGGTCGCGGCGAAGATGCGCTCGACGCCGTCCTCGCCGCGCGCACGGACCGCGCCGGCGGGGGTCTCGGCAAACTCGTCCGCGACGGTGCCGGCGGCGCGCCGGTCCAGCCACTTCGAGGTGTCGGGGCTGCGGACCAGAAAGCGCAGGTCTTCATTCAGCAGCGCCATGCGCCCGCCCGCGGTCTGCCAGGTCCCCACCATCAGGCTTTCGAGTTGGAGCAGGTCGAGCGAGACCACCGCGATCGCGACCTTCTTGCCGCCGCGATCGCGGACCGGCAGCGACATCGGTGCGACCGGCTTGCCGCTGATGCGCCCGATCATCGGCGCGCCAAGGTGGAACGACTCGCTCGCCAGCGCGCGCTGAAACCAGTCGAACCCGCCGGCTCCGGCGGGCGGGAGGCCGACGGACGGCAGCGAGGCGCAGATGTTGTGGCCCTGCAGATCGAGGATCGAGACCACCGCGTGCAGCGCATCGATCTGCTCCATGCCGCGCAGCAGGCCGCGGCAGCGGACCGGGTCGAGGCTGACGACGTCGTCGTGGCCGGCGACGAAGCTCAGCAGCCGCTCGGTCCGCGAGATCGTGTCCTCGACCGACTTCGCTGCGCTCTGCGACTTGGCGTGCAGGTCCTCGTAGGCATCGTTCCCCGCCGCCTCCAGGTTGCTGTACAGCATCCAGGCGTGGATCGCGAGCAGCGGCACGACGACCGTCAGGACGGTCAGGAGCAAGCGGGTGAAGAGGTAGCTGTGGCGGCGGATCAACGGAGGCCTGTGCGGAGCGGGTTCGGGATGCCCATCCGCAACATAGCGCGCGGCGCGCCGACTCCCTATACGGGCACGCACGTAGCTGCCCCGCGGCCCCCGCCGCGTAGGCGTGCACACGCATGGCGGGTGCGGAGCGCCCCGCCTACGCTGGAGCGAGACCGCCGGCGATCACGTGGCCGGCGCCATTCACTCCGGGAGAACCGCATGTTCACGCTCTATCTGGTGACGCTCGCCGCGCTCTGCGTGATCTACCTCGGCACCCTGATCGCCGCGGCGACCGCGCCCCCTACCCGATCAGGTTCGCGAGCGACAGCAGCGCCAGCAGCAGCATCCACAGCACGACCGAGCGCCAGACCAGCCCGACGATGCTGGTCAGGTGGCCGCGCTCGGGCGGCAGCCCCGGCGTGGAGCCTTCGGCGTTGACGACCTCGGCGCCGCCGACCTCGAAGGTCTGCGCGCGGTCCGGCGTGACGCCGGGCGCCGCCCCGCCGCCGAGCTGCACGCCGACCGCGCCGGCCGCGGCGGCCAGGATGATGCCTTCGTTCGGGTGCTTCCACAGGCCCGCATCGCGCCGCCAGCACGTCACCGCCTCTTCGAAATTGCCGACGACCGCGAAGCCGAAGGCCGTCATGCGCGCCGGCACGAAGTCGAGCAGGTTGAACAGGCGCAGCGACAGCGCGAGCAGCCGTTCGCTCAGCGGCCCGTCGATCGTGTGGCTCTTGAAGGCCCAGTAGCGGCTCGCGAACTCGGCCATCCGGTACAGCACCGCGCCGGCCGGCCCGAAGCCGAAGGTCGACAGCAGCACGAACCAGAAGAACACGCCGAACACATGGCGGTGCGCGGCAAGCAGCGAATGCTCGATCACGTGGCGCAGCAGCTCGGTGCGCGGCAGCTCGCTTGCATCGAGGTGGCGCCACTCGGACAGGAGCCGGCGCGCCTCGAGCTCGTCGCCGCGTTCGAGCGCGTCGCGGATGTCGGTGAAGTAGTGGCTGAACTGGCGGAACCCGAGCGTCAGGTACAGCACCGCGACGTTCCAGGCCAGCGCGAGCAGCACGTTCACACGCGCCAGCGCGGCATGCACGCCCCAGGCGACCAGCGCCGGCACCAGCGAGGTGATGCCCCAGACGACCCAGGCGTGGCGGTCGCGCCCGGCGTCGAAATTGCGGCCGGCCCAGCGCATCCAGCCGGTCAGCGCATCGTGGATCACGTTGCCGCGCGGCAGGGGTTTCAGTTGCTCGATCAGCAGCGCGAACAGGACGGCGAAGAAACTCACAGGGCGATGATACCGACGCCCGGGTGCCGTCAGGCTGCGAGGAAACGATAGAGGTTGCGGATCATCGCGGCGGTGGCGCCCCAGATGAAGTAGCGGCGTTGCTGGCCGTTCGCATCGACGCCATCCCAGGGCATCGACAGGAATTCGCGGCGGTTGCCGTCGACCTCGATCGCGTGGCGCCGATGATGAGCCGGGTTCATCAGGAAGGCCAGCGGGACCTCGAACACGTCGGCGACCTCGAACGGGTCGGCGCGCACCGTGAAGCCTGGCCGCACCAGCGCGACGATCGGCGTGACGATGAAGCCGGTGCCGGTCGTGTAGGTCGGCATCGCGCCGAGCACGTCGACGAAGCTCGCGTCCAGGCCGATCTCTTCGTGCGCCTCGCGCAGCGCGGTCGCGGCGGCGTCGGCGTCGATCTCCTCGGCCCGGCCGCCGGCGAAGCTGACCTGCCCCGGATGGTCGTTCAGGTGGTCGGTGCGCTGGGTCAGCAGCACCGTGAGGCCCTCGTCGCGCTCGACCAGCGCGACCAGCACCGAGGCGTGCGCCGGCGCGCGGTCGATGAAGCGCGGCTCCTTCTTGATCTCGGGCGTCCAGACCGGCGGCATCAGGAAGCGCCGGCGCAGCGCCTCCGAGCGCAGCACCGCGGCCGTCAGC
>DASYCA010000164.1:0-1908 GCA_036500445.1 Burkholderiaceae bacterium | reverse complement strand
ATCGTGAACCGCGAGCCCAAGAGCCCGGCCGGCTACTTCGCCGCCGAGCACGGCCCGTCGGCCTGCGGGATGGCGTTTCGCGTCAGGGACTCGCACAAGGCTTATGCGCTCGCGCTGGAGCGCGGCGCGCAGCCGCTGGAGATGCCGACCGGCCCGATGGAGCTGCGCCTGCCGGCGATCAAGGGCATCGGCGGCGCGCCGATCTACCTGATCGACCGCTTCGAGGACGGCAGGTCGATCTACGACATCGACTTCGAATTCCTCGAGGGCATGCCCCGCCACCCGGTCGGCCACGGGCTGAAAATCGTCGACCACCTGACGCACAACGTCTACCGCGGCCGGATGGCCTACTGGGCCGCGTTCTACGAACGCTTCTTCAACTTCCGCGAGATCCGCTACTTCGACATCAAGGGCGAGTACACCGGCCTGACCTCCAAGGCGATGACGGCGCCCGACGGCCTGATCCGCATCCCGCTGAACGAGGAATCGTCGCGCGGCGCGGGCCAGATCGAGGAGTACCTGATGGCCTTCAACGGCGAAGGCATCCAGCACATCGCGATGCTCAGCGACGACCTGATCAAGACCGTCGACAGCCTGTTGAAAGCCGGCGTGCCGCTGATGAAGGCCCCGCCGGCCACCTACTACAAGATGCTCGAGGGCCGCCTGCCCGGCCACGGCGAGAACCCGGACGTGCTGCAGGCCCGAGGCATCCTGCTCGACGGCAGCACCGGCGGCGGCTCGCGCCGGCTGCTGCTGCAGATCTTCTCGGCCACGCTGCTCGGCCCGGTGTTCTTCGAGTTCATCCAGCGCAAGGGCGACGACGGCTTCGGCGAAGGCAACTTCAAGGCCTTGTTCGAATCGATCGAGCGCGACCAGGTCGAGCGCGGCGTGCTCAAGACCCGCTGAAGAAGGCCCTTCTCCCATGACTTCGACCCTCGACGACACGCACGACGCGGCGCTGCAAAGCTGGCTCGCCTCCGCCAACGACCCGGCGACCGATTTTCCGATCCAGAACCTGCCGTTCGGCCGTTTCAAACGCGGCGCGGAGGCGCCCTGGGGGATCGGCGTCGCGATCGGCGACCAGGTGCTCGACCTGCGCCGCGCCGGGCTCGTCAACGGCAACGACATGCGCGACGTGATCGGCCTAGCGCCCGATGCGCGCCGGGCCTTGCGCCATGCGATCAGCGCGGGCCTGCGCGCCGGCGCCGCGGGCGAGGCCGCCTGGCGCGCCACGCTCGTACCGCAGTCCGAGGTCACGCTGGGGCTGCCCTGCGAGATCCGCGACTACACCGACTTCTACATCGGCATCCATCACGCGACGACCGTCGGCCAGCTGTTCCGGCCCGACAACCCCTTGCTGCCGAACTACAAGTGGGTGCCGATCGGCTACCACGGCCGCGCCTCGTCGATCAACGCGAGCCCGAGCACGTTCAAGCGGCCGCTCGGACAGCTGCCGGCCGCGAACGAGCCCGCGCCGAAATTCGGCCCGAGCGCGCGGCTGGACTACGAGCTCGAACTCGGCCTGATCATCGGCCGCCCGAACGTGCAAGGCGAGTCGATCGCGATCGAGAACGCCGAAGACCATCTGTTCGGCGTCGCGCTGTTCAACGACTGGAGCGCGCGCGACATCCAGGCCTGGGAGTACGTGCCGCTCGGGCCGTTCCTGGGCAAGTCGTTCCAGACCTCGATCTCGGCCTGGGTGACCCCGCTCGCGCTCCTCGAGGAAGCGCGCATCGAGGGCCCGTCGCAGGATCCGCCGCCGCTCGAGCACCTCGCCGGCGGGCGCGACTGGGGGCTCGACATTGCGCTGGAGGTGGAGCTGGACGGCGAGACGGTCTCGCGCGGCAATGCGAGGACGCTCTACTGGACGTTCCCGCAGCAGCTCGCCCACGCGACGTCGAACGGGGC
>DASYCA010000163.1:0-15895 GCA_036500445.1 Burkholderiaceae bacterium | reverse complement strand
GCCATCGCGACGACGCCGGCCTCGTCGAGGTGTTCCAAATGGTCGGCCGACAGCGCGCCGAATTCGGCCGCGAGCGCCGCGCCGCCGAGGTTCGTCAATTGCTCGGCGTGCAGCTTCACCGGCAGGCCGTGCGCGCGCGCGGCCTCGAACACACGGCGCGTCTGCGCCGGCGTGAAGCCGATGTTCTCGCAGAACGCATCGACCGCATCGGCGAGTTTCAGACGCACCGCCTCGGGCAGGATGCGCGCGACGATCTCGTCGACGTAGTCGTCGGCGCGCCCGGCGAACTCGGGCGGCACGGCGTGCGCCGCCAGCAGCGTGGTGCGGACGTCGACGGGCAAGCGTTCCCCCAGCGCGCGGGCGACCTGCAGCATTTTCAATTCGGCCGGCCGCGAGAGGCCGTAGCCCGACTTGATCTCGACCGTCGTCACGCCGTGGCGCATCAGGTCTTTCAAACGCGCGGCCGATTGCGCCTCGAGGTCGAACGGCGTCACCTCGCGCGTGCGCCGCACCGTGGAAATGATGCCGCCGCCGGCGTGCGCGATCTCCTCGTAGCTCGCGCCGTTGAGGCGCATCTCGAATTCGCGCGCGCGGTCGCCGGCGTAGACGAGGTGGGTGTGGCAGTCGATCAGGCCGGGCGTCAGCAGCGCGCCGCCGCCGTCGACTTCGGCGCTCGCGGGCAGCAGCGGATCGAGCGCGGCGATCGGGCCGATCGCGGCGATCCGCCCGTCGCGGACCGCGACGAAGGCGGGCGGCGAGGCCCGGCACTCGTCGTCGGTGCAGCTGACGACGCGCACGTTGCGGATCAGCAGATCGAACGGTGCGGTGGCGCCCGGGCCGGCCATCGTCAGACCTCGCTCATCAGTTGACCGCGCGCCGCGACGAACGCTTCGCGCGCGCTGTCCTGGGCCGCGTGCACACCGTCCCGAAGGCACTGCCGCCCCGCGACCCAGACGTCGCGCACCGCGTTGCGGCCGTGGCTGGCGAAGACGTGGCTCGCGAGCGTCTGCGCCGGTGCCAGGCCTTCCAGCGTGCGGTCGGCGAGCGCGATGAAGTCCGCTTGCTGGCCGGTTTCGAAGCCGCGAATCGCGCGCCCGCTGGCGCGTGCGCCTCCGGCAACGGCGCTCAACCACAGGTGATCGGCGAGCTGCGGCTGCGCCGCGCCGGCCAGCACGTTGCGCTGCCTCCGCGCGAGGCGCTGCGAGTATTCGAGCGAGCGGAGTTCTTCGCCGGCGCTGACGCTCGCGTGGCTGTCCGAGCCGATGCCCCAGGCGCCGCCGGCCGCGAAGAAATCGGCGGCGCGGAAGATCCCGTCGCCGAGGTTCGCTTCGGTCGTCGGGCACAGGCCCGCCACGGCGCCGCTCGCGGCCAGGCCCTGCAGTTCCGCAGCGTTCAGGTGGGTGGCATGCACCAGGCACCAGCGCGCATCGACGGGTGCATTCGCGAGCAGCCACTCGACCGGGCGGGCGCCCAGCGCGCGCACGCAGTCGTCGACCTCTTGCTGCTGCTCGGCAATGTGCAGGTGAACGGGAGCGCACGCGTCGATCGCGTGCAGGCCGCTGACGATCTCGCGCAGCGCGCGCGGGCCGACCGCACGCAGCGAGTGCGGTGCGACGCCGACCGTCACGCCGCGCGCGCGCACGCGGGCCGCGATGTCGAGCAGTGCGTCGGTCCCGTTGATGAAGCGGCGCTGGTCGTCGCGAGGCGGCCGGCCGCCGAAGCCGGCGTCCTGGTAGAGCACCGGCAGCAAGGTCAGGCCGATGCCCGCGCGGCGCGCGGCGGCGACGAGCCGCATCGACATCTCGGCCGGGTCGGCATAGGGCCGGCCCGCCGGGTCGTGGTGCAGGTAGTGGAATTCGCAGACGGCGGTGTAGCCGGCCTGCAGCATCTCGATGTAGAGCTGGGTCGCGATCGCTTCGAGCTGCTCGGGCGAGATCGCGAGCGCGAAGCGGTACATCAGGTCGCGCCAGGTCCAGAAGCTGTCGCCGCCGGTCGCGCTCCGGTATTCGGACAGGCCGGCGAACGCGCGCTGGAACGCGTGCGAGTGCAGGTTCGGCATGCCGGGCACCAGCACGCCCGCGGCAGGCGGCGCGCCGTCCGGTTCGGTGCCGGCGCCGACAAACGTCAGCGTGCCGGCGTCGTCCCAGGCCAGCGAGACGTCGCGCGCCCAGCCCTGCGGCAGCAGCGCATGCGGCGCGAACAGGCGATTCGATTGATCGACACTCATGACGCCGGATCGTGGCACATCCGCACGACCAGCAGCGACGAGACCGGCGGCGCGAACGCGGGCCAGGCCTTGATCCGCTCCACCGGCGCGCGCCAGAGCAGGCACTGCATCGGTTCGAGCCGCTGCGGCTCGCCCTCGCTCTCGACGAGCCATTCTCCTTCGGCGCAGAGGACGAAAGCGACCGCCGCGTCGCGCAGCACGGTGTCGCCGTGGTGGCAGCTCACGTCCGCGCGCAGGCGGCCGCGGCGCGTCATCACGTTGAAATCGGCGCTGGCTCCGCCGGCGAGCGTGGCGGCCAGCGTCAGGTCGCCGGAGAAGTGGAACGGCGCCAGTGGCTCGACGAGGCGGTGGTCGACGCTGCCGTCGGTCGAGGCCAGCCGCATGCCGCCGCCGTGCAGCAGCACGATGCAGCGGTCGACGCCTGGAAAGGCCGAGAACGGCGCGTCGCGGTCGACCTCGGCGACGCTGAGCCGCCAGTCGAATTCCACCGGGTCGGCGCCGCCGCGCGCGATCTCGCGCGTCAGGCCGGCGCCGTTCTTCCAGGGCTGCGCGGGAAGCTCGCGCAGGTCGAAGCGCTCGATCACTGGGCCAGCATCGGGAGCTTGAGCTTTTGCTCGCGCGCCGTCTTGATCGCGAGCTCGTAGCCGGCATCGGCATGGCGCATCACCCCGGAGCCGCTGTCGTTGACGAGCACGCGCGCAAGCCGCTGGTCGGCGGCCGCGCTGCCGTCGGCCACGATCACCATGCCGGCATGCTGCGAGTAGCCCATGCCGACGCCGCCGCCGTGGTGCAGCGAGACCCAGGTCGCGCCGCCCGCGACGTTGAGCAGCGCGTTCAGCAAGGGCCAGTCGGAGACCGCATCGGTGCCGTCGCGCATGCCCTCGGTCTCGCGGTTCGGGCTCGCGACCGAGCCGGTGTCCAGGTGGTCGCGGCCGATCACGATCGGCGCCTTCAGCTCTCCGGTCCGGACCATCTCGTTGAACGCGAGGCCGGCGAGGTGGCGCTCGCCGAGCGCGAGCCAGCAGATCCGCGACGGCAGGCCCTGGAAGGCGATGCGCTCGCCGGCCATCTCGAGCCAGCGGTGCACGTGGCGGTTCTCGGGGAAGAGTTCCTTGATCTTCGCGTCGGTCTTGCGGATGTCCTCCGGGTCGCCGGACAGCGCGACCCAGCGGAACGGGCCCTTGCCCTCGCAGAACAGCGGGCGGATGTAGGCCGGCACGAAGCCGGGGAAGTCGAACGCGTTCTTCACGCCGGCGTCGAGCGCGACCTGGCGGATGTTGTTGCCGTAGTCGACGGTCGGGATGCCCATCGCGTGGAAATCGAGCATCGCCTGCACGTGCACGGCGCACGACGCCGCCGCGGCGTCTTTCAAACGCGCGTGCTGGTTCGAATCCTCGCGCGCGGCGCTCCATTGTTCGAGGCTCCAGCCGGCGGGCAGGTAGCCGTTGATCAGGTCGTGCGCCGAGGTCTGGTCGGTCACGAGATCGGGCTTCATGCCGCCCGCCTTGGCGCGCCTCGCGAGTTCGGGCAGCAGCTCGGCGGCGTTGCCGAGCAGCCCGATCGAGACGGCCTCGCGGCGTTCGGTGTGCTGCTTGACGAGCGCGAGCGCGTCGTCGAGATCGCGCGCCTGCTTGTCGAGGTAGCGGGTGCGCAAGCGGAAATCGATGCTCGCCTGCTGGCACTCGATGTTGAGCGACACGGCGCCGGCGAAGCTGGCCGCGAGCGGCTGCGCGCCGCCCATGCCGCCCAGGCCCGCGGTGAGGATCCAGCGGCCGAGCATGTCGCCGCCGAAGTGCTGCCGGCCGGCTTCGGCGAAGGTCTCGTAGGTCCCCTGCACGATGCCCTGGGTGCCGATGTAGATCCACGAGCCGGCGGTCATCTGGCCGTACATGAACAGGCCTTGCCGGTCCAGCTCGTGGAAGTGCTCCCACGTCGCCCACTTCGGCACCAGGTTCGAGTTCGCGAGCAGCACCCGCGGCGCGTCCGGATGCGTCTTGAACACGCCGACCGGCTTGCCCGACTGGATCAGCAGCGATTCGTCGCCCTCGAGCTCGCGCAGGCACTCCAGGATCTTGTCGAAGCTGGCCCAGTCGCGCGCCGCGCGGCCGATGCCGCCGTAGACGACGAGCTCCTCGGGCCGCTCCGCGACGTCCGGGTCGAGGTTGTTCTGCAGCATCCGGAAGGCCGCTTCGGTCAGCCAGGATTTGCAGCTGAGCGCCGTGCCGCGAGGGGCGCGCACCACGCGGCCGGGGGCGGAGCGGGCACCGCGCCGTGCGGCGTCGGCCAGGGTGTTGAGGTCGGTGGTCGAGTTCATGGCGGCAATTTCGGGCGTGGCGATCGAGCATCGTGGATAAAGTGGCCTAGACCACTTCCTGAGGATGCTCGAAGTCGGGGCGTGTGTCAATCCAGCCGCGCGCGCCGCGCCTGTGCATCCAAATTTCGCGGGCTTGCGTAGGAGTCCCGAGTTCCGTCTTTTCGGAGGAGTCGGCGATGCCGCGTCTCATTCTTGCGGGTCCGGGCCCATGAATTCGGTCGACGAGGTCTACGAGGCGCTTGCCGCGGAACTGGCGCGCCTGACCGGGCGCCCGGGTGTCCTCGACCTTCCCGAGGCGCGCGAGCTCGCCGCGACCCGTCGCCAGCAGGCGTCCAGCGCCGGGTCGCACGACGCCCGCGCGCTGCCGCCTCCATTGCCCGTCCCGCTCGTCGCGGCGGTCCGGCGCGGCGCCGTCGCGACGCGTCCCGTGCTGCCGCTGGGGCCCTGGAGCCGCCAGGTGGCGACACCCGATCGCCTGCTGGCCATCGCGCTGGCGGGGTTGGCCCTGCTCGTCCTCGCGGGCCTCGGCTGGTTCTGGCCCGATCGATCGGTGGACCCTCCGCCGTCGCTGGCGGCGGCGGACCCGTTGAGCCGCCTGCCCGCGACCTCCGCGGGGGTGCCGGCGCCGCCCGCCGCGCTGGCGCCGCCCGCCGCGCTGGCGCCGCCTCCAGCACGGGCGCCGCTCGTGCCGCCGATGCGGGTCTTCAGCGATGCCCAGGGCGATCCCGCCGCGGCCCGCGTCTCGGCCGATCTGGCGCGCTGGATCTCGCTCGATGCGGGTCGACGCATCGAGGCCGTCCGCGCGAGCGGTTGGGCCGATGCGCTGTCGCACGCCGGCGAGCCCGGGCACCTGGGGATCGTCCGCTACGACGCCTTGCAGGCCGCGCGCATCGCGCGGGCGCCCGGCAGCGCCGCGTTGCGCGTCGTCGCCCCGCTGTACCGGGAGGACATTCAATTGCTGGTGCGCGCCGACTCGCCGCTGCGCTTCATCCACGAGATCCGCGGCCGCAGGCTCAATGTCGGCGCCGCGGCCTCGAGCCGTGCCCTGACGGCGGGCACGTTGTACGCGCGCATGTTCGGCGTGCCACCCAGCCCGCAGCAGCTCGACGATCACGGCGAAGCGGCCGGACTGGCGGATCTGCTCGCCGGCCATGTCGATGTGCTGGTGCATGTCGGGACGCAGGATTCGGCCGGGCTCGGCCGGCTGCTTTCGGCCACCGGCGTGCGCTTGAAACTGCTGGCGCTGGATGCGGCCCATCCGGCCGCACGCAAGGCGCTGCAGCAATTCCTGCCGAGCCGGACCCGCGCCGTGGGGGACGGTTCATCCGCCTCGCAAGACACGGTTCCCACGCTCGCGGTGATGAGCTTTCTCGTGACGTCCGAAGCGGCCGACCCCGAGTCGCGCGAGCGCCTCGGGCAGTTGGCCCATGCGCTGTGCCAGCGCCGCGGTGTGCTGCGCAGCCTGGGCGATCCGCTGTGGCGCGACGTCGACCTGTCGATGCGGCTCGACGTCGGTTGGCCCTACGACGAGACCGCGTCGCGCGAGCTCGGCAACTGCCTGAAGGAGACCGCCGGTCTTCCGTCAGACCCCGATGGCCGTGGGTCAACGGCCGATCCACAACCCCCGCGAAGGAGCCCTTCATGATGACGTCCCTCCACTTGCGCAGCGTGTCCGTCGGCGTGCTCGCCGTCCTCGCCACGGCCGTGACCACCGCGGCCGGGGCCGCCGATCCCGCCCCCGTCGCGGCGGTCGAGCAGGTCAGCGTGCGCTCGACCGCGCATTTCGATTTCAACAAGGCCTCGGTGCGGCTGGACGACCAGGCCACGCTGCTGGCCGAAGTCGCCAAGATGAAGGACGTGACCTGGCAAGCCGTCACCGCCACCGGCCACACCGACAGCATCGGCAGCGTGGCCTACAACCGGCGCCTCGCCGATCGCCGGGCCGAGGCCGTGAAAGCGTTCCTGGTCGGCAAGGGGGTCGACGGCGCGATCATCGACACCGGCGAGAAGGCCGCACAGGCGCCGGTCGCGCCGAACGACACGTCGACCGGTCGCGCGAAGAACCGGCGCACCGAGGTCGTGTTCCAGGGCGTGCGCGCGAGCACCCGCTGAGAGCGTCGTTGCGACGGCGCTCGCGCGCCGTGTCATGGCCCGGTCACGCAGGCGCGGCCCAATCATGGGTTTGACCGGGAGCCATGACATGAACCTGCGACGTCTCGCGTTGCGTGCCTTTGCCGCCGGCGCGCTTCTGTGCGCCTGGAGCGCCTTCGCGCAGAACGCCATTTGCTACAACTGCCCGCCCGAGTGGGCCGACTGGGGCACCGAGATCAAGGCGATCAAGGACAAGACCGGCGTCGTCGTGCCGCCGGACAACAAGAACTCCGGCCAGTCGCTGTCGCAAATGATCGCCGAGAAGGCCAGCCCGGTCGCGGACATGGTGTACTACGGCGTCACCTTCGGCATCCAGGCCAAGAAGGACGGCGTGACGGCCGGCTACAAGCCCGCGTTCTGGAACGAGATTCCCGACGGCCTGAAAGACGCCGACGGGCACTGGTTCACGATCCATTCCGGCACGCTCGGCTTCATGGTCAATGTCGATGCGTTGAAGGGCAAGCCGGTCCCGAAATCGTGGGCGGATCTGCTCAAGCCCGAGTACAAGGGGCTGATCGGCTTCCTGGACCCGGCCTCGGCCTTCGTGGGCTACGTCGGCGCGGTCGCCGCGAACAGCGCGCGCGGCGGCTCGCTCGACAACTTCACCCCCGGGATCGAGTATTTCAAGGCGCTGCGAAAGAACGAACCCATCGTGCCGAAGCAGACCTCGTATGCGCGGGTGCTGTCGGGCGAGATCGCGATCCTGCTCGACTACGACTTCAATGCCTATCGCGCCAAGTACAAGGACAAGGCCCACGTCGAGTTCGTGATCCCTGCCGAGGGCACCATCGTCGTGCCCTACGTGATGAGCCTGACGGCGAACGCGCCCGACGCGGCGAACGCCAAGAAGGCGCTGGACTTCGTCCTGTCCGACGAAGGCCAGGCCATCTGGGCGAACGCGTACCTGCGGCCGGTGCGCGCCTCGGCGATCTCGAAGGAAGCCCAGTCGCGCTTCCTGCCGGCGAGCGACTACGCCCGCGCGAAGACCGTCGACTACGCCAAGATGGCCGACGTCCAGAAGGCGTTCTCGGACCGGTACCTGCGCGAGGCGCAGTGATCCGGGCCCGCGCCGGCGCGGGCGTGCGGGCGGCCTGCCTGGCGCCGGCCGCGGCGGTGTTCCTGGCGTTCTGGCTGTTGCCGATGGTTCGGCTGGCGGCCTTGCCGGCGGCTCGGGGCTGGACGAGCTATTTCGCGGTGCTCACCGAGCCGCGCTACCTCGCCAGCCTCGCGCAGACCGTGCTGCTGTCGCTCGCCGTCACGTTCGCCTCGACGGCCCTCGCCGCGGCCGTCGGCCTCCATCTCGGCCGCGTGCGCTTCGCGGGGCGGCGATTGCTGCTGTCGGTGCTGACCTTGCCGCTGTCGTTTCCCGGCGTGATCGTCGGCTTCTTCGTGATCCTGATCGGCGGCCGGCAGGGACCGTTCGCGAGCCTGACCGAAGCGCTCGTCGGCGAGCGGATCACGTTCGCGTACGGCGTCGCCGGCCTGTTTCTCGGCTACCTCTATTTCTCGCTGCCGCGCGCCATCGCGACCTTGACCGCCGCGGCCGAAGGCCTCGACACGGAGCTCGAAGGCGCGGCGCGCTCGCTCGGTGCGAGCGGCTGGCAGGTCGCGCGCGACGTCTGGCTGCCCGCGCTGTGGCCGACGATGCTGGCGGTCGGCGCGATCGTCTTCGCGACGGCGATGGGCGCCTTCGGCACCGCGTTCACGCTGGCGAGCCGCTTCGAGGTGCTGCCCATCACGATCTACAACGAATTCACGAACTACGCGAACTTCGCGCTCGCCGCGTCCTTGTCGATCGCGCTCGGCCTCGTGACCTGGGGCGCGCTCCTCATTGCCCGGGTGCTGGGCGAGCCGCCGGCGGGAGCGGCCGCGTGAGCCTGCGCGGCCGGCGCATCGAGTCGCCCGTGCTGCTCGGCGCGACCGTGCTGGTCGCGGCCTTCACGCTGGTGCCGATGGGCGTCTCGGTCGCGGCCGGGCTGGTCGAGAATTTCTCCGCCGGCGTGGCCAGCGGCCTGACGCTGAAGTGGCTGATCGAGGTCTGGAGCCACTACGGCGCGACCGCCTGGCACTCGGTGCTGCTCGGGCTGGCGTGCGTGGCCGGCACGCTGCTGATCGGTCTGCCTTGCGCGTATGCGCTGGCGCGAACGCGATCGCGCTGGGCCCGGCTGTTCGAAGAGCTGATCACCTTGCCGGTCGCGGTGCCGGGCCTGGCGACCGCGCTCGCGCTGATCCTCGCGTACGGCCAGTGGCGGGGGTTCCGGCAAAGCTTCGCGTTCATCGGTGTCGGGCACCTGATCTTCACGCTTCCGTTCATGGTGAGGGCCGTCGGCGCGGCGTTCGTCCGGCCCGATCTCGTCGCGCTGGAGGAGGCGGCCCGCTCGCTCGGCGCCTCGTTCGTCCAGCGCTTCCTCGGCGTGCTGGTGCCCGCGATCGCGCCGTCGATCGTCGCGGCCGGCCTGATGGTGTTCACGCTGTCGGTCGGCGAATTCAACCTGACGTGGATGCTGCAAACGCCGCTCACGCGCACCTTGCCGGTCGGCCTCGCGGACAGCTATGCGTCGATGCGCATCGAAGTCGGCTCGGCCTACACGCTGATGTTCTTCATCATCATCCTGCCGGTGCTGTGGGCCATGCAGGCCGCCGCCCGCTTCTTCGAGCAGCGCCATGGCTGATCCCTCCGCCGACACGGCGCCGACGCGCGTCGCGGTGGTCGACTGCGCCAAGACCTACGGGCGCCGCGACACCGCGCTGCACCCCACGACGCTGCGCGTCGAGCCCGGCGAGGTGCTGGCGCTGCTCGGCCCGTCGGGCTGCGGCAAGACGACCTTGCTGCGCGTCATCGCGGGCCTCGTCGCGCCGGACGCCGGCGGCCGCGTGCACTTCAACGACGACGACGTCACGCTGCAGCCGATCGAGCGGCGCGGCGTCGGGATGGTGTTCCAGCACTACGCGCTGTTCCCGCAGATGAGCGTCGAAGCCAACATCGGCTACGGCCTGCGCATCCGCAAGGTCGCCGCGGCCGACATCCGCCGGCGCGTCGGCGAACTCGTCGACCTGGTGCGCCTGGCGGGGTTCGAGAAGCGGCGGCCCTCGGAGCTCTCCGGCGGCCAGCGGCAACGCGTCGCGCTGGCCCGGGCCGTGGCGGTGCGGCCGCGCGTGCTGCTGCTCGACGAGCCCTTGACCGCCCTCGACGCCAAGCTGAAGGAGTCCTTGCGCGACGAACTCGCGGCGCTGCTGCGGCGGCTGCGCATCACCGCCATCCACGTCACGCACGATCAGCACGAGGCGATGGCGATCGCCGACCGGCTGGCGGTGATGAGTGCCGGCCGCATCGTGCAGGTCGGCGATGCCGAGACCCTGTACAGAAGGCCGTCGGACCCGTTCGTCGCCGAGTTCCTCGGGCGCGTCAACCGCCTGGAGCGCAGCGCCGAGGACCGGCACTTCGGCGTCGTCAGGCTGGCCGGCACCGCGCTCCCATGCCCGGGGCACCTGGCGGACAGCGAGCATCTCTTCGTCCGCCCGGAGGACATCGTCGTCGCCCCCTTCGACGACCGCGGCGACGCGCAGCGCGACGACCGCGCGGCCGAGGTGATCCGGCGCGTCTTCCTCGGCGACCGCGTGCAGCTGCTGGTGCGCGGCGCCGACGCACGGCTCGTCTTTTGCGAGAGCGACAAGGCCTCTCCGATCGCGGCCGGTGCGCGCGTGCGCCTGAGTTGCGAGCCGCACCACTTCATCTCGGCCGGCAACGGCGAAAGGACGCCATGATCCGAACCCTCGTGCAATTGAGCGACCCGCACGTCAAGGCGCCCGGCCTGCTGGCCTACGGCCGGGTCGACACCGCCGCGTTTCTCGAGCGCGCCGTCGCGGCCGTCAACGGGCTGCGCCAGGCGCCGAGCGCCGTCGTCGTGACCGGCGACCTGACCGATTTCGGCCGTGCCGACGAGTACGCTCATCTGCGCCGCCTGCTCGGCGCCCTGCGCTGCCCGTGCTACCTGCTCCCGGGCAACCATGACGATCGGGCGGGGCTGCGCGCCGCCTTCCCCGAGGCGGCCTACCTCCGCGCTTCGGGCAAGGCCTTCATTCAATACGCCGTCGACCTGGGCGGCCTGCGGCTCGTCGCCGCCGACACCGTGGTGCCGATGGCGCCGCATGGCGAGATCGACGCCGAGCGCATCGCCCATCTGGCCGAGCTGCTCGCCGAAGCGCCGGCGACGCCGACGATCGTCGCGATGCACCACCCGCCGTTCGCGACCTTCATCGGCCACATGGACGAGATCGGGTTGCTGCGCGGCGCCGCGCCGCTCGCTTCGCTGGTGCGGAACTTTCCGAGCATCGAGCGGGTGGTTTGCGGCCACCTGCATCGCAGCATCCAGGCCCGCTGGGCCGGCACGCTCGCGATGTGCGCCCCGTCGACGGCGCATCAGGTCGCGTTCGATCTCGCACCCGACGCGGCGTCGGCATTCTCGATGGAGCCGCCCGGCTTCCTCGTCCACGCGTGGGGCGACGACGGCCGCGTCGTCAGCCACCTCGTGCCGGTCGGGACCTTCGACGGACCGCATCTGTTTCACGAAGAGGGCGGCACGCTGATCGATTGATCACAGCCCGGTCACATCCGCTCGCTAGGCTCGACGCGCCGTGAGGCAGCCATCAACCAGCTTCGGAGCGCGACCCCATGAAAATATCCATCGTAGGCAGCGGCTATGTCGGTCTCGTGACAGGCGCGTGTCTCGCCGACATGGGCAACGACGTGGTCTGCGTCGACGTCGACGAGCGCAAGATCGCGATGCTCAAGCGCGGCGAGGTGCCGATCCACGAACCCGGGCTGCAGGACATCATGCAGCGCAACGCCGCCGCGGGCCGGCTGCGCTTCACGTCCGACGTGTCGCTGGCCGTCGAGCACGGCACGATGCAATTCATCTGCGTCGGCACGCCCGCGGACCAGGACGGCAGCGCCGATCTGGGTTACGTGCTGGACGCGGCGCGCCACATCGGCCGCTACATGACCGACTACAAGGTCATCGTCCACAAGAGCACCGTCCCGGTCGGGACCGGCGACACGGTCGAGGACGTCGTGCGCGCCGAGCTCGCGCTGAGAAAATTCCAGGTCGGCTACGCGGTCGTCTCGAATCCCGAATTCCTGAAGGAAGGCGCGGCTGTCGCCGATTTCATGCGCCCCGACCGCGTGATCGTCGGCACCGACGACCAGCGCGCGGCCTTGCTGATGCGGGCGCTCTATGCCCCGTTCGTGCGCAATCGCGACCGGCTGCTGCTGACCGACCGGCGCAGCGCGGAATTCACGAAGTACGCGGCCAATGCGATGCTCGCGACGCGCATCAGCTTCATGAACGAGCTCGCCTTCCTGGCCGAGAAGGTCGGCGCCGACATCGAGCACGTGCGCCAGGGCATCGGCAGCGACCCGCGCATCGGCACGCAGTTCCTGTATGCCGGCACCGGCTACGGCGGCTCGTGCTTTCCGAAGGACGTCCGGGCCTTCATCCAGGCGGGCGAGAGCAACGGCATCCGCCTGAAGATCCTGGAGGCGGTCGAGGCCGCCAACGAGCGCCAGAAGACGGTGCTGGTCGACAAGATCGTCGCGCGCTTCGGCGAGGATTTGTCGGGGCGCCAGTTCGCGATCTGGGGCCTGGCCTTCAAGCCGGAGACCAACGACATGCGCCACGCGCCGAGCCTGGCGATCATCGAAGCACTGGCGCGGCGCGGCGCGGCGATCGTGGCCTACGACCCGGTTGCGATGGTCGAGGCGGAGCAGGCGCTCGCCGGGGTGCCGAATGTCCTGTTCGCGAAGGACCAGACCAGCGCGTTGCACGGCTCGGACGCGTTGCTGGTGGTGACCGAGTGGCGCGAGTTCAAGAGCCCCGATTTCGAGCAGATCAAGCGGACGCTGAAGCAGCCGGTGGTCGTCGACGGGCGCAACCTGTACGACCCGGCGCTGATGCGGGAATTCGGCATCGTCTACGAATGCGTCGGCCGGCACGCGGCGCCGGACATCGACCACGACGAGTCGAACGAACCGATGCACGCGAGCCTGGAGGCCTGGCGCTGATCGCGTCCACCTGATCGGGCTGCGTCAGGCCGAAGGCAGCCGCATCAGCGGCTCGCCGACCCGGATGCGGTGGCCGGCGGCGATGCCCTGCGCGAGCTCGAAGCCGCGCGGTGCGAACACGATGATGGTCGAGCCGTGCTCGAACCAGCCCATTTCCTGCCCCTTCAGCACCGGCAGGTCGCACGCCATCTCGCTGGGGCCCAGGTAGCGCTGGTGCAGCCGCACGCCGAGCGCGTGCAGCCGCAAGCTGGCCACCAGGATCGCGGCGATCGGGACGATCGCGATCGGCTCGCCGCCGGCCAGGCGCAGGCGCAGCACCGCGCGCACGTTGCGGCAGAACAGCCGCTCGACCCGTTTCAGCGCGATCGGGTTGACGTTCCAGGTGTCGCCGCTGAGGTAGCTCACGTGCTGCAGGCGCGCCTCGTGCGGCGCGTGGAAGCGGTGGTACATCGCGGAGGTCAGCCGCAAGGTCACGAACACGCCGTCGTGGAACGGCGAGCTGTCCTGCGCCGGCCCGAACAGCTCGCCGATTTCATACGGAAAGCCCTTGGCCTGGAACAGCTGCGTGCCGCTCACCCGCCCGCACGCGCCGACGATGGCGTCGCACGGGCTGGTGAGCAGCGCGGGGTCCGGATCGACCGGCCGCGCGCCGGGCCGCAGCTCGCGCGTGAAGCAGGCATGCAGGCTCGCGAAGCGGCTCTGCTTCGCGTCACTCAGGTCGAGCTCGGTGAAGAGCCGCCAGACCGCGATCGACGCGCGCGCGAGCCACGGGTTCTCGATCCGGCTGACGCGGCCCATCAGGCGCGTCAGCGCCATCCGCGGGACGCGGTTGGTGAGCAGGAAGTTCAGGTCCTCCTGCTGGAAGAAACGACGCACGGCGGTGATCTTCATCGGCTTGTCAATTGATGGTGGTAGACAGGCGGGGTCGCACCCGAAACGCCCTCATGAACGAAACAACGCTTGCCCTTT
This sequence comes from Burkholderiaceae bacterium, assembly GCA_036500445.1. Classification (GTDB taxonomy): domain Bacteria; phylum Pseudomonadota; class Gammaproteobacteria; order Burkholderiales; family Burkholderiaceae_C; genus LMDS01. The sequence goes on along the minus strand of DASYCA010000163.1, from coordinate 2,173 downwards.
ACGCACTCGCACTGGTCGCGCTCGGCTGGACGGCCGCCCGCGCGAAACGCCGGCTCGAACTCTCGCGCGCGAAACATCGCTCGCTCGGCGGGCACGCCCGCATGGCCAAGCGGGTCGCGGGCCTGATCCCGGGCTACGCCTACGACGAAGACCGCTTCTTCGGCTCCGACGGCGCCCCGCTCGAGACCCAGGCGCTGCGCCGCGCCGGCTTCCGGCGGCTGTGCGAGGACTTCGCGCAGCGCTTCAGGCTCAGCGCCGCGATGACCGCGCAGGCGCGCGAGATCCTGTCCGACCTTCAGTTCACCGGCAGCTACCGGGTGCCGTTCCAGTACAGCCCGTACCTGCGCCAGCACCTGAGCATCGGCGGCTTCCTGCGCGCGTCCGCTGGCGTGAGCGTCGAGGACCTGGACGGCAACGTCTTCTTCGACCTGACCGGCTCGTACGGCGTCAACGTCCTCGGCTACGACGCCTACAAGGAATGCATCGAGCAGGGCAGCGCCCAGGCGAAGGCGCTCGGGCCGGTGCTGGGCGCCTACCACCCGGCCGTCGCGGACAACGCCGCGCGGCTGCGGCAGATCTCCGGGCTCGACGAGGTCTCGTTCCACATGTCGGGCACCGAAGCCGTGATGCAGGCGGTGCGGCTGGCCCGCTACCACACGCGCCGCAGCCACCTGGTCCGCTTCGCGGGCTCGTACCACGGCTGGTGGGAAGACGTTCAACCGGGGCCCGGCAACCCGCTGCCGCCGCGCGAGACCTACACGCTGAAGGAGATGGACGAGCGCAGCCTGCACGTGCTGCGCACGCGGCGCGACATCGCCTGCGTGCTCGTCAACCCGCTGCAGGCGCTGCACCCGAACCGCGCCGCGCCGGGCGATTCGACGCTGGTGGACAGCACCCGCAGCGCGCACCTCGACCGCGCCGCCTACGCCGCGTGGCTGACCCGATTGCGCGCGGTCTGCAGCGAACGCGGCATCGTGCTGATCTTCGACGAGGTGTTCGTCGGCTTTCGCATCGCCCAGGGCGGCGCGCAGGAGTACTTCGGCGTCCGGGCCGACATGGTCACCTACGGCAAGACGCTGGGCGGCGGCTTGCCGGTCGGCGTGGTCTGTGGCCGCCGCGACCTGATGAAGCGCTTTCGCGAGGACCGCCCCGCGGACCTCTGCTTCGCGCGCGGCACCTTCAACTCGCACCCGTACGTGATGGCGTCGATGAACGCCTTTCTCGAGCGGCTCCAGCGGCCCGAGGTGCAGGCGCTCTACGACGGGCTCGATGCGCGCTGGAACGGCTACGCCGACGCGTTCAACCGGGATCTGGAGCAGGCCGGGGTTCCGGTGCGGGTCGCGAACCTGTCGACGATCTGGACCGTGCTCTACACGCGGCCGTCGCGCTACAACTGGATGCTGCAGTTCTACCTTCGCGCGCACGGGCTGCTCCTGAGTTGGGTCGGCACCGGGCGGCTGATCTTCAGCCTGAACTACACCGAGGCCGACATGCAGGCGGTGCGCGAACGGTTCGTCGCGGCAGCACGTCAGATGCAGGCCGACGGCTGGTGGTGGGACGATCCCGCGCAGTCCGACCGCGGCATCCGGCGCGGCATCCTGCGCGAGATGCTGCGGCACCGCTTCCGATGAACCTCCGGGTGCGGGCGTCAGTGCGCCCGCACGTGCGGCATCGGATCGAGCAACTCGCCGCGCAGCAGGTGCAGCGGGGCGCCGCGGTACAGCATGATGTCGTGGAACGGGTCGGTCAGGATCTTGGTCAGCCACGCCAGGCCGGTCAGCAGGTTTTCCTTGACCCACAGCTGCCCGACGCGAAACAGCAGGCCCACGACGCCGAGGAACAACCAGGCGATGCCGACGTCATGCAGGTAGCCGGCGCTCGTCGTGGCGGGATCGATCATGCCGCCGAGCGACGGGCTGAGCCAGAGCACGGCGGGCACCAGCAGCCAGGTCGCCATCAGCAGGATCTTGCGCTGGATGTTGTAGCCGACCTTGATCGCTTCCTTGTACTCGTCGGTGACGCCATTGACCTGGTCGAAGCCGCGCGGCTCGAAGAAGAAATGCCCGGCCTGGCGCGTCACCATCGAGACGCACCAGCCGAGGATGGCCGCGCGAGCCGGGTCGATGAAGAGCAGGCCGTAGGCGATCACGAAACTGATCGCGCTGATCAGGTG
>DASYCA010000162.1:0-1594 GCA_036500445.1 Burkholderiaceae bacterium | reverse complement strand
CGGCCGATTATTTGTGGAGCATCTCGACCGGCTTCGGCCCGCACACGCGCGAGCAGTGGCTGGCGCTGACGCGGCCGATGCTGAAGGCCGACGCCGGCGGCGGCTTCAAGCCGCACTACGACCCGAAGATCGCCGAACCGTTCAAGGCCTTCGGCCCGGAGCTGCTGGCCGGCGCCGAGGCGATGACCTGGCGCGCCTATGACGCGATCAAGGTGCCGACGCTGTTGCTGCGCGGGGCCGATTCGGATCTGCTGAGCGTCGAGACCGCGCACGCGATGACGCAGCGCGGCCCGAAACCGCGTCTGGTCGAGTTCGCGGGCGTCGGCCACGCGCCGATGCTGGTCGCCGACGACCAGGTCCGCGCCGTGCGGGAGTTCCTGTTGTCGTGAAGACCGGTGCCGCCGACGCGCGGCCGGCCGCGTCGGCCATCGTTCAGCTGCTCGACGAGACGCCCGAGGCGGGCGACCCGGCGCGCGACACGTCGAGCGACGAAGCGGCGCGGCTCGCCCGTGCCCGCGCGTTCTCCGAGCCGCTGCTGGAGGGCCAGCCGCTGGACACCGGCGAGGACGCGCTCGCCCACGCCGACGGCGTCGCCGCGATCCTGCAGGGCATCGGCGCCTCGCCGGCGCTGCGCGCGGCGGCCTACCTGGTCTATGCGGGCGACTACCTGAACAAGCCCGAGGAGGTCGTCGCGAAGGCCTTCGGGCCGTCGTACGGCAGCCTGGTCGCCAGCACCCGCAAGCTGGTGCAGCTGCAGCGCGCCGCGCGCGAGGCGCAGATCGGCCCCGAGCAGCGCGCCCAGCAGACCGAGCGGGTGCGCAAGATGCTGCTCGCGTTCTCGCGCGACCTGCGCGTCGTGCTGCTGCGGCTGGCATCAAGGCTGCAGACGCTGCGCTTCTTCGCGGCCGAGAAGCGGCCCTGCGCGCCGGCGCTCGCATCCGAGTCGCTGCACGTGTTCGCGCCGCTCGCGAACCGGCTGGGCATCTGGCAGATCAAGTGGGAGCTCGAGGACCTCGCGTTCCGCTTTCTCGACCCGGCCGAGTACCAGCGCATCGCGCGGCTGCTCGACGAGCGGCGCGTCGAGCGCGAGCAGCGCGTCGAGGCGTTTCGATTGCGCCTGGCCGACGACCTGAGTGCGCGCGGGCTGCGTGCCGAAGTGCAGGGCCGGCCCAAGCACCTGTACAGCATCTGGAAGAAGATGCAGGGCAAGGCGCTCGACTTCGCGCAGGTGCTGGACGTGCGCGCGGTGCGCGTGATCGTCCCCGACGTCGCCAGTTGCTACGCGGTGCTCGGGCGCGTGCACGAGCTGTTCCGCGCCGTCGCCGGCGAGTTCGACGACTACATCGAGCGGCCCAAGCCGAACGGCTACCAGTCGCTGCACACCGTCGTGCTCGACGACGCCGGCCGCGCGGTCGAGGTGCAAATCCGCACGCGGGCGATGCACGAACACGCCGAGCACGGCGTCGCCGCGCACTGGGCCTACAAGGACGCGGGCGCGAAGGGCTATGCCGGCGTCAACGCCGACGCGGCGCAGCAGGCGCGCATTGCCGAGGCGCGCAAGGCGGTGCTGCGGCAACTGCTCGAGTGGGAGCGG
>DASYCA010000161.1:0-3180 GCA_036500445.1 Burkholderiaceae bacterium | reverse complement strand
ACGCGATTGCTGCGCGTGGGGCGCCGATTACCGGGCTCGGGCATCGTCGGGGCCACCGGCGGCGGCAGTGCGAAGGCGCTGCAGGGATTCGCGGCCGAGTGGCTGCGCGTCAGCGCGCCGCTGTCGGCCGCGCGCGCGGCGACGCTGCTGCACGCGGCCGCCGCGGCGCTCGGGCTCGGGCTGATCGCGGGCCTGTATTTGCGCGGCCTCGTGCTCGACTACCGCGCCGGATGGGAGAGCACCTTCCTGAGCGCCGTCAATGCGCACGCGGTTTTGAAAACGCTGCTGGCGCCGGCGCTCGCGCTGTCGGGCCTGACGATGCCGGACGCCACGGCGTTCGCCGCGATGCGCGAGGTGCATGGCGCGGCCGAGGCGGGCGCGCCGGCCGCGCCGTGGATCCACTTGCTCGCGCTGACGCTGGCGCTCGTCGTCGTGCTGCCGCGCACGGTGCTCGCGGCTTTAGGCGCGCTGCGTGCGCAATGGCTCGCGCGCCGCATCGCGCTGCCGCTTCAGACGCCGTACTTCCAGGCCCTGGCCCGTGCGCGCCAGGGCGAGGTCGCGAGTGTCTTCGTGCTGCCGTATGCGAGCACGCCGGGCGAGCCGACCCAGGTCGCGTTGCGCAAGCTGATCGCGAAGGCGCTCGGCGACAACGCGCAGCTGGAGTTCGGCGCGACGCTCGCGTTCGGCGCCGAGGACGACGCGGCCGCGATGCCGCGGCCGCCGGCCGGCACGACCCTGGGCGTCGCGCTGTTCGATCTCGCGGCGACGCCCGAGCTCGAGAACCAGGGCCGCGTCGCGCGCGAACTCGCGCGCGCGGTGCCGACGATCGTGCTGATCGACGAGACCGCGTTCGCGCGCCGTTTCAAGGCCGACGCCGCGCGCCTCGCGCAGCGCCGCGACGCCTGGCGCGTGCTCGCGGTCGCGCTCGGCACGACGCCGGTGTTCATCAACGCCGAGGCACCCGACGAGGCCGGCGTGCGCGGCCTGACCTTGGCGGTCCGCAGCCCGGTCGGCGCGCCGGTCGCGTGAGTCACTTCGGCCGCGGCGGCTGCACGCCGCGGTCGGGTTGCGACAGCCGGCCAGCCCTCAGTTCCTTGACCGCATTCGCCAGCGCGCGCGCGACATTGCGCACCTCGTCCTGCACGGCCTGATCCCGGTCGAGCGTGTCGTGGCTGTCGAAGTAGGGCTCGTAGTAGCCGATGTAGCGGTCCAGCTTCGAGGCTGAGCCGGCGTCGATCAGCCCCATCCAGTCGAGCCAGTCGCTCAGGGCGCGGCGCTGCGATTCGACGCCCGCGACGTCGCCGTGCACGACCACGCCATAGGCCCGGCCCGCGAGGTGCTTCGGATAGTCCCAGCCCTGTTCCTCGATCTGCTTCGCTTGCGCGACGGTCTTGCCGTGCGTCGAACTCGGATCGGGGTTGCCGCCATCGGCGCAGACCATCCGGTCGATCATCAGTTTCAGCACGGCCGGCGATTGGTACCAGTAGGTCGGCGCGAGGATCATCACGCCGTGCGCGCCGACCCAGTGTTCGTAGATCTCGGCCATCCAGTCCTCGGCCTGGCCGAGCGAGTGGTTCGGATAGCAGCTGCAGGGCCAGTGGCACAGCGGCATCGCGGTCGACACGCAGCCCTTGCACGGGTGGATCACGCGGCCGTACTCCGAGCTCAGCAGGCTCAGGTCCAGCACGTCGGCCTCGATGCCCTGTGCCTGGACGACCTCGCGTGCGATCTCGGTCAGGCGCCAGGTCTTGGAGATCTCGCCGGGGCAGGTCCCGTCGTTGCGCGCGCTGCCGCAGATCAGCAGGATGCGTGAGGGCGTGGCCGCGCTGGCGAATCGGCGCTGCGCCGCCTTCAGGCGCTGGCGCGTGTCCAGCCATTGCACCGAGACCTCGTAGGTGGGGTCGGCAAAGCCGCGACCGGCCGCCCGCGTGACCGGCGATTTGCGTTCGTCGCTGAACGCGCCCCACGCGATCTCCTCCAGGCGGGCGATCGCGTCGCGTTCGGTCTGGAACGCCGGGTCGTAAAAGCGGGCCCGGAACCGTGCGCCGAACTCGTCGCGGCTGAGCTGGGCCGGCGCCTGCCCCTTGCGGATTGTCGTCATCGGCGTTCCTTGGAAGTGCTGTTCCATTGGAACGCCTGGCGCGCCAACTCGGGTACCCTGCAACGAGCAACTCTTGTTGTCCGACGCGCCGGGGTGATCGCCTCCGACGCTCCCGCACCGAACCCGTCTTCTCGCCGCGACATGCCTCAAAAAATAAGCCTCTCCCTGGTCTCGCACACCAACGCCGGCAAGACGACGCTCGCCCGCACGCTGCTCGGCCGCGATGTCGGCGTCGTCCGCGACGCACCGCACGTGACCGAATTCGCCGACGTCTTCACGCTCGCCGAAACGCCCGAGGGCGACCGCCTCGAGCTCTGGGACACGCCCGGCTTCGGCGACAGCATCCGCCTGGCGAAGCGCCTGCGCGAAAGCTCGAACCCGCTCGGCTGGTTCATGACCACGGTCTGGGACCGCTGGCGCGACCGCCCGTTCTGGGCCAGCCAGCAGGCGCTGCGCAATGTGCGCGACGAGGCCGACGTGGTGCTTTATCTGGTCAACGCCGCCGAGGCGCCCGAAGCCGCCGGCTATGTGCGGCCGGAGATGGAGATCCTCGGCTGGGTGAACAAGCCGGTGATCGTGCTGCTGAACCAGCTCGGCGCGCCGCGCGAGGCCGCGCTCGAGGAGGCCGAGCTGGGCCGCTGGCGTGTGCATTTGCAGGCCTACGCGCCGGTGCGCGCGGTGCTGCCGCTGGACGCGTTCGCGCGCTGCTGGGTCCAGGAGCTGACCTTGCTGCGCGCGATCGAATCGGTGCTCGGCGAGGGCGCGCCGCGCGACGCGATGACCCGGCTGCGCGGCGTGTGGCGCGCGCGGCGCGAGCAGACCTTCGACGCGGCGATGCACTCGCTCGCCGAGAGCCTCGCGCGCATCGCGGCGGCGCGCGAAGTGCTGAGCGACGCGCGCGGGCTGAAGGCGCGGCTGCGCGGCGTCGGCGCCGCGGTGGCGCAAGGCATGGGGCTGGGCAAGGCCGAGGAGTCGCCGGCCGCGCTGGCGCAGAAGGCGCTCGCCGAGGCGCTCGACCGCGAGGTGCGCGAGAATACGCTCGCGCTGATCCGCCTGCACGGCCTCGATGGCGACGCCCA
>DASYCA010000160.1:0-6452 GCA_036500445.1 Burkholderiaceae bacterium | reverse complement strand
GACTTGAAGCGGCGCAGCGTGGAGCGCGCCGGCGAGCCCTTGCACCTGACGCCGATCGAATACCGCCTGCTGACGCACCTGACGGCGCACCCGCACTGCGTGCTGACCCATCGCCAGGTGCTGCACGCGGTGTGGGGCCCGAGCCACTCGGAAGATGCCCACTACGTGCGCGTCTACATGGGCAATCTGCGCAAGAAGATCGAGGCCGATCCCTCGCAGCCGCGGCACCTCGTCACCGAGACCGGCATCGGCTATCGATTCGTGCCCTGAAGGCTCAGCGCGGCGCCTGGGCCTGCACCGCGTCGGCGACGCTCCAGAACAAGCGATCCTCTGCGCCCACGCCGGCCGGGTCCCAGCGCATCAGCAGCGCGCGCACCGGATCCTTGGTGCGTGACAGCACCAGGCGGCGCCCGGCCCCGCTCAGCCGCCGATCGAGTTCGATCAGGCATTCGACCGACGTGCTGTCCAGGTCGGAGCTTTCCTCGAGGCTGAGCACCACCGTGCGCGCCGCGTCGCGGCCCAGCACGCGGCGTGCGACCCCGGCCGTCACGCGCTCGGCGCTGGCGAAGAAGAGCGGCTCCTCCGGGCGCAGCACCAGCAGCCCGGGGATGGCGGCCGCCTCGGGGTGCTCGTCCAGCACGACGAAATTGCGCGTCGCCCCGAGCTCGCCGAGTTCGTGCATCACCGGCTGGCTGAAGCGCCGCAGCGCACCCAGCAGCGACAGCGCGATCGCCGTCAACATGCCGTACAGCACGCCCAATCCCAGCACGGCGGCGACCGACGCGACCACCAGCATGCGGTCGCGGTTCATGCGCCAGACCTGCAGCAAGGGCTGCGGGTTCAGGGCATGCCACAGCGCGCTGATCACCGCGACCGCCAGCACCGGCCTGGGCAGCAGGTGCAGCGCGGGCAGCGCGGCCAGCAGCGCCGCCGCGATCACGGCCAGCGCCACCACGCCGGCCCAGCGGCTGGTGGCGCCGGCGGCCGCGTTGGCCGACGTCGCCGAAAACCCTGCGCCGACCGGCAAGCCTTGCACCAGCGCCGACGCGACGTTGCAGGCGCCCAGCACCATGATCTCCCGGTTCGCGTCCAGCGTGTCGCCGCGCGCCAGCGCCAGGCTGCGGATGCTGCCCCACGATTCCGCGAACACGAGCACCACCAGGCCGAAGGCCAGCTCGATGACGTGCATCCATTCGTCGAACGGCAACTGGGGCCACTGCGGGCGCAGCGACGGGCGCTCGAAGGCGCCGACCTCGGCGACGCCGAGCGATTTCAGCCCGAGCCAGTGCGCGGCGGCGATCGCGGCCGCGATCACGAGCATCGAGGCCGGAACCTGCGGCCAGCGCCGCAGCGCGGCGATCGCGACGCCCGCCGCCAGCGCGACGCCGATGCTGGGCAGGTGCCATTCGTGCAGATGGCCGGCAAGCGCCAGCAGCATGTGCAGCGGATCGGAAGCGGTCCCGGGCGGCAGCGCGACGCCGAGCGCGTCGGGGAGCTGCTTGATCACGATCGTGACGGCCAGCGCGAACGCAAAACCGCGCAGCACCGGGCGCGACACGAACGCCGACAGCTGGCCCTGTCGTGCGTACGCGAGCACCATCAACACCGCGCCGGCCGCGAACACGAGCGCGAACACGGCCTGTGCGTAGGCGGCCGGATTCGCCGCGCCGGCCGTGCCGGTCGCCGAGAGGACCGCCGCGGCCGACAGCGTCGCGGTCGACGACGTCGGCGCGACGATGGCGAACCGGCTGCCGCCGAACAGCGCGTAGATCGCCAGCCCCGCGAGCGTCGCGGCCAGCGCATGGGCGGCGGGCAAACGGGCCAGGCCCGAATACGCCACCGCTTCGGGGATCAGCAATCCGGCGACGCACAGGCCGGCGCCGATGTCGTGCCAGCGCGGCGTTCGCAAACGAGAGGGATCGATGGTGGGTCTCAGGGCTGGCCGGGGCGAAATCGATTCTAGGGCGAGGTGTGCATCTCGTCGGTCCGCGGCCTCGGGCGCGGCCTTGTCTGACACGAATACCCGCATTTCGGGGTTGTCGAGGCTAGGCGCTAACCCTAAGCTGCTTGAAGGCAATCCAGGAGCAGTACCGATGAAGCAACAAGCAGCACCCACGAAGACCCCGGCGCCCAATCCGAGGCCCGACCCGGGCGACGTCGCCGCGACGCCGCAGCAGGCCACGGCGGGCTTGTCCCGGCAGGCGTTTCGCGACATGCTGATCGCGGCCGAGCGCGTCAACAAGCATCACCAGGCGCAGAAGGTGGAGCGCCGGCCGTCCTGAGCCGGTGGGCCGCCAGAGCCGTCAGATCGAGCCGAACTGGAAGCTCGACACCGCGAGCGCGCCGAAGAAGTCGTCTTCGTGATAGACGCAGCGGGCCGCATCGTCGCCGGCTGCACCGGCCGCAACCATCAGCGGCAGCAGGTGTTCCTCGCGCGGATGCGCTTGGCGCGCGGCCGGCGCGGCACGCCAGTTGCGCAGCGCCTCGGCCCGATCCGCGGCATTGGCGCCGACCACACGTTCCTGCAGCCAGCCATCGAAGGCCTTGGACGGCGCACTGCCCGCGGGGCCGAAGGCGCGCAGGTTGTGGTAGCTCAAGCCGCTGGCGATGATCGCAATGCCCTCCTCGCGCAGCGGCGCGAGCGCGCGGCCGAGCGCCAGATGGTCGTCCGGATCGAGGCCTTGTTTCAACGACAGCTGAAGCACCGGCAGCTCCGCGGCCGGGAACGCGACCGCGAGCGGCGAGAACGTGCCGTGGTCGAAGCCGCGCTCGGCATCGAAGCGCGCGTTCATCCCGGCCCCTTCGATCAGCGCATGCACGCGTTGCGCGACCTCCGGCGACCCCGGCGCGCCGTACTTCACCCGATAGGTGTGTTCCGGAAAGCCGCCGTAGTCGTACAGCATCGGCGGATGCGGGTTCGACATCAGCGTGAACTCGCGCTCTTCCCAGTGCGCGGAGACCACCAGCAAGGCCTTCGCCGCGGGCCCGATCTGCGCGGGCATCTCGCGCAGCGACGCGGCGAGCTTGTCGTAGGCGCCGTTCGTCTGCGCCATCATCCACGGCCACGGGCCACCGCCGTGGGAGACGAAGAACACGGGCAGTCGGGGGGTGGGCATCGCGGTCGTCCTTGTGTCGCCAGAATGGCCCCAGTCTAGAGGCCGGCGCGGTGCCCAGGGTTGCGGCGGCCCGAACCCTGAGTTCAATCCGGTTGAGCCCCCGAGGCCTGCTCAGACCCGCTCAGACCCGCGCAAGCGCCTGCTTCAGGTCGGCTCGTAAATCCTCCAGATCCTCGACGCCGACCGACAGCCGCACCAGCGCATCGCCGATGCCGAGCGCGGCGCGCGTCTCGGCCGGGATCGTCGCGTGGGTCATGATCGCCGGGTGCTCGATCAGGCTCTCGACGCCGCCCAGGCTCTCGGCCAGCGCGAAGATCCGAACCGCCTCCAGGAAGCGCCGCGCGCCGGCGAGATCGCTGCGCAGGTCGAGCGAGATCATGCCGCCGAAGCCGCCGCGCATCTGGCGCTTGGCCAGGCCGTGCTGCGGGTGCGATTCGAGGCCCGGGTAGTGCACGCGCGCGACCTGCGGCTGCTTCTGCAGCCACTCGGCGAGATCGAGTGCGCTGGCGCAGTGGCGCTGCATCCGCAGCGCGAGCGTCTTGACGCCGCGCAGTGCGAGAAAGCTGTCGAACGGGCTCGCGATCGCGCCGACCGAGTTCTGCAGGAAGGCCAGGCGCTCGCGCAGCGGTTCGAGGTGGGCGTCCTTGCCGACGACGGCGATGCCGCCGATCACGTCCGAGTGGCCGTTCAGGTATTTCGTCACCGAGTGCACGACGACGTCGATGCCGAGCTCCAGCGGGCGCTGCACGTACGGGCTCGCGAAGGTGTTGTCGGCCACCGTGACGATGCCGCGCGCGCGGCAGATCTCGGCGACCGCGCGCAGGTCGGCCAGGCGCAGCAGCGGGTTGGTCGGCGTCTCGATCCAGACCAGCTTCGTCTCGGGGCGCAGCGCGGCCAGCAGGTTCTCCGGGTCGGTGAGGTTGGCGTAGCTGAAACGCAGCCCGGCGCTGCGCTGGCGCACCTTGTCGAACAGGCGGAAGCTGCCGCCGTAGAGGTCGTCGCTCGCGACGACGTGCGAGCCGGCGTCGACGAGCTCGAGCACCGTCGAGATGGCAGCCAGGCCGGACGCGAACGCGAACGCCTGGGCGCCGCCCTCGAGATCGGCGACGCAGCGCTCGAACGCGAAGCGGGTCGGGTTGTGCGAGCGGCCGTAGTCGTAGCCCTTGTGCACGCCGGGGCTGGATTGCACATAGGTCGAGGTCGCGTAGATCGGCGGCATGATGGCCCCGGTCGTCGGGTCGGGCGACTGCCCGGCGTGGATCACGCGGGTGTCGAAGCCGAGGCCGGTCGTGTCCTTCGGGGGCAGGCTCATGCAATCGTCCTTCTCAAGTGGTTCAGCAGATCGTAGCGCGTGATCAGCCCGTGAAAACCCTGGGCATCGGCGACGATCGCGATGTGGCCGCGGCCCAGCACCGCTTCGAGCTCGGCCAGGCTCGCGCCCGGTGAGATCGTCTGCGGCGCGTCGGTCATCGCGCTGGCGACCGGCAGGCGAAAACGTTCGGCGTCGGCGTGCACGCCGAACAGCAGGTCCGATTCGTCGATCAACCCGACCAGCCGCTCGCCGTCGAGCACCGGCAGCTGCGAGACGTCGGCCAGGCGCATGCGCTGGAACGCCGTCAGCAGCGTCTCGGACGGCGCGACGCTGACGACGCTGCCGTCCTCGGGCCGGCGCCCGACGAGGTCGCGCAGGTCGCCGAAGCGTTTGCGCGCGAGCAGGCCCTGGTCGATCATCCAGTTGTCGTTGTAGACCTTCGAGAGGTAGCGCGTGCCGGTGTCGCAGACGAAGCTGACGACGCGTTTCGGCGCCGATTGCTCGCGGCAATAGCGCAGCGCCGCGGCGAGCAACGTGCCGGTCGAGGAGCCGCCGGCGATGCCCTCGCGTTTCAGCAGTTCGCGCGCGCTGCCGAAGCTCTCCTCGTCAGGGATCGAGTACGCGGCTCGGATGCCGCTCAGGTCGGCGATCGCCGGCACGAAATCCTCGCCGATCCCTTCGACGGCCCATGAGCCTGCCTGGCCGACGACGCCGCTGCGCGTGTACTCCGCCAGGATCGAGCCGACCGGGTCGGCCAGCACGAACGCGAGCTCGGGCCGCACGCCGCGGAAGTAGCGCGTGAGGCCGGTCAAGGTGCCCGACGAGCCGACACCGACGACGATCGCATCGACGTCGTGGCCCATCTGCTCCCAGATCTCCGGGCCGGTGCTCGTCTCGTGCGCGAGCGGGTTGGCCGGGTTGTTGAACTGGTCGGCGAAGAATGCGCCGGGGATCAATGCCGCGATCGCCGCGGCGCGGTCCTGGTAGTACTCGGGATGGCCCTTGGCGACGTCCGAGCGCGTCAAGTGGATCTCGGCGCCCATCGCCTTCAGGTGCAGCACCTTCTCGGTCGCCATCTTGTCGGGCACGACGAGCACGACGCGGTAGCCCTTCGCGCGCGCGACCAGCGCCAGGCCCAGCCCGGTGTTGCCGGCGGTCGCCTCGACGACGGTGCCGCCGGGCCGGAGCCGGCCGTCGCGCTCGGCCGCATCGATCATCGCGACGCCGATGCGGTCCTTGATCGAGCCGCCCGGGTTCTGCGATTCGAGCTTCAGGAACAGCGTGCACGGGCCGGTGTCGAAGCGCGTGACCTTCACCAGCGGCGTGCGCCCGATCAGCTCGAGCACGGCGGGAGGCGAAAGGGTCGAGGGCATGGTGTTTGCACTTCTTTGCCGGGCAAGGATAGCGGGATCCGATGCCCCTGCTGCTCGAACTAAGACTCTCCTAAGTCTTCATCCACAGAATGGACGGTCCCTGCCTGGCTGGTGACCGCCTTCGATGAATCGACTGCTCTATTCCCCTGCGCCGCTGAGCGTTCCTCGCTTTGCCAGTCGACCGGCCTTGACGATGTTTTTGCTGGCGTTCGCGTGGCTGGCGGGTCTGGCGTGGCTGCGGCCGCTCGCGCTGCCCGACGAGGGCCGCTACGTCGGGGTCGCGTGGGAAATGCTGCGCTCGGGCAACTGGGTCACGCCGACGCTGGATGGCCTGCCGTTCTTCCACAAGCCGCCGCTGTTCTACTGGATCACCGCGGCCGCGCTCGAGCTGCTCGGGCCGAACGAATGGGCGGCGCGCAGCGCGTCGATCCTGGGTGGCGCGACGACGGTCGCCGTTCTCTACCTCGCGCTGCGGGAGTGGCTCGGCGAGCGCAGCGCGCGGATGGCCGCGCTCGTGCTGGCGACGCAGCCGCTCTTCTTCGGCGCGTCGCAGTACGCCAACCTGGACATGCTGGTCGCCGCCTGCATCAGCGTCAGCATCCTGCTCGGGGCGCGCGCGGCGCTGCACTTGGAGGCCGGCCTGGCCTATCG
>DASYCA010000159.1:0-8626 GCA_036500445.1 Burkholderiaceae bacterium | reverse complement strand
GCCCGGCAACCACGAGAACGAGCTCGGCAACGGCCCGATCGGCTACCAGGCCTACCAGACCTATTTCTCGGTCCCGGAGGCGGCCGGGCAGACCGAGCTGACGCGCGGGCTCTGGTACGCGTTCAGCGCGGGCTCGGTGCGCGTGATCAGCATCGCCAACGACGACGTCGCCTACCAGGACGGCGGCAATTCCTACGTGCGCGGCTATTCGGCCGGGGCCCAGAAGGCCTGGCTGGAGAAGGAGCTGGCGGCGGCGCGGCGCGACCGCTCGATCGACTGGCTCGTCGTCTGCATGCACCAGGTCGCGATCTCGACCGCCGACAAATTCAACGGCGCGGACCTCGGCATCCGCGAGGAATGGATGCCCTTGTTCGACCGCCACGGCGTCGACCTGGTGGTGTGCAGGCACGAGCACCACTACGAGCGCTCGCACCCGCTGCGAGGCCAACAGCCGAACGCGACCCTGACGCCGATCGCGGCGGCGACCGCGACCGACACGATCGACACCCGCAAGGGCACGGTGCACATGGTGATCGGCGGCGGCGGCACCTCGCTGGCGTCGAACGAGTTGTTCTTCGATCCGCCGCAATGCCGCGTGATCACCTCGGTCGGCGCGCCCGATCCGGTCACCGGCAAGCGCCCGCCGGTCTACGTGACCGAACTGGCCCCCTGGTCGGCGGTGCGCAACGCGGCCCACGCGTACGGGTTCGCGTCGTTCGACGTCGACCCGGGCGCGGGCCCCGGCCAGACCACGACGATCAAGGTCACGTACCACGACGTCGTCGGCCCGGACGGCCGGCTGGCGCCGTTCGAGACCTTCACCCTGAGCCGTCCGCGGAGCGATTCCTAGGCGCGGGCCGCGAGCAGCGACAGCAGCAGCTCGTTGGCCTGATCGGCCCGCTCGTACTGCAGCCAGTGGCCAGCGCCGCGCACCAGCACGGTCCGGCAGTCGCTGCGCCCTTGCGCCATCGCGCGCAGCGCGTCTTCGGGCACGGCCGTCACGTCGTGCTCGCCCCAGGCCAGCAACAGCGGGCCGGGGTATTGCGCGAGCCAGCGCGCGAGGCCGCCGGCGAGCGAGATCGTCCGGCTGCGAAAACGCGTCGCGAGGCAGGCCTCGGTGTGGATGCGCATCGCGAGCGCGTCGACCGAGGCCGGGTCGTGCAGCATGTGCATCAGCAGGTTGTGGCGCATCACCTCGGCGAGCGCGGCCGCGTCGCCGCTGTCGGCGGCGTCGCGCCAGACCTTCAGCGCACCGCGCGGGCGCCGCGCGCCGCCGTGGCCGCCGGGGCCGAACAAACCGAGCCGCGCGACGTGGCCGCGCCGCGCGGCGAGGGCCGCCGCGGTCAGGCCACCGAACGAGAAGCCGGCCAGGTGGATCGGCGTGCCGGTGCCGACCAGCGCATCGAGCGACTGGCGCGTCGCGTCGACGAGCGCCTCGTGCGTCGTCGCGGGCGGCGTGCTCGAGTCGCCATAGCCGGGCAGGTCGGGCACCCAGACGCTGGCGTGCGCGGCGAGCGGGCGGATGTTGCGCGCCCAGTGGGTCCAGCGGCCGTGGCCGCCGTGCAGCAGCACCAGCGGCGGGCCGTCGCCGAAGCGGCGCCAGGTGACGTGGCCGCCGTCGACCGGGACGTCGTGGCGCTCGGCCTCGCGGTCGAGCTCGTCGATGAAGGCAGCGGCGTGGGGGTCGGTGATGGTCATGGCGTCATTGTCGGTTGCCGAGCACCGCGACGCCGTCGGCCGCGCGCACGCCCTGGCCGGCCGGCAGCACGAAGACCGGGTTGATCTCGGCCTCGACGAGGCGCGTGCCGAGCCGCGCCGCCATCTGCGAGAACGCGACGATCGCGGTCACGAGCGCCTCGACGTCGGCCTTCGGCCGGCCGCGGTAGCCGTCCAGCAGCGGCCAGCTCTTCAGCTCGCGCGCCATCTCGAACGCGTCGTCGCGGCTCAGGCCGCCGGTCAGCGGCAGCATGCGCATCGCGGTGTCCTTGAACAGCTCGGCGCTGACGCCGCCCGCACCGAGCAGGATCGCGGTGCCGAGCGGGTCGTGGTGCAGCCCGAGGATCAGCTCGGTGCCGCCCGCGATCATCTCCTGCACCAGGAAGCGCTCGGGCCGCACGCCGGTCCGGCTCGCGACCTCGGCGGCCATCGCGGTGAGGCGTGCGCCGATCTGCTCGACCGTCAAGCCGACCGCGACGCCGCCGACGTCGCTCTTGTGCGTGATCTCGGCCGACAGGATCTTCAGCACGACGCGCCCGCCGATCTCGCGCGCCGCGCGCTCGGCCTGTTCCGGGGTCTGGACGATGAACTCGCGCGCGCAGGGCACGTCGAAGCGCGCAAACAGCTGCTTGGCCTGCGCCTCGTCGAGCGGGCCCGCGGGCAGGTCGTCGATCGAGACCTTCGAATGGGTCGTCGGGCACGAGCGCGGCGCCTTCCAGCGGCTCGTCGTCAGCATCCCGGCGAGCGCCGCGCTGCAGCTCTCCGGTGCCGCGAACGCGGGCACGCCGCGTTGCGTCAGCAGGGTGCCGACTTCGGGCGCGTGCGGGCTGACGAACGCGATCACCGGCTTGTCCGACAGCGGCAGGCAGTCCTGGATCGCGCCGGCCATCAGCTCGGGCATCGCGAGCGCCGATGAGCCGACGACGATCGCCAGCGCGTCGTAGCTCGGGCTCGCGAGCAAGGCCTTGATCGCGCCGCGCAGCAGGTCGGGCTGCAGGCCGGCGAGCGTGACGTCGATCGGGTTGCGGTCGAGCGCCGCGTGGTCGCCGGTCTGCAGCGCGCGCAGCGCCGCGGCGGTCGGCCGATCGGGCGCGGGCGTCTCGAAGCCGGCGACGCCCAGGCTGTCGGAGACCAGCGTGCCGGCGCCTCCTGTGGAGGTCAGGATCGCGACGCGCTTGCCGCGCAGCACGCGGCCGGTCGACAGCGCGGCCGGGATGTCCAGCAGCTCGGCGAAGCTTTGCGCACGGATCACGCCGGTCTGGCGGAACAGCGCGTCGTACATGCGGTCGGCGCCGGCCAGCGCGCCGGTGTGCGAGACGGCGGCCTGCGCGCCGGCCTCGGAGCGGCCGATCTTGAACGCGACGACCGGCTTGCCGGCGCGTGCCGCCTTCAAGGTCGCCGCGCGGAATTTGTCGGGATGGCGCACGGCCTCGACGTAGAGCGCGATCACCTGCGTCGCGTCGTCGTCGGCGAGGTGGTCGATGAAGTCCGAGAGCTCGAGGTCGACCTCGTTGCTGGTCGAGATCAGCTTGGACAGGCCGATCCCGCGCGCCGCGGCGCGCGACAACAGCGAACCCAGGATGCCGCCGCTTTGCGAGACCACGCCGATCGCGCCGACCGGGAAGCGGTCCATCTCGAGCGCGCCGCTGGCCGACAGCACGATGTTGTCGCTCAGGTTCACGAGGCCGATCGTGTTCGGGCCGAGCAGGCGCATCGTCCCCGCGGCCTCGATCAGCTCGCGCTGGCGCTGCGCGCCTTTCTCGCCGGTCTCCGAGTAGCCGCTCGCGAGCACGATCGCCGCACCGCAGCCGCGCGCCGCCAGTTCGCGCACCGCGACATGCGCTCGCTCGGCGCCGAGCAGCACGATGGCGACGTCGGGCACCTCGGGCAGCGATGCGATGTCGGCGTAGCAGGGCAGGGCGCCGATGCGCTCGACCTTCGGATTGACCGGGTAGATGGGGCCGGCGAAGCCGTGCTTCACCAGGTACGACACCGGTCGGCCGGCCGTCTTCGCGGCATCGGCCGAGGCACCGATGACCGCGACGCTGCGCGGCTTCATCAAACGGGACAGGGCGTCGATCGGCGTGTTCATCGCGGCGTCCACGTGGCTCATGCCTTGGCCGCCGACTTGGCCAGGAAGGCCATCACCGCCTCGCGGTGCTCGGTGCTGGTGTAGCAGATGCCTTGGGCCTGGCTGCCTTGCGCGAAGACCTGCGGCGACGAGAGCTCGAAGCTCTGGTTCAGGATCGTCTTGCCGAGCGCGAGCGCGGTCGCCGAACCGGTGCTGAGCTCGGCCGCCCAGGCCTGCGCATCGGCGAGCAGCGAGTCGGCCGAGGTGGTGCGATCGGCGATGCCGAGCGCGAGGGCCTCGCTCGCCTCGACCTTGCGCCCGGTGAAGATCAGCTCCTTGGCCTTTGCCAGCCCGACGCGGCGCGGCAGGAAGTACATGCCGCCGCCGTCCGGCACGATGCCGCGGTGGATGTAGGACCAGCTGAAATTCGCCCACTCGCTGGCGATGATGAAGTCGCAGGCGAGCGCGGTGTCCGCGCCGAGGCCGGACGCGGCGCCGTTGACCGCCGCGATCACCGGCTTGGGCATCGTGTGCAGCAGCGATTGCGCGTGGTGCACGCCCTGCTGGCGGTGCCAGCCGTTGAAGGCGATCTCGCCGGTCGGCGCCGACATGCGCCGCTCCATCCCGGAGATGTCGCCGCCGGCGCAAAAGCCCTTGCCGGCGCCGGTCAGCACCAGCGCGCGGACGCCCTTGTCGCCCGCGACGCGCTCGAGCGCCTCGACGAACTCGGTGCGCATCGCGTCGCTCATCGCGTTGCGTTTGTCGGGGCGATTGAACGTCAGCGTCGCGATGCCGGTCTGGACTTGCAGGTCGATCAGGGAAGTGCTCATGGGGTGGTGCTTTACGACAGGGCTCAGTCGAGCTTGATGTGGTTTTCGGTGACGATCTTGTTCCAGCGCGCTTCTTCGCTGTGCACGAAGGCCTCGAGCTCGGCCGGCGGGCCGGCGCTGATCACGAGGCCTTCTTCTTCGACCTTGCGGCTGAAGTCCGGGTGGTGCGCCGCCTTCGCGGCCGCGGCGTTGAGCCGGGCGATCACCTCGGGTGGCGTGCCGGCCGCCACATAGAGGCCATACCAGCTCTCGACCGCATAGCCCGGCACGAGCTCGTCGATTGCCGGCACGTTCTTGAAGCCGGCCGAGCGGCCGACGCTCGTGACGCCGATCGCGCGCAGCTTGCCGCTCGCGACCAGCGGCGTCGCGGCCGCGGCAGTGGCGAACATCATCGTGACCTGGCCGCCGAGCAGATCGGTCAGCGCCGGACCGGCGCCGCGGTAGGGCACGTGCGTCATATGAACCTTCGCGAGGTTCGTGAACATCTCGCCGGCCAGGTGCGCCGAGGTGCCATTGCCTTGCGACGCGTAGGTCAGCGCCTTCGGATCGGCCCGGGCCGCCCTGATGACGTCCTGCACGCTCTTGTACGGGCTGTCGGCGCGCACCACCAGCACGTTCGGCCCGCGGCCGATCAGCGCGACGGGCGCAAACGCCTTGTCGGTGTCGTAGGGCAGCTTCGGCTGCAGGCTCGGGTTGACCGCGTGCGCGAAGGTCGCCATCACGAGCGTGTAGCCGTCGGGTGCGCTCTTCGCGACCGCGTCGGTGCCGATGATGGTGCCGGCGCCGGGGCGGTTGTCGACGATGATGTTCTGGCCGAGCTCCTTCGCCATCCCCGCGCCGAGCGAGCGCGCGACCAGATCGGTGCCGCCGCCCGGCGCGAACGGCACGATCAGCCGCAGCGGCTTGTCGGGAAAAGCCGCGAGCGCCGACGTCGCGGCGAGCAGCGCGAGGCCGATCAGCGCGGTGAGCCGGGTCGCGATCGAGCGGCATCGGGGGGCAGGCATGCGGTGTCTCCAGCGCGTTGGGCGAGGCACAAAGCTTAGAGCGTCGGGGCGCGCTTCGCGGCGCACCAATTCCAACAGATGGAATTTGACCGAGCGGGTTTAGCGCCGGCGAGCGATCTCGGCCAGGCAGTCCGCGAGCACGCGTGCGGCCTCGCCCATGCGCGGGCCCGGGCGGATCAGCAGCTCGTAGCGCGTGCTCGGGAAGCCGCAGGTCTGATGCGTCTTCAACGCCTTCAGTGCGGCCCAGCCGGGGCGTTCGGCCATCGCATCGAGCGCGCGCCGCTCGCTCATGATGATGTCGGGCTGCAGGCGCACGACGTATTCGGGGTTCAACTTCGGGAAGGGCCCGAGCTCGGCGGGCACCGCGTTCGGCATCCCGAGCTGCTGCAGGGTTTCGCCGACGAACGAGCCGGCGCCGGCCGCGTACGGCGTCGCGTCGATCTCGAAGTAGACGCGCCGGCCGCGCAGCGCGGGCGGCACGCGCTCGGCGGCGGCGCGCGTGTCGTGTTCGATCTGGGCCCAGACGCGCTCGGCCGGGATCGGGGTCGCGAGCAGGCGCGCCAGCAAGATCAGCGAGCGGTGCACCTCGTCGTGGCTGCGCGAGTCGAGCACGACGACCTTCAGGCCCAGGGCCTCGAGCCGGTCGATCACGCGGGCCGAGGTCGAGGCGAGCACGAGGTCGGGCTTCAGCGCCGCGATGCGTTCGATCTGCGCGTCGTCGAGGCCGCCGAGCTTGGGCAGCGCGGCGACGCTCGCGGGCCAGTTCGAGAAGCGGTCGGTGCCGACCAGGCGATCGCAGGCGCCGAGCGCGCAGACGGATTCGGTCAGCGAGGGGAGCAGGCTGACGATGCGCCGGGGCGGCGCGGGCAGGCTGATCGCGGCGCCCCGGTCGTCATGCTCGACCGCCTGCGCGGCGGCCAGCCCGTGCCAGCACAGCAGCACGGCCAGGGCGACGCGCAGCATGCTCACCCGCGCCGGCTAGAAATGCAGGCGCAGCGCAGCCGTCAGCGCGCGCCCGGCCTCGGGATAGATCGCCGAGACCACGCCGCCGGTGCATCCGAACGCCTGCGTGTAGTACTTGACGTCGGTCAGGTTCGAGGCGCTGATCGACAGTTCCGCCTGCTGCCACTGGTACGCATAGCGCAGGTCGGCCGTCGTGTGGCTCGGCATGCGGCAGGCGTTGTCGAAGTCGGGGTTCTGCGACGACACGAAGTTGACGCCGCCGTCGATGCGGTGCCCGGCCGCGGGCGACCAGTCGGCGTGCACCGAGACGCTTTGGCGCGGCGTCAGCGGCACCTCCTTGCCGTCGTAGGGGCCGGCGCTGAAGCGGGCGCGACGCGTCGCCGCGTTGACGCGCAGGTTCGCGTTCGCGGCGAGCGCCTGCGTGACCTCGAGCTCCAGCCCTTCGCGCACGGTCGGATCGAAATTGATGTTCGCACCCGGGCCGAACGGCCCGATCGCGTTCGGGTCGAAACCGATCTCGTGCGTCAACGCACTGCGGTACAGGCGCAGCTCGGCGCGCCCGCCGGTGTAGGCCCAGCGCGCGCCCAGCTCGGTGTCGTGCGAGGTCTGCGTCTGCAGGCTCACGCCCGGCGTCGTGAAATCGAATTCGTCGGCATTTGCGAGGCGGAAGCTGCGCCCGTAGCGCCCGAACACCGACACGCCGTTGCCGAGCGGCTGCACGACCCCGAATTCCCACGCGTTCGGATGCTCGTCGATCGTGTCGGGCACGCTGCTGTTGTCCTTCTTCACGCGCTCGGTGCGAAAGCCCGCGCTGAGCAGCGTGCCGCCCGGCAGCGTGAGCTCGTCCTTCGCGTAGATCGCGAGCGAGTGCTGGCTGGCCACCGAACCGAACGCGCCGGGCTCGGTGCGCTTCCAGGTGTCGTGGTCCAGGCCGGCGATGAAGCTGTTGGCGTAGGCACCGAAGGTCGTCGAATGGCGTGCGCGCAACGCGTAGGTGTTGGCGTCGATGTCGTAGTCGAAGGCGGCGCCGCTGTTCAGGCTGGTCAGCGCCTTGTCGCGCCAACCGGCGTCCAGGCCGATCTGCCAGTCGCCGAGCTTCAATTCGCCGAACACGCCGCCGCGGTTGTTGCGGATGCTGGCCGAATCGAGCGGCGTGCTGGTCTGGTGCGGGTCGGCGGCGTACTGGGCCGCGGTCAGCGAGCCGGGCAGGCCGGTGTCGAGGTTGTCGTAGGCGTAGCGCGCGCCGAGACGCAGCCCGTCATGGGCCCACTGGCCTGCCAGCGACGCGCCGGTGGTGCGCGACGCGAAGTTCGCACGGTCGTTGTCGGTTTCGCGGTGGTTGGCGCTCGCGTCGAGCGAGAACTCGCCGGCCGCCAAGGTCGCGCTCGCGCGTTCCTCGCGCAGCCCGAAGCTGCCCGCGGCGACGTACAGATCGGCCTGGTTCTGGCGCGCGACGCCGCGGCCGCCCTTGGTGGTGATGACGATCACGCCGCCGGTCGCGCCTTCGCCGTACAGCACCGCACCGCTGCCCCGGATCACCTCGATGCGCTCGACCGAATCGATCGGGATGCCGGCCAGCCGGGTGCCGCCCGAATCGCCCTCGCTGACGCGGATGCCGTCGACGATCACGACCTGGTTGCTGTCCGAGGTGGTGCCGAAGGCGCGCAGGTCGAGCGAATAGTCGCCGCCGCCGTAGAAGTCGATGCGGCCCGGAACGCCCAGCAGCCGCATGATCGCCTCGTTGACGGTCGTGACGCCGGAGGCGCGGATGGCGTCGGCGTTCAACACGCTGACGCCGAACGGCAGATCGCTCGCGGGCTCGGGGAAGCGCGTGGCGGTGACGACGACCGGATCGAGCTGGACCTGTGCGATCGCAGGCAGCGCGGGAAGCGCGAGAAGCGGCAGAACGGAAACAGACAGGCGACGCGCGACGCGGGGCGCGCGCAGGCCGATGCGATGAATGAGCATGAAGTTGAGAACCCGAACAAACGGCACCCGAGCCGCTTCCCCGCGGCCGTGTGCGATATGGGCGAAGCCAAGGC
>DASYCA010000158.1:0-8361 GCA_036500445.1 Burkholderiaceae bacterium | reverse complement strand
CCCGACGAGGCGCGCCACTTCCTCGAATACTGCAACCACCCCGGCGGCACCGCGCTGTCCGACCTGCGCCGCTCGCACGGCTACGAGCAGCCGCACGACATCAAATTCTGGTGCCTGGGCAACGAGCTCGACGGGCCGTGGCAGATCTGCGCGAAAACGGCCGACGAGTACGGCCGCATCGCGAAGGAGACGGCCAAGCTGATGCGGCTGGTCGATCCGTCGGTGATCCTCGCGGCCTGCGGTTCGTCCAAGCACGACATGCCGACCTACGGCGCGTGGGAGAACACCGTGCTCGAGCACTGCTTCGAGAACGTCGATTTCATTTCGTTGCACGCCTACTTCGACAACCCGCACGACTCGACCGCCGAGTTCCTCGGCAACATCGACAAGATGGACTTGTTCATCAAGGAGATCGTCGCGGTCGCCGACAGCGTCGCGGCGCGCAAGCACTCGCACAAGCGCATCATGCTGTCGTTCGACGAGTGGAACGTCTGGTACAAGGCCCGCACGACGGCGCACCGCCACGTGCCGGGCTGGCCGCAGGCGCCGCGCCTGATCGAGGAGGTCTACAACTTCGAGGACGCGCTCGCGGTCGGCGGCGCGCTGATCGTGATGATGAACAACGCCGACCGCGTGAAGACCGCCTGCATCGCGCAGCTCGTCAACGTGATCGGCCCGATCATGACCGAGCCGGGCGGGCCGGCGTGGCGCCAGACGATCTTCTTCCCGTTCGCGCACGCGTCGAAGTTCGCGCGCGGCCGGGTGCTGCGCCCGGTCATCAGCTCGCCGAGCTACACCGCCACGACCTTCCCCGAGATCGCCTACCTGTGCGCCTGCGTCGTGCACGACGACGCGACCGGCCAGACCGCGATCTTCGCGCTGAACCGCCACCTCACCGAAGAGCAGGAGATCTCGATCGAGCTGCGCGGCCTGGGCGACGCGCAGACGCTGGTCGAGGCGATCGAGCTGCACCACGACGACATGAAGGCGGTCAACACGATGAACGCGCCCGACACGGTGACACCAGGCGCGAACAGCCGGGTCAGCATCGACGGCCACAAGTTGAAGGCGCGCTTCAAGCCGGGCTCGTGGAACGTGATCGTCACGTCGAACGGCAAACCGGCGCGGTAACGCTCGCCGCAACCGCACCCCGCTGGCCCCTTTCAAGGACTTCGTGGACACCAAAGCCGCCCACGGCGACGCCGACTACCGCCAGCCGCGCGAGCGCAAGAGCATGCACGCGCGCATCGTCCACGACCTGGGCATGCGCATCGTCTCGGGGCTGCTGCAGCCCGGCGACCGCCTGCCCGCGGAGGCCGAGCTGCTGGCGCGCTACGAGGTGAGCCGGCCGGTGCTGCGCGAGGCGATCCGGGTGCTGGTCGCGAAGGGCCTGGTCGTCTCTAAGCAGAAGGCCGGCGCGGTCGTGCGGCGGCGCAGCGAATGGCATTTGCTCGACCCGGACGTGCTGTACTGGCTGATCCAGAACCGGCCGCAGCCGGAGTTCGTCGACACGCTGATGACGGTGCGGCGCATCTTCGAGCCGGCCGCCGCCGCGCTCGCGGCGCGGGTCGCGAGCGACGCGCAGCTGCAAGGCATCGCACAGGCCTACGCGGGAATGGAAGCGGCGCGCAGCCGCGAGGAACTGCTGGAGCCCGACCTCGCGTTCCACCGCCGCATCGCCGAGGCCACCGGCAACGACTTGCTGGCCTACATCGGCAACATGCTGAACCTGGCGCTGCGCGAATCGATCAAGCTCAGCAGCAAGCACCCGGACACGCACGCGCTGTCGCTGCCGCGGCACAAGGCGATCCTGACCGCGTTGCTGAACCACGACCCGCTCAGCGCGAGCCAGGCGACGCTGGTTCAGCTCGAGGCGGCGCGGGACGACATCTCCACCATCCTCGAGGCGCCGCGGGCCGGCCAGCCCGCGCCCCCGGTGCCCGGGCAAGAGGTCACGCGCTGACCGAGTGCGCGAGGGCCGGGTAGCGGTCCAGCATCTGGCCGATCTTGCGGGCCGCCTCGCGCAGCGGCTCGAGCCGCGTCGCGACGATGCCGGCTTCATCGATCAGGCGGGTCGTGGTGGCGCAGTTGAGCGCCGCGACCACGCGGCCCTGCGCATCGCGCACCGGCACCGCGAGCGCGATCGCGCCGTATTCGATCGTGTCGGCGGCGACGACGTGATCGTCTTTCAGCGCGTGTGCAAAGCGGCTGCGCAGCTCCTTCGCCGTCGTCGGCGTGCGGCTGGTGTAGGCGGCCAGCGGCGCGGCCGCGAGCAGTTGCTCGCGTTGCGCGGCCGGGCCGTGGGCCAGCAGCACCAGGCCGGTCGAGGTGGCGTGCGCCGGCAGCCGTGAGCCGACCGATCGGCCGTGGCGCACGCGCTGGTCCGACGGGACGTGCGCGATGTAGACGACCTCGAAGCCGTCGAGCACGGTCAGCGACGCCGCGTCGTGGAAGCGCTCGACGAGTTCGATCAGGTGATGCTGCGCGACCTCCTTCAGGTTCATCGATTCGAGGTAGCTCGCCCCCAGCGTGAGCACCTTCGGCCCGAGCACGAAGCGCCGCTCGCGCCGCCGCACGTAGCCGAGCTGCTCCAGCGTGATCAGCGAGCGCCGCACCGTCGCGACGTTCAGCCCGGTGCGCTGCGCGACCTCGCTGAGCGTCATCTCGGGCGATTCGGCGCCGAAGGCCTGGATGACCTGCAGCCCGCGCGCGAGCGCGGTGACGAAATCGCGGTCGGGGGCTTCCCCGGTTGACTCGGTTTTCATCTTCCTCCAGAATTTTCGATGTGCGCATAAAGTTTCGCACAGCGAAATATATTTGACAAGTTCTCAACCCCAAGTTTCCATGACCACCGCCGCCCCCTCGACCCTGTTCGACAAGATCTGGGCCGCCCACACGATCAAGCCGCTGGGCGACGGCGTGGACCTGCTCCACGTCGACCGCCACCTGATCCACGACCTCGAAGCCGGCCCGCGCCTGAACGACCTGCAGCGCGCGGGCCACGGCGTCGCGCGCAACGACCTCACGTTCGCGACACCCGACCACGCCGTCTCCAGCGCCGTCGGCCGCACGACCGACACCTATCCCACCGGGGGCCGGTTGCTGCGCGCGATGCGCCGCGGCACCGCACGCACCGGGATCCGGATGTTCGACCTCGGCTCGCCCGGCCAGGGCATCGTGCACGTCGTCGGGCCCGAGCAGGGGCTGACCTTGCCCGGCAGCCTGATCGTCTGCGGCGACAGCCACACCTGCACCCACGGCGGCTTCGGCGCGCTCGCGTTCGGCATCGGCTCGAGCGAGGTCGGCCACGTGCTGGCGACGCAGACGCTGCGCCAGCGGCGACCGAAGACGATGCGCCTGCGCTTCGACGGGCGCCTGGGGGCCGGCGTGACCGCGAAGGACATGATCCTGCACGCGATCGGCCGGCTCGGCACGGCCGCCGGGCGCGGCCACGCGGTCGAATACGCCGGGGCCGCGGTGCGTGCGCTGTCGCTCGACGCGCGGCTCACGCTGTGCAACCTGTCGATCGAGATGGGCGCCAAGATCGGCATGGTCGCACCGGACGACCGCGTCTATGCGGACCTCGAAGGCAAGCCGTTCGCGCCGACCGGCGCGCTGTTCGACCGGGCGGTCGCGTACTGGCGCGGTCTGCCCACCGACGACGGCGCCGTCTTCGATCGCGAAGAGGTGATCGACGTCAACGCGATCGCGCCGCAGGTCACCTGGGGCACGAGCCCGCAGGACGTGCTGCCGATCGACGGCCACGTGCCCGACCCGGCCGACGAGCCCGACGCCGAACGCCGCCTCTCGGCGCAGCGCGCGCTCGAGTACATGGGCCTGGTGCCGAAGCAGCCGCTCGCCGGCTTGCCGGTCGACTGGGTCTTCATCGGCTCGTGCGCGAACAGCCGCCTGTCGGACCTGCGCGAGGCCGCGCAGGTCGCGCGCGGGCGCCAGGTGGCGGCCGGCGTGCGCGCGTGGGTCGTGCCGGGCTCCGAGGAAACCAAGCGGCGCGCGGAGGCCGAGGGCCTGCACCACACGTTCCTCGCGGCCGGCTTCGAATGGCGCTCGCCCGGCTGCTCGATGTGCCTCGCGGCCAACGGCGAGACGGTGCCGCCCGGCCAGCGCAGCGTGTCGACCTCGAACCGCAACTTCGTCGGCCGCCAAGGGCCCGGCGCGCGCACCCACCTGGCCAGCCCGGCGATGGCCGCGGCGGCGGCCGTGAGTGGCCACCTGGTCGACGTGCGCCGCCTCGCGGGCGAGCGCGCATGAAACCGTTCGTCCGCGAGACCGCGATCGCGGCGCCGCTGATGCGCGCCAACATCGACACCGATCAGATCATCCGCATCGACCGCCTGATCGAGCACCCGCGCGGCCAGCTCGGCCCGTTCTGCCTCGAAGCGCTGCGCTTTGCGCCCGACGGCAGCGAGCGCGCCGACTTCGCGCCGAACGCGCCGCGCTACCGCGGTGCCGGCATCCTGGTCGCGGCCGAGAACTTCGGCTGCGGCAGCTCGCGCGAGCACGCGGTCTGGGCGCTGGTCGACTGGGGCATCCGCGCGATCATCGCGCCCAGCTTCGGCGACATCTTCTACGGCAACAGTTTTCAGAACGGCCTGTTGCCGGTGCGCCTGCCCGCCGCGGAGGTCGCCGCGATCGCCGAAGAGCTGGACCGTGCGAACGCGGACGAGGCACCGCGCATCACGGTCGACCTGCAGGCCTGCACCGTGACCACCCCGGCCGGCCGCGTGCTGCCGTTCGAGATCGAAGCCGATCGCCGCGCCGGCCTGCTCGAAGGGCTGGACGACATCGGCATGACGCTGCGCGACCGCGCCGCGATCGACGCCTTCCGCCGCGACGACGAAGCCGCCCACCCCTGGATCTATCGACAAACGGAGCAACCCCTCGTGAAGAAAATTCTCATCCTCGCCGGCGACGGCATCGGCCCGGAAATCATGGCGCAGACCCGGCGCGTCGTCGAATGGTTCGGCACCCAGCGCGGCGTGCGCATGGAACTGCAGGAAGAGCTGTTCGGCATCTCGGCCTGGAAGACCCACGGCCACCTGATGCGCGACGCGACCTGGAAGGCCGTCACCGACAGCGACGCGATCCTGTTCGGCGCGACCGGCTCGCCCGAGTACGCGGCCATCCCCCCCGAACACAACCAATTCGACCAGCTGCTGCGCATGCGCAAGGAGCTCGACCTCTTCATCAACCTGCGGCCGGTGCGCGCGATCAAGGCGCTCGCCGCGGCCTCCACGTTGCGGCCCGACGTGCTGGAAGGCACCGACATGGTCCTGGTGCGCGAGCTCGCCGGCGGCCTGTACTTCGGCACGCCGCGCGGCATCGAGACCCTGGCCGATGGCCAGCGGCGCGTCGTCAACTCGATGGTCTACACCGAGCGCGAGGTCGCCCGCATCGCACGCGCCGCGTTCCTGCTGGCGCGCTCGCGCAATGGCCGTCTGTGCTCGGTCGACAAGGCCAATGTGCTGGAGAACGGCATCCTGTGGCGCGAGACGGTCGAGGCGGTGCACCAGGCCGATTTCTCCGACGTCGAGCTCTCGCACCTGTACGTCGACAACGCCGCGATGCAACTGGTGCGCAACCCGCGCCAGTTCGACGTGATGGTGACCGAAAACCTGTTCGGCGACATCCTCTCCGATTGCGCCGCGATGGTCGCCGGCTCGATCGGCATGCTGCCGTCGGCCTCGATGAGCGCGCCGGCCGAGACCGGCCGCAAGGCGCTGTACGAGCCGATCCACGGCAGCGCGCCGGACATCGCCGGGCAGGGCGTCGCGAACCCGCTCGGCTCGATCCTGAGCTTCGGGATGTGCCTGCGCCACACCTTCAACCTGCCGCAGCAGGCCGACTTCCTCGAGGCCGCGGTCGAGCGCGTGGTCAGCGCCGGCACCCGCACCCGCGACATCGCCGACCCCGGCGCAGCCTTCGTCTCGACCGTGCAGATGGGCGATGCGGTGCTGCGCGAGCTCGAGCGATCGAACGACTGAATCACCGGAGAACAAGACCATGGAGACCACAGCAAGATCGCCCCGCGCGCGCCGTCGCCTGATCGTCGGCGCGGCCGCAGCGGGCCTCGCGTGCGCGCTCGGCGCCGCGCCGCTGGCGGCCGTCGCCGACGACGCCTTCCCGAACCACCCGATCCGCATGGTCGTGCCGTTTCCGCCCGGCGGCGGCTTCGATGCGGTCGCGCGGCCGTTCGCCGAGAAGCTCTCGGCCGTCCTGAGGCAGGCCGTCGTGGTCGACAACCGGGCCGGAGCCGGCGGCAACATCGGCACGGCCGAAGTCGGGCGCGCGCCGCGCGACGGCTACACGATCCTGTTCGCGAACGAGATCCTCGCGACCAATCCGAACATGTACGTCACCGCGCCGTTCGATCCGATCAAGGATTTCGCGCCGATCGCGATGATCGCCACCACGCCGCTGGTGCTGGCCATCTATCCCGGGCTGCCGGCGAAGAACCTGAACGAGCTGATCGCGCTGTCGGCCAAGGAGCCGATCACGTTCGGCACGCCCGGCATCGGCACCTCGCCGCACCTGTTCGGCGAGCTACTGAACCTGAAGACGCCGCTGAAGATGCGGCACATCCCGTACCGCGGGACCGGCCCGGCGATCAACGACGCGATGGCCGGCCAGACCAACGCGGTGCTGACCAGCGCCTCCTCGCTGACGCAGCAGATCCTGGGCGGCAAGCTGCGCGGCATCGCGATCCTGAGCGACAAGCGCAGCCCGCTGGTGCCCGAACTGCCGACCTTGGCCGAGGCCGGCATCCCGGGCCTGACGCACGACATCTGGTATGCGATCCTCGCGCCCGCCGGCACGCCGCCGGCGATCGTCGCGCAGCTGCGCGACGCGGCGATGACGGTGATGCGGGACCCGGAGCTCAGCGCGCTGTTGCGCAAGCTCGGCTTCGAGCCGGTGGTCGGCGACGACAAGGCCGTCACCGCGCTGATCCAGAAGGACCTGAAGCGCTGGAAGGACGTGATCGCGGAGGCGAAGATCCCGAGGGAGTAAAACGGCGGGATGAAAATCCTTTTGTTCGGCGCCAGCGGCATGGTCGGCCAGGGCGTGCTGCGCGAATGCCTGGCGGCGCCCGATGTGAACCAGGTGAACGCCGTCGGCCGCGCGCCGCTGGCGCAGACGCATCCCAAGCTGCAGCACGTGGTGGCGCCGGACCTCGCCGATCTGCACGATGCCGAGGCCGGGCTGAAGGGTTTCGACGCCTGCTTTTTCTGCCTCGGCGTCTCGTCCGCCGGCATGAGCGAGGTCGAGTACACGCGGCTGACCCACGACCTGACGCTCGCCGCGGCCGCGACGCTCGCGCGCCTGAACCCCGGGATGAGCTTCGTCTATGTCTCCGGTGCCGGCACCGACGGCACGGAGCGCGGCCGCACGATGTGGGCGCGCGTGAAAGGCCGGACCGAGAACGACTTACAAAGGCTCGGCTTCGCGAAGGTCTGCCTGTTCCGGCCCGGCATCATCCAGCCGCTGCACGGGATCCGCTCGAAGACCGGCAGCTACCGCGTCTTCTATGCCCTCACCGGGCCGCTGCTCTCGCTCGCGCGGCGCGCCTTTCCGAACGAGGTGCTGAGCACCGAGGCGATGGGCCTGGCGATGCTCAACGCGGTGCGCCGGCGCGCGGGCGGGATCTTCGAGTCGGCCGGCATCGCCCGGCTGGCGCAGCCCTGAT
Source organism: Burkholderiaceae bacterium (assembly GCA_036500445.1). Taxonomy (GTDB): domain Bacteria; phylum Pseudomonadota; class Gammaproteobacteria; order Burkholderiales; family Burkholderiaceae_C; genus LMDS01. The sequence goes on along the minus strand of DASYCA010000158.1, from coordinate 659 downwards.
CGCGCGTCATTTCACCATCGGCGCGGAGGCCGGCTCGAATTCGGCGATGGGCCCGTCTTCGATCGAGAGATCGTTCTGATAGCCATCGGCCTGGCGCGAAGCGTAGTCCTTGAACCACGCCCACAATTGGTCCGCGTAGGCTTCATTGGCGCCGCTGATGCCGCCGGGATACCAGTCTTGAAGCGATCGGCTGCCGGCATCTCCCAGCGTCGCGCCGGGCCAGTCGAATCGGGACATCCGCATGAACCCCCTTCGCTGCTCCGAAAGGCTCAGCGTGGAGATCAGCGCCGGCCCGGCCATCGTCGCGTTGAGCCGTGCCAGGGATTGCTTCGAGCGGGCCGTCGCGGAGGACGAATCCGCGAGCGGCGTCGAGCTGAATGCCAGTTCCGTGCATTCCGTTCTGAACCCGCTGGCGGAGGGTCGTTGCTTGCGCAGCGTCAGATCGCCGCCCACGTCGCAGCCTTCGACGCTCGTCCAGGCCAGATAGCTGGGAACGGGTCGCGATGAAAACGTGAAGCGCAAAAGCGTCGCGAGCCGCGTCCCCTTCATGTGGCCGAGCACCACGGTGGTCAACCGGGCACGCGTCGAGCCGGAAGAGGTGGTCGAGGACTGCAGCGGAACCTCCTCGTCCTCGGCGGCCAGAACCGTCCAGCTTCCGG